>NZ_JACAPT010000026.1:27313-93570 GCF_013385565.1 Pseudomonas sp. E6002 | reverse complement strand
GCTAAAGCGGGCACGGTCAAATGTAGGAGCTGGCTTGCCTGCGATGGCATCAACTGGGTGTACCTGATGCACCGAGTTGTCTGCATCGCAGGCAAGCCAGCTCCCACAGAAAAGCAGATCTGCTTTTGATCTTGATCTGAGCGAACGCGGGTAGTGCAGAGCGGGTAAACCGGCAGGACGCCGTGACCGAAGAAACGGATATGTACACCCGCATGGCGCAGTAATTGCGTACCCCCCAACCCCAACCCCCAAAAAAAGGAGCACCCCCATGCAACTACGCGCCTTGCGATATTTCCACGAGGTCGCCCGCTGCGCCTCCCTGCGTAAGGCCGCCGAACGTCTTTACGTCACCCCCACCGCCGTCAGCCGCCAGATCGAACACCTGGAACACTTCTTCGGCGCCGCCCTGATTGAGCGCGGCCCCCGCGGCATCCGCCTCACCGCCGAGGGCGAGTGCCTGGCCGAACAAGTCACCTCAACCCTGCGCGGCCTCGACCAGGTACGCGAAGTCATCGCCAGCCGCCAAAGCCAGGTGGCCGGTAACATCAGCATCCATGTGTCAGAAAGTATCGTTTCCACCGTGCTCGCGCCGGTGCTCGCCACCTTCTACCGCGCCCACCCCAAGGTCACCTTCAACATCGTGATCGCCAGCGCCTCGGCCACCCTCGACGCCCTGTGCAGCGGCGAGGCGGACCTGGGCCTGGCGTTCTACCTGCAAGAGCGCGCCGACGTCGAAGTCACCGCCCACTGCCAGTTATGGCACCGGGTGCTGGTCAGCGCCGAACACCCCTTCGCCCAGCGCGACAGCATCGAATTGAGCGAACTGCAAGGCCAGCCCCTGGCGATTCCCGACTCGGCCTACGGCGTGCGCCAGGCCTTGGAAGTGGCGGCAAAAAAACGCGGCGTCACCCTCGAACCGGTGTTCACCACCAGCTCCCTGGAAGTGCAGAAGAGCCTGGCCCGGCAACGGGCAGCGGTGCTGATTTTGCCCCAGGTCGAGGCAGACGTGCGGGACCTGGGCGACGGCCTGGTCGCCGTGCCGATCGCCGATGAAGACCTCGGCCGCATCCGCATCGACCTCTGCGTGTACCGCAACCGCCCCCGCTCGGTGGCGGTGCTCAAGTGCCAGGAAATGCTGGCGGGGGCGATGCAGCGTTGTTCGCTGAACTGAGCCTGAGCCTCAGAAGATGTTGATCGGCACATTGGCGACGAGGCGGAACTCATCGTAGCTGCCGTCAATCTGCCCGCCGCTGGCGCGATGGTTGTAGACGATGGTGCGCAGTACGGTGTTCTTGAGTGTTCCGGACTGAATCACATAGGCCAGCATCAAGCCGTTTTCGTTGTGCTTGGCGCCATCCAGGCTGCGCACGTTGTAGCCGGTGTTGTGACCGTTGCGGTCGCCATCGTAATGGGTGCCGTCGATGTCCCAACCCTTGGCGTGCCACAGGCTGGCGGTGAGGCCGGGCACACCGTAGGCGGCGAAGTCCAGGTCGTAGCGCAACTGCCAGGACTTTTCGTTGGGGCCGTTGTAGTCCGAGTACAGCGAGTTGGCCATGTAGTTGCCGGTGGACTCCCACACGTAGTCGAAGTATTCGTTGCCGAATACCTGCTGCCAGGCCAGGGTCAGGCTGTGGGCCAGGTGCGTGGCGGTGAAGGCCAGGCTGGCGGCGTTGTTGTCGATGTAGCCGAGGTTTTTGTCGCCCGAGTCACTGGTGTGGTAGTAGTTGAAGGCGGTCTTCAAGGCGATGTCGCTTTTGTCACCGATGCGGTGGGTCAGGCCGACGTAGGTCTGGTCCCACATGTCTTCGAAACGCGACGCGTAGACGCTGGCTTCCAGCCCGTAACCCGGTTTTACCGTGGCGCCCAGGTAGCTGATGCGTGCGCCGCTGTAGGCGCGGTTGCCGAAGGTGGTGGTGAGCTTTTCGGCGCCGGTGCCGGTGCGTGGAATCGCCCGCTCGAAGCTGCCGCCCTGCACCGACAGCCAGTCGAATTCGTTGCTGAACAAGCCCACGCCCTGGAAGCTGGAGGGCAGGGCGCGGTTGTCCTTGTAACGCAGGATCGGATTGTCGGTCATCAGCCGACCCGCCTTGATCTCGGTGCTCGACAGGCGAAAACGCACGTCGCCCACCCCCAGGCGGCTCCAGGTGGGAATCGCATCGCCGTCGCCGTCCACCAGCACCCGGTCGCCGCCATTGGCCACCTTGCCGTGCCCGCGTTCCAGGTTGACCGCGCTGAAGATCCCCGCATCCACGCCCACGCCAATCAGGCCCTGGGTGTAGCCGGAGCTGTACTTGAGCATGCTGGTCTGCACCCAGGTTTCCCGTACACGCGTGGGCTCGACGCCGCCGGCTTTCTTGATGCTCAAGTGGGTGGTGCGTTGGGTGTGCTGGTTGGAATAGTAGTGGCGCAGGTTCAGGTCCAGGGTGCTGCCTTCGAGGAAGCCCGGTGCGCTGGCCTGGGCGTTTTCCTGGGCGAAAGCCTGGGTGCTGGACGCCAGGGTGACGGCCAGCAAAAGACGTGGATACATGGTAAATCCCCATACAAATCAGACGTAAGGCGACCGTCCCGGCAGGCCTTCAGGTGCTGCCGGTCGGTGGCGAAAAGACGCGGGACAGTGGGAAAAGGTATTCAGCGAACCGAAGCTTCTGTGAGCCGGGTTTCGCGGGCCGGGCTGCCGGGCAGCGGCGGACGGGTTTCCTTGGCGAACCAGGCGGCGGTGAGGCACACCAGGTTGGCGATCAGCAGGTACCAGACCGGTGACATCGGATCGCCTGTGGTGCCGATCAGCCAGGTGATGATGATCTGCGCGGTGCCGCCAAACGCCGCCACACCGAAGGCGTAGACGATGGAGAAACCGGTGGAGCGCACGGATTTCGGGAAGCTTTCCACCAGCAACACGATCAGCGCCGCGCCACTCATGCCGTGCAGGCCCGAGAGTACCGCCAGGGTCAACAGGAAGGTCGCCGGGCTTGGGTGCTCGGTCATCAGTTGCAGGGCCGGGAACAAAATCAACAGCAACACCACCCGCGGTGTCATCAGGATCGTACGGCGCCCGAAGCGGTCGCAGAGCATGCCGCCAGCCACCGCGCACACGGCCATCGCGGCGCCGGCCACCAGGGTCGAGAGCATCGAAATGCTGGTGGGAAGCTTCAGTTCGGTGAGGGCGAAGGTGGTCATGTAGTTGAGGAAGTACTGGGTGATGGTGCTGCCGGAAAGGATCAGCAACCCCAGCACCAGTGCGCGCCGGTGCTTGCCGCAGACTTCCCGTACCAGGTCGCCGGTGCTGGTTTGCTCGCCGTGGCCGTGGAAGGTTTCGGCGAGGTTGCGGCGGATGTAGATGCCGATCGGCAACACCAGCAGGCCGAACACGAACGGCACGCGCCAGCCCCAGCTGTTGAGGTCTTCCGGGGACATGACCTTGGTCAGGGTGAACCCTACCAGCCCGGCCACCATGGCTGCGACGCCCTGGGCGACTACTTGCCAGCAGGCGTAGGTCCCGCGTTTGTGGGGTGGCGCCGCTTCGAGGATGTAGGTGGTGGCGGGGCCGGCTTCACCGCCCCAGGCCAGGCCCTGGATCATGCGGGTGAGCACCAGCAGGATCGGCGCCGCGATACCGATGGTCTCGTAACCGGGCAATATCGCGATGCTGCCGGTGCCCACGGCCATCATTACCAGGGTCAACAGCATCGCCGGTTTGCGCCCGACGCGGTCGGCGTAGGCGCCGATCAGTACTGCGCCCAGGGGCCGGACGATAAAGCCGATACCGAACGCCGTGACCGACAGCATCAGGCTGACGAAGGCGCTGTCGGACGGGAAGAACGTGTGGCCGATCATCACCGCAAAGGTTGCGTACACACCAAAGTCGAAAAACTCCACGGCGTTGCCCAGGACCACGGCGAAGATGCTCTTTTTGCCGGCGTCCGGGGACGGTGTTTCGGGTGCGTGATCAGGATCGGATCGTGTCAATTGCTCAGTGTGCATACCAGCCCCTCGATTTTAGTTATAGGTCGTCCGAGCTCCAGGCCAAGAGGGCCCGGAGCTGGCGTGTGGGTGGGCAGTTCTTACAGCGTCAAAAGTCAGGAAGGATTCGGCCAGTGGTGGATTGCGCCACGCCAGCTCTCGTAGGTTTTAGCGATTTGCAGCAGCCATTGATCGGCAAAACGCGGGGCGATCATCTGCAGGCCGATGGGCATGCCATCGGCGGCGAAACCGCAGTTGATCGACAACGCCGGTTGCTCGCCCATGTTCCACGGCACCGTGAACACGATGTGTTCGAACGGCAGTTGCGGGTTGTTGCTCGGTGATGGCCACTCGGCCGGGAACGCATTGACCTGGTTGGTGGGGGACAGCACCAGGTCGAGTTCGGTGAACACCTGCGCGGCGCGGCGGCGCATTTCAAAGGTCTGGTTGAAACCCTTTACGGCTTGTACGCCGCTGATCTCGGCGCCCGGCGCGGCCCAGTCGCGGATGTACGGCAAGACCTTGTCGAACTGCTCGCTGCTCAGGGCCGACAAATCGCCCCACTGGCGGGCGCGCCAGAAATGGTCGAGGCCATCGAGTTGTGCGCGGTCCATGATTGGCGGGATCAGCGTGACCTTGGCGCCGTGGGCTTCGAACAGCCGCGCGGCTTGCTCCACGGCTTCACAGACGAAGCCTTCAGGCTGCATGCCTGCGCCGGGTTCAAGCATCAGGCCGACGCGCAGGCCCCTGACCGACAGCGGCTGGTTACTCCACTGGGTGGTGAGCGGCGGAAGGCTGGTGGCATCGCGGGCATCGGGGCGGGCCAGGTGTTGCATCAACAGCACGCAATCATCGACGGTGCGGGTCATGGGCCCGGCGGCGCGGCCGGTGTAGTACGGGTCGATGGGGATGCGGCCCAGGGTCGGCTTGAATCCCACCAGGCCGCACCAGGCGGCGGGCAGGCGCACCGAGCCACCGATGTCGGTGCCCACGTGCAGCGGGCCGTAACCGGCGGCGGCCGCTGCGGCGGCACCGGAGCTGGAACCGCCGGTGTTGTTGGCGGTGTTCCACGGGTTGCGGGTGATGCCGTGGAAGCTCGACAGGCCGGAAGACAGCATGCCGAAGTCCGGGTTGGTGGTCTTGGCCAGGATTATCGCGCCCGCTTCACGCATGCGGGCTGCGGGCGGTGCGTCCCTGAGGGCCGGGGTCAGGCGGGTAGCCGCGCTGCCGAGGGGAATGGGCACGCCTTCGGTGGCGATCAACTCCTTGAGAGTCACCGGTACGCCATCAAGGGCGCCGTTGGGTTGGCCCTTGTTCCAGCGCTCGGTGGAGGCCTGGGCCTGCTGACGCACCTGTTGCGGGTCGAAGGCATAGAGCGCGTTGATCTGCGGCTCCCAGCGGTCGATGTGGGCCAGGAGTTGGTCGTAGTAGTCGATGGGCGCGAGTTGCCGGCTGGCAAATTGCGCCAGCAGTTCGGCGGCCGTAAGGGTATGCAGGTCAGTCATCGAACGCTTCCTTGTGATGGGCCGGCTGGCTCATGGCGGGTTGCAGTAGGAACGACTATATAAACCCCGGTGTGAAGCGGCCATCACAATCGGTGCAGTTCAGTGTTGCGTTTTTGTGTGCACTGAAACCGGCGGGTAGATGTGGGAATGGCTGGAAGGTTTACTGTTTGGCGGGAGGACCTCAGGCGCAGGCACCTGGCGTCTTTTTCCTGCGTGCCGACTCACGACGATAGCTCCGGATAGGCTGGGGTTTTGCCCGTATGCGGGATTGGAAAGACATCCACGTCGCAGGGTCAAAGCGGGTGGCTGATACCACCGCTTCCTGGAGCAGCATGATGGAAATAGCGTCTGACGCATCCGGGTATTCAGTATCGAGGATGATTTCCAAGGTGTCCTTGTCGCGATAGCCGCTGCAGGTCGGAATCAGACTGAAGGCGTGATCTATACCTTCGGACTCATTCGGCTCGCAGATGGATGAAACAACGCCCACATAAACATTCCGATCGTTGAGCGTGAACATGCATTGAGAGCCGCGCGCAATGGATTCCCTGAGCAGGGTCCTGAGGGTGCGCCCCGTTAGAAGCTCGAGCATCAATTGCTGGTTCAGTTCCTCCTCTGAAGCAAGTTGCAGTCTTCGTCGACGCCAACGCACAAATAATCGCGCCCAGCAGTAGGGAATGATCATGGCTGTCAGGCCGACCTGGAGCAAAAATACCCAGAGGCCATGATTTCTCTCGGTGGCAATATCCAGCTCTATCAGCAGCTTGCCCAGATAAGCACTGTAATCAATGGGGATTGTCTGGCCAGCCAGTTGCAGCGGCTGTTTGGACAGGCAAAGAATCAAAGTGGTCAGTACGAACGACAGTACGAGGCAGGTCCAGCCTAATCTTGCGACCTGTAGATAGAGTAACTGGCCCTCAAAGCGGTGGAGGCGGCAGTAATGGCCGGGGTGTTTCAAACACACCAAATAGCCACTCACCAGTAACGGCAGTATCAGTAGTAGCCCCATGGGTTATTTGAATATCAGTTCACGTATCTTGCGCTTGTGTTCCTTGAACTCGGGTGAGTTGGCGATTTCCGCCGGGTCGACAGAAATACCCCACTCACCCACTATCCTCATGGTTTTGTACCGCTTGATAGCCCTGATATTTTCCAGATCTTCCTCAGTGGGTTTCTTGAACCACGCAAACGACTCAAACATGACCGGCACCCTCATAAAAAAGTAGTCGGTTTTATAGCAAGAGCCGTTTTTACCGACTACTGATGGTCCCCATCCAGAACTCCCCGCGTATCGTAGGAAACGTCCTTAGTTGCCCCAACGGTCTAAAACGTCGGCGGCGTAATCACCCAGATCACCACCGCATCCACCTTTCCGGGGTTGCCATAGCGATGGGGCTCACTGCTGGGGAAGCTGAAACTGTCGCCTTCAACCAGCTGAAAATGCCGCTCGCCCACCCATAACTCAAACGTTCCGCTCAACACATAACCCGCCTCTTCACCCTCATGGCTATAGCTCTGCTGGCTATAGGTGCCCGGTGGAAAGCGCGAGTGCAGCATCTCCAATTGATGATTGGGCAGGGGCGTCAGCAACTGGTCGACGATCCCGTCCTCATAGTGAATGCTCTGGCGATTGTTCCTGCGCACCACAAAACCTTCATCCTCCGCTGCCGGCGTGGTCTCGCTGGCAAAAAACCACTGGATCGTCACCCCCAGGCTGCGGGCGATGTTGAACAGGGCCGGGATCGACGGGTAGGCGAGGTTGCGTTCCAGTTGGCTGATATAGCCGGCCGTCAATTCGCTCATCTGCGCCAATTCGGTAAGCGTCATGCCCCGGGCCTTGCGCAAGCCGCGGATGCGGGTGCCGAGAAACAGCTGTGGCGGTCGGTCGTTCAAATGTCCCACGCTACTTTCAATCCTTCATAAATCGCCTCTTCGGCGGTACGCGGCGCCAGGCAATCGCCGATCCGCGTGAACGCCACCAGGCCTTCCAGTTCTGCGCCCAGAGTGTCCACCGGCTGGTGGCCCTGGCACAACACCAGGGTGTCGATATTTTCCAGCAGCATCGGCTCGCCGCTGGCGGTATGTTGCAGGTAGACGGTAGTGTCGTCGCAGCCGTACAAACGGGCGTAAGGGATGATCGGAATGCCCAGCCGATGCAGTTCGCCGGCCAGTTGGTCACGCACGTACAACGGCAGGTTTTCCCCGCAATGGGTGCCGTTCACCGCCAGTTGCACCTGATGGCCGGCACGGGTGAGGCGCTCGGCAATGCCCGGGCCGATCCAGTCGCAACGCCAGTCCACGACGACCACCGAACGGCCCAGCGGCACCTCATCGCGCAGCACTTGCCAGGCATCCACCACCTGTAATTCGCCGCCGCGTTCGAAGGCCGGCCAGTAGGGCTCGGCGCCGGTGGCGATGATCACCCGGTCAGGTTGTTCGCGTTCCACCAATGGGCGGTCGACGCGGGTGTTGCGCACCACGCGGACCCCGGCCAGTTCCATCTCGCGCTGCAGGTTGGTACTGGCCCCGCCGAACTCGCTGCGTCGGGGCAGTAACTGCGCCAGAAGCACCTGGCCACCCAATTGGGCACTGGCTTCATACAAGGTCACCTCATGTCCGCGCTGCGCCGCCACCGCTGCCGCTTTCATCCCTGCCGGGCCGCCACCGGCGACCATGATCCGCTGGCGTCGCAGTGCCGGTTGCAGTTGGCCAAACTGCAATTCGCGGCCGGTCTCGGGATGCTGGATGCAGGAGATCGGCAGGCCTTTGTGGAAGTGGCCGATGCACGCCTGATTGCAGGCGATGCACGCCCGTACATCCTCGGCATGGCCGCTTGAGGTCTTGGCCGGCATGCGCGGGTCGCAGATCAGTGCGCGGGTCATGCCGCACACATCGGCCTGGCCGCGTTGCAGCATCAATTCGGCCTCCTGGGGCTGGTTGATGCGCCCGGTGACGAACAGCGGAATCGACAGGTGCGTCTTGAACGTCGCCGCTTCTGTCGCCAGGTACGCCGGGGCAATGGCCATGGGCGGCACGATATGGATCGCGCCGCCGAGGGAGGCCGAGGTGCCGGCAACGATGTGCACATAATCCAGGTGTGATTGCAGCTGTTGCACGGCGGCCAGGGAATCCTCTTCGGTCAGGCCTTCGGGGTCGCGTTCATCGGCAGAAATGCGCAGCCCGATGATGAAGTGCTCGTCGGTTTCGGCACGCACCGTGGCGATGATTTCCCGCAGGAAACGCAGGCGTTGTTCCAGCTCGCCGTTGTAGCCGTCGGTGCGGCGATTCACCCGCGGGTTGAGAAATTGCGCAGGCAGGTAACCATGGCTGGCGACCACTTCCACACCGTCAATCCCGGCCTGATACAGGCGCCTTGCCGCAGCGCCGTAGCCGGCGACGATCTCGTCGATCATTGTCTGGTCAAGGGCGCGCGGCATCACCCGGAAGCGTTCGTTGGGCACCCCGGAAGCCGAGTAAGCCACCGCCAGCAAACCGTCGGCCGACTCCATGATTTCCCGCCCCGGATGGAAAATCTGCGACAGCACCACGGTGCCGTGGGCGTGGCAGGTTTCGGCCAGTCGGCGATAGCCGTCGATGCAGCTGTCATCGGTGGCCATCAGCACATGGGAGGTGTAGCGGGCGCTGTCGTGCACCCCGGCCACCTGCAACACAATCAACCCCACGCCGCCTTCGGCGCGTGCCCGGTGGTAGGCGATCAACTGCTCGTTGACCTGGTTGTCGGTGGGCATCGAGGTGTCGTGCCCGCTGGACATGATGCGATTTTTCAGGCGTTTGCCACGCAGTACCAACGGTTCAAAAAGATGCGGAAAGGCATGGGGCGACATGGTGCGGATACTCCAGGCGCTGTTGTTATTATTTTTCTATAGGAGGTCAGCCTCAGTAAAAAATCAACTTGTTTTTTTACTGGCGACTGGATTAGCGTCAACCACATCACCCACCCGCCTGGAGAATAAAAATGCCTGGGGCCACCGAACGACAGCTGCGCGAAGAGCTTGCCGCCTGCTACCGGCTGATCGCGCACTTTCGCATGAGCGATTTGATTTTCACCCATATCTCGGTGCGTATCCCGGGGCTCGAGCATCACTTTTTGATCAACCCCTATGGGCTGATGTTCGAGGAGATCACCGCCTCCAGCCTGGTGAAGATCGGCCTGGACGGACGTGCGGTCGAGGCTTCGGCCCATGGCGTCAACCCGGCGGGGTTTGTGATTCACAGCGCGATTCACGGCGCCCGCGAAGATGCGCAGTGCGTGCTGCACACCCATACCCGCGCCGGCTGTGCGGTGGCGGCCCTGGAATGCGGGCTGTTGCCGGTGAACCAGATTTCCATGGAGTTCTACGGCAAGGTCGCCTACCACGACTACGAAGGCGTGGCGCTGGACATGGACGAGCAACAGCGACTGGTGCGCGACCTCGGCGACAAGCCGGTGTTGATGCTGCGCAACCATGGTTTGTTGACGGTAGGGGAGACGGTCAGCCAGGCGTTCCTGCGCATGTATTACCTGGAGAAGGCCTGCGATATCCAGATCGCCGCCCAGGCGTGCGGCAAGCTGATCCTGCCGCCTGCGCACGTGTGTGAATACACCGAGCGGCAGTTCAATGAGCCAGGCCGGCCACTGGAAGAGGGCGAACTGGCAGACCCGGACGCCATGCAACTGGCATGGGCGGCATTGCTGCGGTTACTGGATCGGGTGTCGCCGGGGTTCCGGGAGTGAGGTAGAGTCGTCCAGCCGACTCAACCCAAGGACAACGCCTCATGACCCAGGAATCCCGTTTCTCCCGCATGGAACCGGAGTTGCGCAAGGCCAATCTGGTGCAGGCGACGTTGGCCTGCCTCAAGCGCGACGGCTTCCAGGGCGCGTCGATCCGCAAGATCAGCGCCGAGGCCGGGGTGTCGGTGGGGCTGATCAGTCATCACTACTCGGGCAAGGATGAGCTGGTGGCCGAGGCCTATCGGTCAATCACCCGGCAGGTCATGGACCTGCTGCGGGATGCGATGGCCAAGGCGCCGCCCAGTCCGCGGGAGCGGCTGTCGGCGTTCTTCCGCGGCTCGTTCTCCCCGGAATTGCTCGACCCGCAACTGCTGGATGCCTGGCTGGTGTTCTGGGGGGCGGTCAAGACGGCCCCGGCGATCAACCAGGCCCACGAACACTCCTATGGCGAGTACCGCACCATCATGCGTTCGGCCTTGGTGGACATGGCCGGGGAGGAGGGCTGGAAGCAGTTCGATGCCGATTTGGCGGCCATCGCCTTGAGCGCCTTGCTCGACGGCTTGTGGCTGGAATCGGGGCTCAATCCCGGCACCTTCACCCCGGAGCAGGGCATCCAGATCTGCGAAGCCTGGGTTGATGGCTTGCAGTCGGGCGGGCGCAAGCGCTTCCAGATCAAACCCTGAACTGACGATTCCGCGCCGCCTGGACGCAATGTCCGGGCCGGCATTTTCCCCTCGAAAAATATTTGCAGTTACCCGATTGCCTCCTTACTGAACACTCGTTTAGTATCGCCCCATGTCGCACCCCTCAAGCCAATTAAAATAATTCGAGGATTCCATGACTACAGATCCGTCCGTGCTCACTCAGGTGCAGGCAGGTGTTGCCTGGATCACCCTCAATCGCGGCCCCCAGCGCAATGCCCTGGACATCCCGACCCTCAAGCACCTGCATGCCTTGCTGGACGGTTTCAACCGCGACCCGGCTGTGCGCGTGGTGGTACTGACCGGCAGCGGTCGCAGCTTCTGCGCCGGTGCCGACCTTGCCGAATGGGCCGATGCCGAAGCCCGTGGCGCCCTCGAAACCTACGGCTGGACCGAAACCGCCCACGCCCTGATGACCCGCCTGCACACCCTCGACAAACCTACCCTCGCCGCCATCAACGGCACGGCGGTCGGTGCCGGCATGGACCTCACCCTGTGCTGCGACCTGCGCGTCGCCGCGCAATCGGCACGCTTCAAGGCCGGCTACACCAGCATGGCCTACTCGCCGGACGCCGGCGCCAGCTGGCATCTGCCGCGCCTGATCGGCAGCGAGCAAGCCAAGCGCCTGCTGTTCCTCGATGAATTGTGGAGCGCCGACCGCGCCCTGGCCGCCGGGCTGGTGGGCGAAGTCGTTGCCGACGAGCAACTGCATACCCACGTCGCCGAGCTGGCCACGCGCCTGGCCAACGGCCCGACCTTTGCGTTTGCCCAGACCAAAACCCTCATCCGCGAAGGCGCCGGGCGCAGCCTGCCCGAGCAGCTTCAGGCGGAGCTCGCCGCCGGTTTGCTGTGTGGACGCAGCGCCGACGGTGCTGAAGCCCTGCGCGCCTCGATGGAAAAGCGCCCACCGAACTTCTCCGGCAACTGATTCCCCTTCAAAACACCCTCGAACGATCGACAGGTAGCGCCATGAATTTCCAGCCCAGCCAAGAACAAGACATGTTGGTGGACGCGGTACGCAGTTTTGTTGCCAAGGAGTTGTTGCCCCACGAGGAGGCAGTGGACCGCGCCGATGAAGTTTCGCCGGAGCTTGCCGCGCAGATTCGTGACAAGGCCATCGCTGCCGGTTTCTATGCCTTCAACATGCCGGAAGACGTCGGCGGTGGCGGCCTGGATTACCTGTCACAGGCGTTGATCGAGCGTGAGTTGTCGAAAGTCTCCTGGGCGCTGCATGTGTTTGTCGCCCGGCCGTCGAAAATCCTCATGGCCTGCACCGGCGCGCAGATTGGCGAGTACCTGTTGCCGTGCGTGCAGGGCAAGAAGATCGACTGCTTTGCCCTGACCGAACCGGGTGCCGGTTCCGACGCCAATGCGATCAAGACCCGCGCCGTGCGCAGCGGTGATGACTTTGTGCTCAATGGCAGCAAGCACTTCATCAGCCACGCCGGCCACGCGGATTTCGCCATCGTGTTTGCCGTTACCGACACCTACGAACACAACGGTCGCCAACGCAATGCCGTGACCTCGTTCCTGGTGGACCGTGGCACGCCGGGCATGACCATTCGCCGGGGCCCCAAGTGCGTCAGCAACCGCGGCTACCACACTTATGAAATGTTCTTCGACGACTGCCGCGTACCAGCCTCCAAAGTCCTCGGCGAAGTCGGCAAAGGTTGGGAAGTCGCCAATGCCTGGCTGACCGCAGGCCGGGTGATGGTGGCTGCCAACTGCGTCGGCCAGGCCCAGCGTGCGCTGGACGTTTCCCTGCAATGGGCGGCCGACCGCAAGCAGTTCGGCCAGCCCATCGGCACCTACCAAGGCATCTCGTTCAAGCTCGCCGACATGGCCACGCAAATCCGTGCGGCCGAACTGCTGACCCTGAACACCGCCTGGAAAATGGACCAGGGCACCATGACCGACGGCGAGGCCGGCATGGCCAAGTTGTTTGCCAGCGAAGTACTGGGCAAGGTTGCCGATGAAGCAGTGCAGATCTATGGCGGCATGGGTTTGATGGACGAAGGCCCGGTGGAGCGCATCTGGCGCAACGCGCGGATCGAGCGGATCTGGGAAGGCACTTCGGAAATCCAGCGCCACATTATTGCCCGCGAACTGTTGCGGCCACTGTTGCGTTGATCGGGTCGGAGAACGCTTATGTCCCAGGCTATTCGCGACAATCTCAAGCGCCTGCTGGCGCCCCGTCACCTGGCATTCGTCGGTGGGCGCAGCATGGCCCGTGCCCTCAAGCGCTGCGCAGAAGGTGGTTTTGCCGGCCAGATGTGGCTGGTCAACCCGCAATATGACAGCCTCGATGGCGTTCCCTGCGTGCGTCGCGTGGCCGATTTGCCGTGCGGTCCGGATGCGGTGTTTATCGCTACCAATCGCGAGCTGACCCTGACCTGTGTCGCCGAACTGGCGGCCATTGGCACCGGTGGCGCCATCTGCTACGCCTCCGGGTTTGCCGAAACCGGCGCCGAGGGCCAAGCCTTGCAGCAACAACTGCTCAAGGCCGCTGGCGAGATGGCACTGCTGGGCCCCAATTGCTATGGCCTGCTGGATTACCTGCACAGCTCGGCGTTGTGGCCGGTGGCCCATGGCGGCAAGCCGGTCGAGAAGGGCGTTGCGGTGCTGACCCAGAGCGGCAACTTTGCCTACAACCTGTCCATGAGCGACCGTTCGCTGCCGGTGGCCTATATGGCATCGGTGGGCAACCAGGCGCAGCTGGGGGTTGCCGAGTTGATGGACGTGCTGCTCGACGAGCCGCGCGTTACAGCGATTGGCTTGCACCTGGAAGGCTTGAAGAATGTGCCGGGGTTCGCCAGTGCGGCCCACAAGGCCCTGGAAAAAGGCATTCCGATCATCGCCCTGAAAACCGGGGTGTCACAGATCGGCGCCGAGTTGGCTTTGAGTCATACCAGTTCGTTGTCGGGTTCCGATGCGCTGTACGACAGTCTGTTCGCGCGCCTGGGTGTGATCCGGGTCAGCGGGCCGGTGAGTTTTGTCGAGACCCTGAAGGCGGCGGCCTGCGGTAATCTGCCGGCGGGCAACAGCCTGATCGCCCTGGCCTGTTCCGGTGGTGATGCCGGGTTGATTGCCGACTACGCCGAGCGCAACGATTTGAGCCTGCCGAAGCTCGACGAAGGCCAGCGTGAAGAGTTGGCGCAGGTGCTGCCCAGCTACGCCAACCTGGTCAACCCGCTGGATTTCACCACGGCCATCTGGGGCAACAGCGACGCGCTTAATACGATGCTCGACACGGCACTGCGCACCGAAGCGGATGCGGCAATGCTGGTGCTCGACTACCCGGCGGAATTTACCGGTGAGCGCAAGGAGTGCGACCTGCTGCTGGAGCTGTTTTGCAGTGCGCTGACTCGCCACGGCAAGACTGGCTTTGTCACCTCTGCATTTCCTGAATTGCTCCCGGCCCACGCTCGCGAGCGTCTGCATGCCCAGGGCGTTGCCGCGTTGCAAGGCGTGGAAGATGCGCTGGCGGCCTGGGGCCGGATTGCCGACTATCAAAACAATCGCCGGGCGTTGTTGGCGCGGGGTGAGTCGATACTGGTGCCGCTGTGCCCGCAAGCGCTTGAACAACACGGACAGTCGCTGGATGAATGGGATTCCAAGCAGGCTTTACGGGCTTTCGGCCTGACCACGCCAGCCGGTGTCTTGAGCACTCCCGAGCGGGCCATCGCCGATGCCAAAGTGCTGGGTTACCCGCTGGTACTCAAGGCCGTCAGTGCCGACTTGCCGCATAAAACCGAAGCCGGCGCCGTGGCGCTCAACCTGCAGGACGGCTTCGCCTTGACCGCCGCCCTGGCCCATATGCGTGAGCGGATTGCGGCCTATGCACCGAATGTACCTTTCGATCATCTGCTGCTGGAGTCCATGGCTACGTCGCCGCTGGCCGAGCTGATTGTCGGCATCAAGCGCGAAAACGACTTCGGCCTGGCGCTGGTGATCGGCGCCGGTGGAATCCTTGTGGAGTTGCTCAAGGACAGCCGCAGCCTGCTGTTGCCGACCACCGACGACGCAATCCGCAACGCCTTGCTCAGCCTGCGCAGCGCCGCATTGCTGCAAGGCTTTCGCGGACGCGAAGTGGCCGACATGGAAGCCCTGGTGGCGGCGATTCGTGCGGTGGCCGACTACGCCTGCGCCAACGCCGGGCAGTTGCTGGAACTCGATGTAAACCCATTGCTGGTCAATGCCCGGGGCGCCACGGCGGTCGATGCATTGATCCGTCTCGCCCAGGCGTGAAGGAGATGACGATGCAAAGCAAAACCTTGACGGGCGGCCAGGCCCTGGTGCGATTGCTGGCCAACTATGGTGTCGACACGGTGTTCGGGATTCCCGGCGTGCACACGCTGGAGCTGTATCGAGGCTTGCCGGGCAGCGGTATTCGGCATGTGCTGACCCGCCACGAGCAGGGCGCCGGCTTTATGGCCGACGGTTATGCGCGGGTCAGCGGTAAGCCGGGGGTGTGTTTCATCATCACCGGGCCGGGGGTGACCAACGCCGCGACGGCGATCGGCCAGGCGTATGCCGACTCGATTCCGCTGCTGGTGATTTCCAGCGTCAACCACACCGCCAGCCTCGGCAAAGGCTGGGGCTGCCTGCATGAAACCCAGGACCAGCGGGCGATGACCGCGCCCATCACTGCGTTTTCAGCGGTGGCGTTGAGTGCCGAGGATTTGCCGGAGTTGATCGCGCGGGCCTACGCGGTGTTCGACAGTGAGCGACCGCGCCCGGTGCATATTTCGGTGCCGCTGGATGTACTGTCGGCGCCGATCAAACGGGACTGGAGCAATGAGGTGGTGCGCCGTCCCGGACGCGGTTTGCCATCGGCTGAAAGCCTTGATCAGGCAGTGGCAAAACTGGCCGCGGCCAAGCGCCCGATGATCATTGCCGGTGGCGGTGCGCTGTTGGCGGCCGATGCCTTGCAGCGCTTGAGTACGCAGTTGGCGGCGCCGTTTTTCAGCAGTGTCGCCGGCAAGGGATTGTTGCCGGTGGAGCATCCGCTGAATGCCGGTTCGACCCTGTGTGTCGAGCCCGGCTGGCAGCTCATCGCCGAGGCGGATGTGGTGTTGGCCATCGGCACCGAAATGGCCGATACCGACTTCTGGCGTGAACGCCTGCCGATTAATGGCGAGCTGCTGCGGGTGGATATCGACCCGCGCAAGTTCAACGATTTCTATCCTTGCGCCGTCGCGTTGCACGGTGATGCCCAGCAAACGACGCTGGCTTTGCTGGAACGCTTGCCAGCCACGCCGCGCAACGCGGATGCCGCCACCGCTGCGGTCGCGACGTTACGCCAGGCAGTCAGCAGCGGCCATGGTCCGTTGCAACGCATTCACCAGGCGATTCTCGACCGCGTGGCCGCCGAGCTGCCGGCCAATGCCTTCATCAGCAGCGACATGACCCAACTGGCTTACACCGGCAACTACGCCTTTCCCAGCAACGCCACCCGTAGTTGGCTGCATCCCACCGGCTACGGCACCCTGGGCTATGGCCTGCCGGCCGGTATCGGCGCCAAGTTCGGCGCACCGCAACGGCCCGGCCTGGTGCTGGTGGGCGACGGCGGCTTTCTCTACACCGCCCAGGAACTGGCCACGGCCGTGGAAGAACTGGACAGCCCGCTGGTGGTGTTGCTCTGGAACAACGACGCCCTGGGGCAGATTCGCGACGACATGCTGAACCTGGACATCGAACCCATCGGCGTACTGCCGCGCAACCCGGACTTCGCCGCCCTGGCGCGGGCGTTCGGCTGCACGGTCAGCGAGCCACAGAACCTGGATGAGCTGCAGACGGATTTGCGTAACGGTTTCAAGCGCAACGGCGTGACCTTGATCGAGTTGAAGCATGCCTGTGTGAACCTTTAGAGGAGCAACACCATGAGCGAAAACAACAACAAAATGACTCAAGCGATGCACCGGCGGGACTTCCTCAAGCACAGCGCCGTAGCCGGTGCCGTGGCCGCCGCGTTTTCCATGGGCCTGCCGCTGCAGGCCTTTGCCGAGGAGGCCACGCCCAAGCCGGGCGGCGTGCTGCGCATGGGCCTGGCCGGCGGCAGCACCACCGACTCCCGCGACCCGGGATCCTGGGTCGACACCTTCACCTTCGTCGGCTTTTCGGCGGTGTACAACACCCTCACGGAAATCGCGGTGGACGGCAGCGCTATCCCCGAATTGGCCGAAAGCTTCGAGTCGACGCCCGACGCGCGCACCTGGACCTTCAAGCTGCGCCAGGGCGTGACCTTCCATAACGGCAAAAGCCTGACCGCTGACGACGTGGTGGCCTCGATCAACCATCACCTGGCAGCCAACTCCACCTCGGCGGCCAAGACGGTGATCGGCGATGTGGCCAGTGTCAGCGCCAAGGGCAGCGATGCAGTGGTGTTCGAATTGCACTCGGGCAATGCCGATTTCGCCTATGTGGTCGCCGATTACCACCTGGTGATCATGCCCGCCAAGGACGGCGCCGCCGACTGGCAGGCCGGGATCGGCACCAGCGGTTATCGCCTGAAAAGCTTCGAGCCGGGCGTACGCATGGACCTGGAGCGCAACCCTGATTACTGGAAGCCGGGCAGGGCACACTTCGCCAGCGCCGAGCTGTTGGCGATTGCCGACGGCGCAGCGCGGGTCAATGCGCTGGTCACCGGGCAAGTCGACGTGATCAACAAGGTCGACCTGAAAACCGTGGCCTTGCTCAAGCGCAATCCCACGCTGGTCATCGAAGAAACCAAGGGCGCCCAGCACTACACCTTCCCGATGTTGTGCGACAGCAACGAGTTCAAGAACAACGACATCCGCATGGCGATGAAGCATGCGATCAACCGCGAAACCCTGCTGGCCTCGGTGCTGCATGGCTATGGCCTGGTGGGCAACGACCATCCGATCCAGCCCGGCAGCCGCTTCATCAACGCCGCCCTGGAGCAGCGCACCTACGACCCGGACAAGTCGCGATTCTACCTGCGCAAGGCCGGTGTGGAGTCGCTGAAGGTGCGCCTGCAAGCTTCCGATGCCGCCTACACCGGCGCGGTGGATGCTTCGGTGCTGTTCAAGGAGCAGGCACGCCAGGCCGGGATTGATATCGACGTGGTGCGCGAGCCGGCGGATGGCTATTTCTCCAATATCTGGATGAAGCAGCCGTTCACCACCTCGTTCTGGTACAGCAGCCTGACTGCCGACCGCATGTTCAGCATCGGCTACGCCAAGGGCGCCGCGTGGAACGAAACTCATTGGGATAACGACCGCTTCAACCAGTTGCTCAACACAGCGCGGGGCGAGATGAACGCGCCGCTGCGCCAGGAGATGTACAACGAAATGCAGAGCCTGTGCCGGGACGACGGCGGTGCGATTGTGCCGTTGTTCGCCAGCTCCGTGGCGGCCCGCTCGAACCGCGTCAGCCATGGACCGCTGACGGCGCCGTATGGGGAACTGGATGGGTTGCGGTTGATCGAGCGGTGGTGGCAGGCGTGAAGATTTCAGATACGCCACAAATCAAATGTGGGAGCGGGCTTGCTCGCGAATGCGGTGGGTCAGTCTCTATCTGTATTGGCTGACACACCGCTTTCGCGAGCAAGCCCGCTCCCACATTGAACATTTGTCGCCTTCGAGAACATGCCCCACTCATGAGAACCGAACATGAATAGCCTATTCAAACTGGTACTCCAACGCCTCGCCCTTGGCCTGCTGTCGTTGTTCGCCGTCTCGGTGATCATCTTCCTGGCGGTCGGCATGCTCCCCGGTGATATCGCCCAGGCCATGCTCGGCCAGTCCGCCACGCCGGAAACCGTCGCCGCCTTTCGCGCCCAACTGGGCCTGGACCTGCCGCCCCTGAGCCGGTTCGTGCAATGGTTGCTGCGCCTCCTGCACGGCGACCTCGGTGCGTCCCTGGCCAACCAGCGTCCCATCGCCGAACTGATCGGCGCACGCCTGGGCAACACCTTGCGCCTGGCGGCACTGGCGGCGTTGGTCTCGGTGCCCCTGGCGCTGGTGCTGGGGATGCTCGCCGCGCTGTACCGCAACAGCTGGTTCGACCGCCTGCTCAACACCTCGGCCCTGAGTGCGGTGTCGTTCCCGGAGTTCTTCGTCGCCTACCTGCTGATCCTGGTGTTTTCGGTCAAGCTGGGCTGGTTTCCCAGCCTGTCCAACCTGGCGCCGGATGCCTCATTCGCCACCATTCTCGAACGTTCGGTGTTGCCGGTGGCCACCCTGAGCCTGGTGGTGATCGCGCAGATGATGCGCATGACCCGCGCCTCGCTGATCAACCTGCTGGCCAGCCCGTATATCGAAATGGCCCGGCTCAAGGGCATCAGCCAGTCGCGGATTATCTGGCGCCACGCGTTGCCCAATGCCCTGGCGCCGATCGTCAACGTGATCGCGCTCAACCTCGCGTACCTGGTGGTGGGCGTAGTGGTGGTGGAAGTAGTGTTTGTCTACCCGGGCCTCGGCCAGTTGCTGGTGGACTCGGTGTCCAAGCGCGATATCCCGGTGGTGCAGGCGTGCAGCCTGATCTTTGCCGCCACCTACATCCTGCTCAATACCGGCGCCGATGTGCTGTCCATCGCCACCAACCCACGCCTGATGCATCCCAAGGGGTAGACCATGAGCCTTCTCAAACAACTGGCCCGGGCGCCATTGAGCGCGAAGTTCGGCCTGCTGGTCATCGTGCTGTACGTGCTGGTGGCGTTGTTTGCACCGCTGCTCGCGCCCTATGGCGAAACCCAGGTGGTAGGCGACGGGTTTGCGCCCTGGAGCGGCCAATTCCTGCTGGGCACCGATAACCTCGGGCGGGACATGTTCAGCCGCCTGGTGTATGGCGCGCGCAACACCCTGGGCATCGCTTTTTTGACCACAATGCTGGCGTTTTTGCTGGGCGGTTTGAGCGGCTTGATAGCCGCGATCAAGGGCGGGTGGGTCGACCAAGGATTGTCGCGGGTGGTGGATATCCTGATGGCGATCCCGCAACTGATCTTCGCCTTGCTGATCCTCAGCGTGGTGGGCACCAATGCCACCTCGCTGGTGCTGGTGATTGCACTGCTGGATTCGACCCGGGTGTTTCGGCTGTCCCGGGCCGTGGCGATGACCGTGGTGGTGCAGGACTTCGTCGAAGCCGCGCGCTTGCGTGGGGAAGGGCTCTGGTGGCTGGTCACCCGGGAAGTGCTGCCCAACGCCGCCGCGCCGCTGATTGCCGAGTTCGGCCTGCGCTTTTGCTTCGTGTTTTTGTTTATCAGCGCGCTGTCGTTCCTTGGCCTGGGCATTCAACCGCCCACCGCCGATTGGGGCAGCATGGTCCGCGACAATGCGGTGCTGATTACCTTCGGCGACATCAGCCCGTTGCTGCCGGCCCTGGCGGTGGCGTTGATCACCGTCAGCGTGAATTTTGTCGTCGACTGGATGCTGCATAAATCCAGCGGCCTGAAGGAGTGTTGAGGATGGACAAGCCACTGCTGGAAATCCGCAACCTGCAGATCGAAGGGCATTACGAGGATGCCTGGCATCCGCTGATCAAGGGCATCGACCTGACGTTGCAACGGGGCGAGGTGCTGGGGCTGATTGGCGAGTCCGGCGCGGGTAAATCAACGTTGGGCCTGGCGGCCATGGGTTTTGCCCGCGATGGTTGTTGCATCACCGGTGGCTCGGTGTGCTTTGACGGCATTCAACTGTTGCAGGCCAAACCCGAAGCCTTGCGCAAGCTTCGAGGACTGCGGATTGCCTACGTGGCGCAAAGCGCTGCCGCGTCGTTCAACCCGGCCCACCGGCTGATTGACCAGCATGTGGAAACCGCCGTGATCAACGGTGGCATCAGCCGCGCCCAGGCTGAACGCGAGGCGGTGGAGTTGTACCGCGTGCTGCGCCTGCCCAATCCGGAAACCATCGGCCAGCGTTATCCGCACCAGGTCTCCGGCGGGCAACTGCAACGGGTAATGACCGCCATGGCGATGGCCTGTCACCCGGACCTGATCATCTTCGACGAACCCACCACCGCCCTCGACGTCACCACCCAGATCGAAGTGCTGGCGGCGATTCGCGATGCGGTGAAAACCTTCGGCAGTGCCGCGCTGTATATCAGCCATGACCTGGCGGTGGTCGCGCAGATGGCCGACCGCATCATGGTGCTGCGCCACGGCAAGCTGGTGGAGGAGGCCGAGACCCGCGCCATGCTCAGCGCCCCGCAGCAGGACTACACCAAATCCCTGTGGGCGGTGCGCAGCTTTCGCACCGAACCCAAGGCCTGTCCCCAGCAGCAGATGCCGTTGCTGGAAGTGCGTCAGGTGTGCGCCAGCTACGGGCATCAGCCGGTGCTGCATGACGTGTCGATGAGCTTGCATCGCGGCCAGACGTTGGCGGTGATCGGTGAGTCCGGCAGCGGCAAAAGCTCCACCGCACGCCTGATTACCGGGTTGCTGCCGGCTACGGCGGGGCAGGTGCTGTATGACGGTGAAGCGTTGCCGGCGGACTTTCGTCGGCGCAGCAAGGAGCAGTTGCGACGGATCCAGATGATCTACCAGATCCCGGATACCGCGCTGAACCCGCGCCAGCGCATCGTCGACATCATCGGCCGGCCGCTGAGCTTCTACCTCGGCCTCAAGGGCAAGGCCATGCGTGCCCGGGTCGCCGAGTTGCTGGAGATGATCGAGCTGGATCCGGCCACCTTCATGGAGCGTCAGCCCCGTGAGCTGTCCGGCGGCCAGAAGCAACGTATCTGCATCGCTCGCGCCCTGGCGGCCGACCCACAATTGATCATCTGCGACGAAGTGACCTCGGCCCTGGATCAGTTAGTGGCCGAGGGCGTGCTGAAACTGCTTAACCGAATCCAGCAGCAGTTGGGCGTGGCCTACCTGTTTATCACCCACGACGTCGCCACGGTGCGCGCCATTGCCGACGAAGTGGTGGTGATGCAGCGGGGCAGGGTGGTGGACCAGGGCAGCCGCAGCGCGATCTTCACCCCGCCGTATCAGGACTACACCGGCCTGCTGTTTTCATCGGAGCCGGAAATGGACCCCGACTGGCTCGACCATTTGCTGGCCGAACGGGCCGCGCTTACTTCTTGAGGAGTTTTTATGAAGGTGTTGATTGTCCACGCCCATCCCGAGCCGCAGTCGTTTACCGCGGCCTTGCGTGACCAGGCCACGGCTACCCTGCAAGCGCAGGGGCATGAGGTACAGGTCAGTGATTTGTACGCGATGCACTGGAATCCCGTAGCCAGCGCCTCGGACTTCACCTCTCGGGAGAACCCCGACTACCTGGTGTATGCCCTGGAGCAGCGCCTGGGGGTGAAAAGCCAATCCATCGCGGCGGATATCCGGCAGGAGTTGGACAAGCTGCTGTGGGCCGATCTGCTGATCCTCAACTTCCCGATCTTCTGGTTCTCGGCGCCCGCGATGCTCAAGGGCTGGATTGACCGGGTGCTGGTGTCGGGCGTGTGCTACGGCGGCAAGCGGTTTTATGATCAGGGCGGGCTCGCCGGCAAGAAAGCGCTGGTCACGGTGACCCTCGGCGGGCGCGAGCATATGTTTGGCGAGGGGGCGATTCACGGGCCGTTGGAGGACATGCTGCGGCCGATCCTGCGTGGCACGCTGGCGTATGTCGGGTTTGAGGTGCTGGAGCCGTTTGTGGCGTGGCATGTGCCGTATATCAGCGCCGAGGCCCGGCAGACTTTCCTGCACAGTTACCAGCAGCGATTGGAAGGGCTGGCGGATGACCAGCCGTTGGTGTTTCCGAAGTTGGCGCAGTTTGATGAGGCTCTTTATCCACTTTAGTCAAGTGAATGAAGATCCAGTGTGGGAGCGGGCTTGCTCGCGAAAGCGGTGCGCCAGTTGATGCATGTGCTGGCTGAACCACCGCATTCGCGAGCAAGCCCGCTCCCACATTTGATCTTCATTGTCAGGCGCGATTGTGTACCCGCAACCGCTCGGCAGCGCTGCGCAGCAGCTGTTCCGTGCCGTCCCAGCCCAGGCAGCCATCGGTGATCGACACGCCGTATTTCATCGACGGGCTCAATGGCTGGCAGCCTTCGAACAGGTGGCTCTCGATCATCATGCCGATCAGCGAGGTGTCGCCCTGCAGGCGCTGCTCCAGCACGTCGTTGAACACCGCCGGTTGGCGCAGCGGGTCTTTGCCGCTGTTGGCGTGGCTGCAGTCGACCATGATCCGCGGCGCTACTTTGCTCTTGGCAAGGTCGGCGTGAACCTGGGCCACGCTCTGGCGATCGTAGTTCGGCCCACGATGGCCGCCGCGCAACACGAGGTGAGTGTCGGGGTTGCCCGGGGTCTGGATGATCGCCGGATGGCCCTGGCTGTCGACACCGAAGTGACGGTGCGGGTGAGCGGCGGAGCGCATGGCGTCACAGGCGATGGCCACGCCGCCGTCGGTGCCGTTCTTGAAGCCGACGGGCATGCCGAGGCCGCTGGCCATTTCGCGGTGGATCTGCGATTCGGTGGTGCGCGCGCCAATGGCGACCCAGCTCAGCAGGTCATCGAAGTAGCCGGCAGCCATCGGTTGCAGCAGCTCGGTGGCCACCGGCAGGCCCAGGCGCAGCATTTCACGCATCAGTTCCCGGGACAGGGTCAGGCCGGCGGCCATGTCATCACTGCCATCCAGGCGCGGGTCGTACGCCAGGCCTTTCCAGCCGATGGTGGTGCGGGGTTTTTCGACGTAGGCGCGGATCACCAGCAGCATCTGGTCACTGACTTCATGGGCCAGTTTTTTCAGGTTGCGTGCGTATTCCATGGCCGATTCCGGGTCGTGGATCGAGCACGGGCCGACAATCACCAGCAGGCGTGAGTCTTCACCCTTGAGAATGGCGCGCACGGCTTGGCGATGGGCGTGGATCTGTTCATTGAGGAATGGGCTCAGGGGCAGTTGGTGCTTGAGCTCAAGGGCACTGGGCAAACGCTGGGTCAGCGCTTCATTGGCGCAGGACAGGGTGGAAACAGGCAGAGCGGCGATCGAGGCGTTCATATTCGGGCTTCCTGGGCAAGCGGCGGGCTGTTCCCGCACGCTCTGCCCTACTGGGGTGTTCGACAATTGGCCGTATTGGCTACGTGTGTTGGCTTGCCACCAATAGGTGACCGATCGGAGGCGGCAGGCTGTCCCGAACGGAGCTTGCTAAATCGCCAGGCGGTGGAGGTGTCGTAGCGGTAATAGGTGGCGTAGTTCATGGCGTGAGTCCTTTAAGTGTTCGGTGTGTGGCAAAAATAATAAGGGCTGAAAAAACAAAACCCCCGGTCGGGGAGCCGACCGGGGGTTAGATTTCTCTGGTAGGCGACCCCTTGAGTAGTGGGCGCCGATTTCAGGTATCAGGCGCGCCAGTGGCTAAACCAATACCCAAAATAAAAGCTGACCAGTGCGCTCAAACCGCTCACACGGGCAGCCACAACCGAGCGCTGGACGCTGGCAGCAGGGCAAACCTGAATGTGGGTGAGTTGCAACATGGTGTGTCTCCAAATGATGGGGGGAGCTTAACTGAGGCGAGCGGGTGGATTCAATCAGTAATTTCTATTGAGTGTGGGTACTTACGGCTATGACCCAAGTGTCGATATGCTGCACGGACTTCACGATGATTGCCTGGATGCGACCATGACGGCCTTGACGATTGCTGCTGCCCAATCCATTTCCGTTGCAGGCGATGTGCCCGGCAATATCGCTCGTCACTTGGCTTTCATGCGCGTGGCGGCGGAGCACGGCGTGCAGTTGCTGGTGTTTCCGGAACTGTCCCTGACCGGCTATGAACCGTCACTGGCTGCCGGGCTGGCGATCGCGCCCGGGGATGATGTAGTGGCGCCGCTGCGGGAGATGGCCCGTGAATTGCGCATTACCGCGGTGGTGGGCATGCCGATTCGCTTGGGAGCCGCCGGTGAGGTGTTGATCGGCGCGCTGGTGCTGGGGCCGGATGGTTCGGTGTCGGTCTATACCAAGCAGCATCTGCATCCCGGTGAAGACGTGGCGTTTGCTGCGGGGCAGGGCGGGGCGGCCCTTGAATGGGGGGACGACCGGATCGCCCTGGCGGTATGCGCGGATTTTTCCCACGCCAGCCACCCTCGACAGGCTGCCGAGGACGGGGCGAACATCTACGCTGCGGGTGTGCTGATCAGCGAAGGCGGCTACGCGCCGGACACCGCCTTGCTACAGGGCTATGCCGCCGAGCACCGGATGCTGGTGCTGATGGCCAACCACGGCGGTCCATCCGGTGGCTGGGCCTGCGCCGGGCGCAGCGCAATCTGGGGCGCCGACGGTGGTTTGATCGCGGCTAGCCCGGGTGTAGGCGATACGCTGGTGATTGCACGACGCGACACCGGCGGCCAGTGGCAGGGAGAACAGGTGGCAATCTAGGGAGTTCAGGCACATGGCGTTTCAACTGCAGGCCGCGACCAACCAACACCTGGCCTTCGCCCGGACCCTGACCCACCAGGCCATGGGTAATTATTATCGCCAATACGACTTGTCGTGGTCCGATGCCGGTTTCGATACCGCCTGGGCCGGACGAGAAAACTGGCTGATCTGTCGCGATAACGAGGTGCTGGGTTTCATCAGCATCAGTCGTGACCCCAAGGCACTGTATATCCGCGAGCTGCACATCCTTGAGGCGTTTCGTCATCAAGGAGCTGGCGGCTGGGTTATCGAGCAGATGGTGTACAAGGCGCGCGCGCAAGGGCTGGGTCTTTTACGGTTGACCGTTTTCAAGACCAACCCGGCGCGAAGGCTCTATCAGCGCAAGGGCCTGGAAATCGTTGGAGCGGAGGATTGCTTCTGGCGCATGGAGCGCAATTGCCGGCCGTGATCGGGTGCGAGTACTGCCAGTTCGAGGAAAACAGGCACTTGGTTTTAATAAGCGCATACTCACTTCAAGAAATGACTTCCTGCTCTTGTCTCACGGTTTCGCCCTCAACCGGGATGATTCCGTCCTTCATGCCCAACAGGACCGCCACCTTGTGGGCTTCTCCACGCCGTCCCTTTTTGCGCCCAGCGAGCACTTGATAAGTGGTTGCCGGGTCCACGCCATGTTCCCGGGCGAACGCTTGAACAGACTTACCTTGATGTTCCAGCCAGGCCTTGGCTTGTGCAGCAGTGCGAATACCGGGCATAGTTCAAAACCGTTCAAGTTTGTGTAAAACGAGATGAGTGTGTCACCTCTAGGGGTGTGCCAAATAGGATCATACATCCAAATGAGTGGAATCGGTTTCCGGTTAAGGCAAGAAAGAGAGCGGCTTGGTCTGTCGCAGAAAACTTTTGGTGAAATAGGAGGTGTAGAGGCGAACGCACAGGGTAAATATGAAAATGGCGGACGCGCGCCAAAGGCTGATTACTTGTCCCGCGTGGCAGAAAGAGGTGTCGATATCCTGTACGTGTTGACCGGCAATCCAACGCCGACCCAACTTGAAAACCTGAGCCAGGTCGAGGAGAAAGTGCTGGGGAACTACCGTGCGATGTTCAAGGAAGACCAGGATGCAATCCATCGCCTGACTTCTACCCTGGCCGAGCATTCACTCACCACCAATGGAAAAAACCGGTCATCGGCCCCGGATTCCTGACCTTTTACCCAGGAAATTGAGCCGTCCGCCATTCGGCGGCGGCCCGTTGTGCATTGAAACTCTATATATATGACGCTTGCAGCTAGGTCTGCGCCGTGGTTTTTTGCTAAGGTGTTCAGCAACCTATAAGACCATATCGCGAGGTGTCTGCTTGATTAGGGTGCTAGTAGTCGATGACCATGATCTCGTTCGTACAGGCATTACACGAATGCTGGCTGACATCGATGGCCTGCAAGTAGTCGGCCAGGCCGAGTCAGGGGAGGAATCCCTGATCAAGGCCCGGGAGTTGAAGCCCGATGTGGTTTTGATGGACGTCAAGATGCCCGGGATCGGCGGTCTTGGCGCCACTACGAAGTTGTTGCGCAGCCATCCGGATATCAAAGTCGTGGTAGTGACCGTGTGCGAGGAAGATCCTTTTCCTACACGGCTTCTACAGGCGGGCGCTGCCGGCTATCTGACAAAGGGCGCGGGATTGGCCGAGATGGTCCAGGCTATCCGCCTGGTATTCGCCGGCCAACGCTACATCAGCCCGCAGATTGCCCAGCAGCTGGCGATCAAGTCGTTCCAGCCCACCAGCGACTCGCCGTTCGATGCGCTGTCGGAGCGGGAAATCCAGATCGCCCTGATGATTGTCGGCTGTCAAAAAGTCCAGTCGATCTCCGACAAGCTGTGCCTGTCGCCGAAAACCGTAAACACCTACCGTTATCGGATTTTCGAAAAGCTTTCCATCAGCAGTGATGTTGAATTGACCCTGCTGGCGGTACGCCACGGCATGGTAGACGCCAGCGCCTGAAATGACAGCCTCTGAAATTAAAGTGCTGTTCGATCCGAGTGCGTTCCTTGCAACCTGCAGTGGCCGTCCTGGCGTGTATCGCATGTTCGACAGCGAAGCGCGCCTGCTCTACGTCGGTAAAGCCAAGAACCTGAAAAGCCGCCTGGCGAGTTACTTCCGCAAGACGGGCCTGGCGCCGAAGACCGCGGCGCTGGTGGCGCGTATCGCCCAGGTGGAAACCACCATCACTGCCAATGAAACCGAGGCACTGCTGCTTGAGCAGACGCTGATCAAGGAATGGCGGCCGCCCTACAACATCCTGCTGCGTGACGATAAGTCCTACCCGTACGTGTTTCTCTCGGACGGCGACTTTCCGCGTCTGAGCATCCATCGCGGCGCCAAGAAGCAGAAGGGCAAGTACTTCGGGCCTTACCCCAGCGCCGGCGCCATCCGCGAAAGCCTGAGCCTGCTGCAAAAGGCGTTTTTCGTGCGCCAGTGCGAAGACAGTTTCTACAAGAACCGCAACCGCCCGTGCCTGCAGTACCAGATCAAGCGCTGCAAGGCGCCGTGCGTGGGCCTGGTTGAGCCTGCGGAATATGCCGAGGACGTGCGTCACTCGGTGATGTTCCTCGAAGGCCGCAGCAATGCCCTGGCCGATGAGCTGTCCGGCGCCATGGAGCAAGCGGCCAGCACCCTGGATTTCGAGCGCGCCGCAGAGCTACGCGACCAGATCTCCCTGCTGCGTCGCGTGCAGGACCAGCAGAGCATGGAGGGCGGCACCGGTGACGTCGACGTCATCGCCGCCTTCGTCAACCCGGGCGGCGCCTGTGTGCACCTGATCAGCGTGCGCGGCGGCCGGGTGCTGGGCAGCAAGAACTTCTTCCCCCAGACCGGTATAGAAGAGGAGGTCGCCGAAGTCATGGCGGCGTTCCTCGGCCAATACTACGTCAGCAGCCCCGAGCGCGACCTGCCGAGCGAACTGATCGTCAACGTGGTGCACGAGGACTTCCCGGCGCTGATCGAAGCGATTCACGAACTGCGTGGCCGCGAGCTGGACATCAGCCACCGCGTGCGCGGCACCCGTGCGCGCTGGCAGCAGTTGGCCGTAACCAACGCCGAACAGGCCCTGGGCGCACGTCTGGCCAATCGCCAGCACGTCGCCGCGCGGTTTGACGCCCTGGCCGAAGTGCTCAAGCTCGACGAGCCGCCTCAGCGTCTGGAGTGCTACGACATCAGCCACTCCAGCGGCGAGGCCACCGTGGCTTCCTGCGTGGTGTTCGGGCCGGAAGGGCCGATCAAGTCCGATTACCGGCGCTACAACATCGAAGGCGTCACCCCGGGCGATGACTATGCCGCCATGCACCAGGCCCTGACCCGTCGCTTCAGCAAACTGAAGGACGGCGAGGGCAAGCTGCCGGACATCCTGCTGGTGGATGGTGGCAAGGGCCAGCTGTCCATGGCCCGCGACGTACTCAACGAACTGGCGGTACCCGACCTGATCCTGCTCGGCGTGGCCAAGGGTGCCACCCGCAAGGCCGGTTTTGAAACCTTGTACTTGAATGATGCAGCCCATGAGTTCACCTTGAAGGGCGACTCCCCGGCGCTGCACCTTATCCAGCAGATCCGCGACGAAGCCCACCGTTTCGCCATCACCGGCCACCGTGCCCGACGTGGCAAAACCCGGCGTACCTCAACCCTGGAAGGGGTGGCAGGGGTCGGGCCGACACGGCGGCGGGACTTGTTAAAACATTTTGGTGGCTTGCAGGAGCTGTCCCGTGCCAGCATCGAAGAAATAGCCAAAGCTCCCGGTATCAGTAAAAAGCTCGCAGAGTTGATTTATGCAAATCTGCACAGCGAGTAGAATGCCTTCTCACCTCGTAGCCAGTTGTGCCGATGAATATCCCTAATCTGATCACCGTACTACGCGTCCTGCTCATACCGATTTTCATATTGCTGTTTTACCTGCCGTACGAATGGAGCTACATGGCATCCAGTTCGGTGTTTGCCTTCGCAGCCGCCACCGACTGGCTGGACGGTTACCTGGCCCGTCGCCTGGAACAGAGCACGCCGTTTGGCGCGTTCCTGGACCCGGTGGCCGACAAACTGATGGTAGCGGTCGCCCTGGTGCTGCTGGTGCAGGAACACGGCAACCTCTGGCTGACGTTGCCGGCGGCCGTGATCATCGGTCGCGAGATCGTGGTCTCCGCCCTGCGGGAGTGGATGGCCGAAATCGGCGCCCGAGCCCACGTGGCCGTGTCCAACATGGGCAAATGGAAAACCGCGGCGCAGATGCTTGCCCTGGTGATCCTGCTGGCCAACCCATCGGATTTCTCCTTCTGGGTATTGCTGGGCTACGCCTTGCTGCTGATCGCCGCGGGCCTGACCTTATGGTCCATGCTGCAATATTTGCGCGCCGCCTGGCCGCATCTGCGCACCGAGGTTGAAAAGAAATAAAACTTTTTTGAATCAAGGGGTTGACGGGTGATGAGGATTCTATAGAATGCGCATCACCAAGACGCGGGAATAGCTCAGTTGGTAGAGCACGACCTTGCCAAGGTCGGGGTCGCGAGTTCGAGTCTCGTTTCCCGCTCCAAACACAAAGAAAAAGCCACTCAATAGAGTGGCTTTTTTTTGCCTGGGATTTAAGGAATAGACGCTTCGGCGTCTTTTTTCGTTTCTACGCAAAACTACTGAAATCCGTCTCCAGCCACTTTTTTTAGTACATTTTTGAGTACATGGAATACGGGCAGTGGGCACAGCGGTTTTTGGGCGGAGCACCCCGGTCCGGCATCGTATACATCTCCTCGACCCGAAGCACTTGCCGCATTCCCGCCACCCGAAACAACAACGCCGGCAAGTGCCGGCGCTGTGTGCGGTTCAGGCATTACCCTCAGCGAAATGCCGGCACCACGTGCTTGATAAACAGCTCAAGGGATTTTTTCTTCTCCGCGTGGGGCAAGCTGTTATCACACCAGAAGCTGAACTCGTCCACACCCAGCTCCTGGTAGTACTGGATGCGCGGGATGATTTCTTCAGGCGTGCCAATCATTGCGGTCTTGTGCAGGCTTTCCAGTTCAAACTCCGGACGCCCGGCGAATTTTTCTTCCGGGCTCGGGTCAAGGAAGCCGTTGACCGGCACGGTCTTGTTGCCGAACCAGGCATCAAAGGTGCGATAGAATCGGGCGATTGCCTTGGCCCCGACTTTCCAGCCGTCAGGGTCGTCTACCGCGTGCACGTGGGTGTGACGCAACACCATCAGTTGTGGGCGTGGCACATCCGGGTTGTTGTCCAGGGCAGCCTGGAATTTATTTTTCAGGTCGAGGACTTCTTCGTCGCCCTTCATCAACGGCGTGACCATCACGTTGCAGCCATTAGCTACCGCAAAGTTATGCGAGTCCGGGTCGCGTGCGGCAATCCACATCGGCGGGTTGGGCTGCTGGATCGGCTTGGGCACGCTGGTGGAGGTGGGGAACTTCCAGATGTCGCCGTCATGGGCATAGTCGCCTTTCCACAACGCACGTACCACCGGCACCATCTCGCGCAGCGCCTGGCCGCCGGATGAGGCGGGCATGCCGCCGGCCATGCGGTCGAACTCCACCTGGTAGGCACCACGGGCCAGGCCGACTTCCATGCGTCCGTTACTGATCACGTCGAGCAGCGCGCATTCGCCTGCCACCCGCAGTGGGTGCCAGAACGGCGCGATGATGGTACCGGCGCCCAGGTGAATGGTGGTGGTTTTGGCCGCGAGGTAAGCCAGCAGCGGCATCGGGCTGGGCGAGATGGTGTATTCCATGGCGTGGTGTTCGCCAATCCAGACGGTGCTGAAACCACCGGCTTCCGCCATCAGGGTCAGTTCGGTCAAGTCTTCGAACAACTGGCGATGGCTGACACTTTCATCCCAGCGTTCCATGTGCACGAACAGGGAAAATTTCATGACGCTTACCTCGGATCTATTGTGATCGGCCTGTCGACTGCGGGCCCTTAGGTGCTCTCGCCAATGTGAAGCTTGCCAGTGATGAAGGCTATTCGGCGGATTGATTTTTGGTATACCATAATACGGAATATCTGCAAAACTTTTCTCTCCAGCGGTCGCACATTCACTTCACAAGGAAGGCGAGCTAGATGAACATAAAACAAAAATTGATCCTGGCCTTTGCGGTGATCGCCAGCCTGCCAGTCATTCTGGTGGCAGTGATGATCATCCTCAACGTGCGCCATGAGGCACGGGACGGCTTTATCGACGGTAGCGAACGCGAGATTCGCCAGGTCGACAATGCCATGCAATTGTTTTTTGAAGGTATCAGTCAGAACGTCGCCTACCTGGCGGCGCATCCGCAGTTGCAAAGTATCAACGGCGATGTGAAACGCTATCTGGCCAGCGACGCCGCCCAAGTCGCACTCGGCGAGCGCGATCAGCAGTTGTTCAAGCTGTTCGAGGGCCTGGCCAAGAGTCATTCGGCCTACACCTACCTGTCACTGGGTACTGAAGATGGCGGCTATGTATTCTGGCCGGGTGACCCGAAGCTGGCGAGCTACGACCCGCGCACCCGGCCCTGGTACAAGACGGCCATGGCGCAACCGGGCAAGACCCTGCGCACCGAGGCGTATTACTGGGCCGCCGATGACGTGGTGCTGGTCAGTACTGTGCGAAGCTTCAATGACCGCCAGGGCAACGCGAGCGGGGTGGTGAACATCGATGTTTCCCTCAAGCAACTGACCGACCTGGTCAAACAGATCAAGCTGGGTGACAGCGGCTACCTGATGTTGATGGAAGCCAATAACACCGTGTTGGTGGACCCGAATGACCCGTCTCACAACTTCAAGAAACTTAGTGAGTTGGGCGAGGGTTACCGGCAGTTGAGCGAGGCTGGGCAGGGCCTGGTGCAGGTCGAGTTGGCAGGCGAGCGCTACATGGCGTTTGTCTGGCCGTCCAGGGCATTGGGCTGGCGGTTTGTCGGGGTGGTGCGGGAAAGTGAAGTGATGGCCGGCGCGGCGCGCCTGACCTGGCTGATCGCGGCGATCGCCCTGGTGTGTGCCGTGTTGTTTGCAGTGGTGGGCGCCTGGTTTGCCGGGCTGATCGTCAAGCCGATTCGTGGTGTGGCCAGCGGCCTGGAAGGCATCGCCCAGGGCGAAGGAGACCTGACGGCGCGCCTGCCGGTAAAAGGGCGAGACGAGACGGCACAACTGGCCGGCTGGTTCAACCAGTTCCTCGAAGCGATCCGCACGCTGATCCAGCGCATCGGCCAGGCGGCCGGGCAGATCCACAGCAGTTCGGGGAGTGCCATGGAGGTCTCGGTGGAAATGGCTGAGGTCGCCTCACGCCAACGGGAGGCCGTGGACATGGTGTCCACCGCGTTTCATGAGATGGTCGCCACCTCCAATGAAGTCGCGCGCTCCTGCAGCCAGGCCGCCGACTCTGCCGACAACGGACAGCGCCAGGCGCACACCGGCCAGCAGCAGATCGACGCAGCAGTGAGCAGCGTAGGGCGCCTGAGTGAGGAAATCGGCCACTCCGCCCAGTCCATGGAGCAACTGGAAAAAGACAGCAACGACATCCAGTCGATACTCGGCACCATCCGCTCCATCGCCGAACAGACCAACCTGCTGGCGCTGAACGCTGCCATCGAAGCCGCCCGAGCCGGTGAACAGGGGCGTGGTTTTGCCGTGGTGGCAGACGAAGTGCGGGCCCTGGCCAAGCGTACGTCGGACTCCACCGGCGAGATCGACGGGCTGCTGGGCAACCTCGCCCGGCGTACCCATCAGATGGGTAAACAAATGCATGCCAGCCTGGAGGTGTCCCAGGAAACGGTGGTGTCGATCAACGACGCACGGGCCAGTTTTGGGTTGATTCGCGAGTCGGTGGACGTGATCCGCGACATGAATACGCAAATCGCAACGGCTGCCGAAGAGCAGCACCAGGTGGCTGAAGACATCAATCGGCACATCAGCCAGATTCACGGGGATGCACAGTTGGTGGCGAGCCTGGCTGATTCCACGCGCCAGGATGCGCAGCAATTGACGACGTTGTCTCAGACGTTGAATCAGTTGGTCAGCCGCTTCCGCACCTGACCGGTGGGCGCCCGGGCTGCCGGGCGCCTGCAACGGTAACGATCAGGCAATGGCGGGCAGGGCGCCCATCTTGCCGTGGCAATACACCAGTGGCCCGGCGTTCTGCCGGGGCACGATCAGGTTCTTCACCGCACCGACCATGATTGCATGGTCACCGCCTTCATACTCACGCCACAACTCGCACTCGATCACCGCCGTGGCATTGGCGAGGATCGGGTTGCCCAGTTCACTCAACGTCCATTCGATGCCCTGCGCCTTGTCTTTGCCCTTGCGCGCAAAAGCATAGGCTTCGCTTTGCTGCCCACCGGACAGCACATGAATGGCAAAGCGCTGGTTCTTGATCAGCACCGGATAGGAGTCGGAACTGTAGTTGGGGCAGAACAGCACCAGGGCCGGCTCCATGGACAACGAGCTAAACGCACTGGCGGTAAGTCCGACTATCTGCCCGTCATCATCGAGCGTGGTGATCACGGTGACTCCGGACGGAAACGAACCCATCACTTGTTTGTAGATGGCGGCATCGATCATGGGACGGTCCTCGTAGGGTGAAGCGGATTTTATAGATTTGTAGGTCTGATGGTATACCGTAATACAATCTAATCAAGGTCTTTTTCAGGCGGCCGATGAACGTTGACCTTTGGTCTTATAGCCAATGAATACGGGGGTTAGCCCGCTGAATGAAGAGGGGCCGTGTGGCACAATAGCGGATCAGATGCGTGCCAGGACTACGGATCAGTCTTGTGAAAATGTTGGAATACCATAATATGGTGTTCGTATGGGGGTGGCCAGAGAGCTCCCCCGGTTTGGCGTCAAACAACTATAAGATCAGACAAACGCGAGTTCATTTCCATGCCCCAGATGTCCCGGCAAGATCCCCTGATCGAGAATCACACGGTCGATTACGTCCCCCTCGCGGAGCGCCATGGAAAGGCCCGCGACCTGTTCACCCTATGGTTCAGCACTAACATTGCACCGCTGCCCATCGTCACCGGCGCTATGGTGACTCAGGTGTTCCATCTCAACCTGGTGTGGGGGCTGCTGGCGATTGCCCTCGGGCACATGCTCGGCGGTATTGTCATTGCCCTCGCGTCGGCCCAGGGCCCGCGCATGGGCATCCCGCAGATGGTGCAGAGCCGGGGTCAGTTCGGGCGCTACGGAGCGCTGCTGATCGTTTTCTTCGCGGCCCTGATCTACATTGGCTTTTTCATCTCCAACATTGTGCTGGCGGGCAAGTCCATCGTCGGCATCGTGCCGTCGGTACCGGTGCCGGCCAGCATCCTGATCGGCGCGCTCAGCGCCACGGCCATTGGCGTGATCGGCTATCGCTTTATCCATACCCTGAACCGCATCGGCACCTGGGTGATGGGCAGCGCATTGCTGGCGGGTTTCCTCTACATTTTTTCCCACGACCTGCCGGCAGACTTCCTCACCCGTGGCGGCTTCAATCCGGCCGGCTGGCTGGCGACGGTGTCGTTGGGAGTGATCTGGCAGATCAGCTTCTCCCCCTATACCAGCGATTATTCGCGCTACCTGCCGGCTGATATCGGCATCACCCGACCCTTTGTCGCCACCTACCTGGGGGCCACTCTCGGCACCATTTTGTCGTTCTCCTTTGGCTTGGTCGCCGCCCTGGCGACACCCGAAGGCACTGAGGCGATGGTCGCGGTCAAGCAAGCCACCGGCTGGCTGGGGTCGATCCTGATGGTGCTGTTTCTGCTCAATATCATCAGCCACAACGCCCTGAATCTGTATGGTGCGGTGCTGTCGATCATCACCTCGATCCAGACCTTCGCCAGCCAGTGGACACCCGGCATCAAAGTGCGTGTGGTGCTGTCCAGCGTGGTGCTGGCCGGATGCTGCGTGGTGGCATTGGGCGCGTCGGCGGACTTCATCTCGCAATTTATCGGCCTGATCCTTGCGCTGCTATTGGTGCTGGTGCCGTGGGCGTCGATCAACCTGATCGATTTCTACATCATCAAGCGTGGCGCCTATGACATTGCGTCGATCTTTCAGGCGGACGGCGGGGTTTACGGACGCTTTAACCTGCATGCGATCGTGGCGTATTTCATCGGCATCATCGTGCAACTGCCGTTTGCCAATACGTCGCTGTACGTGGGGCCATGGGCCAATCTGGTAGAGGGCGCAGACCTGTCGTGGCTGGTGGGGTTGGTGGTGACGTGTCCGCTGTATTACTGCCTGGCGACGCGCGAGCATAGCCGGAAGATGAGGACGGTAAAGTTGGGCTATACCGACTGATCATCGAATGAACTGAAATGCCCGGCCAATGCCGGGCATTTTTTTATCTGCAGTTAAGGCCTGCCGATGCAGCCGTATCCTTGTAGCAAGCTGGCTTGATGATCAATGACATCCGGCCAGGTCCAATGTTAGCAGGCAAAAAAAGGCCGCCACAACCCGACGTTGTGGCGGCCCAAGGGTGACTCAACGGGCGCCGGCGGCCTTGTTCAGATCGCTTTCAGCCCATGCGGTATAGACGCAAGCATCCGCCGTGGCCCAGCGCACGCGCACCGGGTCGCCGGCCTTGAGTGGCATGCCCGCAGCAGACAACGCCTTGACTGTCATCGAGGTGCCGCCAAGGGTTTTCACGGTGCAGGTCTGGCTTTCGCCGAGGAACAGCACCTCGCCTACAATCGCTGACACCTCATTCCAACCCGCCGCCAATGCCTGCTCGGTAGCTTGCTCGACACTCAGCGCCAAGGCTTTTTCCGGGCGTACCATCAACAGCACCTCCTGCTCGGTTTGCAAGCCGCTGGTCAGGCGGATCGACAGCGATTGGCCTTCAAACGATGCCACCGCATTCCCCTGCGCCTTGAGCTTGAGGAAGTTGGAGTTACCGAGGAACGAGGCTACAAACGCATTTGGCGGGTTCTGGTACAGGTCGTAGCCACTGCCCAGGCCGACAATCTTGCCGTGGCTGAAAATCGCGATGCGCTGGGACAGGCGCATGGCTTCTTCTTGGTCGTGGGTTACGTAGACGATGGTGATGCCCAGGCGCCGATGTAATTGGCGCAGTTCGTCCTGCAGGTCTTCACGCAGTTTTTTGTCGAGGGCGCCGAGGGGTTCGTCCATCAGCAGGATGCGCGGCTCGTACACCAGCGCCCGCGCGATGGCGACGCGTTGCTGCTGGCCGCCGGAGAGTTGCGAAGGGCGGCGATGGGCAAATTGCTCAAGCTGCACCAGCTTGAGCATGGCGTCGACGCGCTTCTCGCGCTCGGCGCTGGCCAGTTTGCGAATCGCCAGGGGGAAGGCGATGTTGTCGCGCACCGACAAATGCGGGAACAGCGAGTAACGTTGGAACACCATGCCGATGTCGCGTTTGTGCGGCGGCACATTGACCAGGGATTGGCCGCTCACCAGGATCTCGCCGCTGCTTGGCGTTTCAAAGCCTGCGAGCATCGACAGGGTGGTGCTTTTGCCAGAGCCGCTGGAGCCGAGGAAGGTCAGGAATTCGCCGTCCTTGATGTCCAGCGAGATGTTATCCACGGCGGCAAATTCACCGTAGTACTTGTTCAGGTTGCGCAAGCTGACCAGGGGTTGGCCATGGTTTTGCGCGGTATCTTGGATCACTGCACTCATGTCTTGCTCCTGGGCGCTCAAGCGCGGGTTTCTGTGCGCCGGCGAAGGGCGGCGGCGATGACCATGACGAGCACCGAGAGGCCGATCAGCAACGTCGAGGCGACGGCAATCACAGGCGTCAGGTCCTGGCGCAGGGTGGTCCACATTTTTACGGGAAGGGTTTGCAGGGTCGGGCTGGCCATCATCACGCTGAGCACCACTTCGTCCCATGAGACGAGAAAGGCGAACAACGCGCCGGCCACCATTCCCGGGCGAATCGCCGGGAATGTCACCTTGAATACGGCCTGCAGGCGCGATGCGCCGCAGATCACCGCCGCATCTTCAATCGATTGGTCGAACAGCTTCAGCGAGTTGATGATCGAGATAATGGTGAACGGCAGCGCGACAATCACATGGCTCACTACAAAGGCGAACATCGTGCCGGTATAGCCGAGCTTGAGGAACAGTGCGTACACCGCCACCGCGATGATCACCAACGGCACGATCATCGGCAGGGTGAACAGGCCGTAGAGCAACTCGCGGCCAGGAAATCGCCCACGCACCAGGGCAAATGCGGTGGGCAGGCCCAGCGCCACGGCGAACACGGTGGTCAGTACCGCAACCTTGAGGCTCGCTACCGCCGCGTTCATCCAGTCGGCATTGGAGAAGAACTGGCCGTACCATTTCAGCGTCCAGCCCGGTGGCGGGAACACCAGCCATTGGGACGAGCCGAACGACAGCAACACGATGAACACGATCGGCAACAGCAAGAACAGGCCAATCATGCCGGTGGTGGTGTAGAGGCCCAGGCGCATCCTGCGGCTCATGGCATTGGAAGTCAGGAGCATGACGGCTTACCTCGCGTTGCTGGCGCCAACCGGGGATTCCGGCTGAAGCTTCAGGTAGAAGTAGAACAGCACCAGCGTGATAAAGATCAGCAATGCGGCGCCGGCACTCGCCAGGCCCCAGTTGAGGAACGACTGCACCTGCTGGATGATGAACTCAGGCAGCATCATGTTCTGCGCGCCGCCGAGCAGCGCCGGGGTGACGTAGTAACCGAGGGACATCACAAACACCATCAAGCCGCCGGAAAACAACCCCGGTCGGCACAGCGGCAGGAACACCCGGAAGAAGTTGGTCCAAGGGCTGGCACCGCAGATGGAGCCGGCCTGCAGGATCATCGGGTCGATGGCCTGCATGGTTGCCTGCAATGGCAGCACAATGAACGGGATCATGATGTAGCTCATACCGATCACCACGCCGGTCAGGTTGTGCACCATCTCCAGCGGCTGGTCGATGATGCCCATCGCCATTAGTGCCTTGTTGATCACCCCGGAGGCTTGCAGCAATACCAGCCATGAATAGGTGCGGGCGAGCAGGCTGGTCCACATCGACAGCAGCACGATGTTCAGGATCCAGCGCCCCCAGCCGCGTGGTACCAGGGTAATCACCCAGGCCAGCGGGAAGCCCAGCAACAGGCTGAACAGGGTCACCAGGCCGGCCACCGAAAAGGTATTGAGCAGTACCCGGGCGTATGCCGAGTTAGCGAACAGTTGCTCATAGTTGCCAAGGCCCGGTACGGGCTCCAGCACGCCGCGCAGCAACAGGCCGATCAGCGGCGCGAGGAAGAACAGGCCGAGGAACAGCAGCGCCGGGATCAGGTTGCTCGACCCCCGCCAGCGCTGCGCCAGGGATGGCGCACCTGGTTTGCAGGAAACTGCGCCAGCAACGCCGAGGGCGCTCCCGGTCGGCGTGGTTGCCGTCATTTTCATTTGACTAGCCATTCATTCCACCGTGTCGCAATGGCCGGACCGTTCTTGGCCCAGTAGGCGAAATCGAGGGTGATCTGGTCCTTGGCATACGCCGTCGGCAGGTTGGGCGCCAGCACTGAGTCCAGGCGCTGCACACTGTCGATGTTCACCGGTGCATAAGCGGTCAGGTTAGAGAAGTCGGCCTGGCCCTTGGCGCTGCTGGCACTGGCCAGGAACTTCATCGCCGCGCCTTTGTTTTTGCTGCCTTTAGGCACGACCAGGATGTCCGCCATCACCAGATTCTGTTTCCAGCTTACGCCTACGGGTGCGCCATCTTCCTGCAGGGCATGAATGCGGCCGTTCCAGAACTGACCCATGCTGACTTCGCCCGAGGCCAGCAGTTGCTGGGACTGTGCGCCGCCGCCCCACCAGACGATGTCTTTCTTGATGGTGTCGAGTTTCTTGAAGGCGCGGTCCAGGTCCAGGGGGTAGAGCTTGTCGGCGGGAACGCCGTCAGCCAGCAGCGCCAGTTCGAGTACGCCAGGGCTTGGCCATTTGTAGAGGGCACGTTTGCCGGGGTAGGTTTTGGTGTCGAACAGCGCGGCCCAGTCCTGTGGCTTGCCAGCGCCGAGCTTGCCCTCGTTGTAGCCGAGTACGAAGGAGAAGAAAAACGAGCCGACGCCATGGTCGGAGACAAACCGCGGGTCGATCTTGTCGCGCTGGATCACCGAAAAATCCAGGGGTTCGAGCAGCCCTTCAGCGGCGGCGCGCAAGGCGAAGTCAGCCTCCACGTCTACCACGTCCCACTGCACGTTGCCGCTCTCGACCATGGCCTTGAGCTTGCCATAGTCGGTGGGACCGTCCTGCACCACAGTGATCCCGCTGGCCTTGCTGAAAGGATCGGCCCACGCCTGCTTTTGCGCATCCTGGGTGCTACCGCCCCAGCTCACGAAATTGACGCTTTCGGCCGCCAGGGCCGCGTGAGTGGCCGTGGCCAGCAAACCCGCGAACAGCATCGCGGTTGCACGTTTGTTCAACACCATTTTCACGCCCTCATTTGTTTTGTTATTGAGCGGGCCTGGTAATGCCCGCCTATCGGGAGCAGTAGGTCTCTCGAAGCCTCTATTGCGAAGCCTCAAAAGTCGACCGTACCAAGGCTTGTTACTGGCGCTATCCCTGGCATGCGCACTTGGCAAAAGTACTCGGTCGATGGAATATCATATTATGGTATTCCAAGCTTTGTGCAAGCACTTTGCCTTACCGGTTATCCGTCATTCGGTGAACGGAATGCTTTCCACCACCTCCAGGTCGTAGCCTGTCAGCCCGGCGTATTTCAGCGGAGGGCCAAGGTGGCGCAGCTTGCAGACGCCAAGGTCCTGCAATATCTGCGCGCCGGTGCCGACTTCCGAATAGATCCGCGACTGCGAACGGCTGAACTGGCGCGGCGTCTGGGTCAACTGCGGGACGCGTTCGAGCAGGGCCTGGGAGGATTCATGATTGGCCAGCACCACCACCACGCCGCTGCCTTCTGCGGCGACGCGTTGCAGGGCGGCCCATAAGGTCCAGTTGGAGGGGCCGCTATACTCGGCGCCCACCAGGTCGCGCAGCGGGTCGATCACGTGCACGCGCACCAGGGCGGGCGTGTCGCGGTGTAACTGCCCCATGACCATCGCCATGTGCACGCCGCCATCAATGCGGTCCTCAAAGGTGATCAGGCGGAACGTGCCGTGCACTGTGGGCAGGTCGCGCTCGCCGATGCGCACTACGGTGCGCTCGGTACTGAGGCGGTAGTGGATCAGATCGGCGATGGTGCCGATCTTGATCCCATGCTTGTGCGCGAACACCTCAAGGTCAGGGCGACGTGCCATGGTGCCGTCATCGTTCATCACTTCGACGATCACCGAGGCTGGTGTGTGCCCGGCCAGGCGCGCCAGGTCGCAACCGGCTTCGGTGTGCCCGGCGCGCGTCAACACGCCGCCATCCTTGGCGCGCAACGGGAAAATATGCCCCGGTTGCACGATGTCGGCCGGCCCCGCATCGGCATTCACGGCCGCGGCCACCGTGCGCGCCCGGTCGGCGGCGGAGATGCCGGTAGTCACGCCGGTGGCGGCTTCGATGGACACGGTAAACGCGGTGCTGAACACGCTGCCATTGCTCGGCACCATCTGCTGCAGGCCGAGGCGCTGGCAGTGTTCGTCGGTGAGGGTCAGGCAAATCAGGCCACGCGCTTCCCGGGCCATGAAGCTGATAGTCTCGGCGGTGCAGCACACCGCGGGCAGCAACAGGTCGCCTTCGTTCTCCCGATCCTCGTCGTCCACCAGGAGCACCATTTTGCCTTGGCGGTAGTCTTCGATGATGTCTGCGATGTTGTTGAAAGACATGGTGGCTGCTCGATTTATTGGTTGTATGTATTATGGTATACCACAAAACCAAGCAAGAGGATGTCACGATGAAGGCTTACTGGATTGCCCATGTAAATGTGTCCGATGCAGAGCAGTACACGCAGTACACCCAGCGCGCGCCTGCGGCCTTCGCGAAGTTTGGCGGGCGCTTCCTGGCCAGGGGCGGGCGCAGCGCCGCGATGGAAGGCGGGCCTGCCAGGCAACGTAATGTGGTGATCGAGTTCGACAGCTACGAGCAGGCGCTGGCCTGTTATGAGTCTGCGGAGTATCAGGAGGCAAAGGCGCGTCGTGAAGGGGCGGGCGAGGCGCAGATCATCATCGTGGAAGGGCTGGTGCCTTAGGGGTATCAGGCATACATCACATTTTTGATCCGTGTCGGGTCTGACGATCAGCGGATGAAGTGAATCTTGCCGCTGTCGTCGTTACCGATGTAGATGCCATACACCCCAGCCTGGCGTTCCTCGATATAACGCTCGAGGATCTGCCGGATCGCCGGGTAGTAGATGCTGTCCCAGGGAATGTCCTCGGGCGCGAAGAACTTGTAGTCGAGGGTCTCCGGCCCGAACTGGCCGGTGATCTGCAGCGCGATGGCGCGGAAGATGATGTACACCTCGCTGATCTTTGGCACGCTGAAAATCGAGTAGGGCGAGAGGATCTCCGCGCGTACGCCGCTTTCTTCCCAGACTTCGCGTAGTGCGGCCTGTTCAGTGGTTTCGCCACCTTCCATGAAGCCGGCCGGCAGCGTCCAGGTGCCAGGACGCGGCGGGATGGCCCGCTGGCAAAGCAGATATTTGCCGTCCTGCTCGATGATGCAGCCGGCGATAATCTTCGGGTTGATGTAGTGGATGTAGCCGCAGCCCCGGCACATCAGGCGCTCATGGGTATCACCCGGTGGCAGCTGGTGACCGAGGTCACTGCTGCCACATGTCGGGCAAAAACTGGGGCTGGGCATGGTCAGTGACCTATGCGCGGTTCTTTGAGGGCGATGGGCAGTGTGATCTCGGGGATCTTGCCGGTCTCTTCCTGCTTGCGCTTGAGGTAATCCAGGGCCACGGCGGCGGCGGCGCGCACGTGGTCGACACAGGCCTGGTGGGCGGCGAGCGGGTCGCCGCTCTTGATCGCCTGGACCATACGCTCCATTTCCTGGTTGCTGGTACCGCGACGGTTTTCCTGGGATACCGAGGTCGCGCGCAAGTAGCTGATACGTGCCTGCAACTGACGCAGTTGGGTGGCCGCCACGTGGTTGCCGGAGCCTTCGAGCAACACGTCGTAGAATCCTTGTACCGAATCAATGACCTGTTGCAGCTCACCGTCCTTGAGGGCCTTGCGGTTTTCCTCGAGGGCTTTTTCCAGTGCCTTGATGTCCTTGGCCTTGGCGCGCAGGGTGAACAACTGCACGATCAAGCCTTCGAGCACGCAACGCAGTTCATAGATGTCGACGGCATCGGCCAGGGTGATGATCGCCACTTGCGGGCCCTTGGCATCGGCGAACTCCACCAGGCCTTCGGACTCCAGGTGACGCAAGGCTTCGCGCACCGAGGTGCGGCTGACGCCGAGGCGGTCGCAAAGGTCGCGTTCCACCAGGCGGTCACCCGGCAGCAGTTGGAAGTTCATGATGGCGCTGCGCAGTTTTGCCAGCACGATTTCGCGCAGGGTGACCGGGTTGTGATTGACCTTGAAGCTGTCGTCGAGTGGCAGGCGTTTCATGGGGGCTGCTCTGAATGTTGCGGTTAACTGGAGGCCTCGGCGTCGGTTTCGGCGAAGGCTTCACGGGCCAGTCGGAAACTGTCCACGGCGGCGGGAACCCCGCAATAAATGCCGACCTGAAGCAGAATTTCGCGTATTTGTTCACGACTCAGCCCGTTACGCAAGGCGCCGCGCACGTGCAGCTTGAGTTCATGGGGCCGATTGAGGGCCGAAATCATCGCCAAGTTTATCATGCTGCGTTCTTTAAGCGACAAACCCTCACGGCCCCACACATGGCCCCAGCAGTATTCGGTGACCATCTCCTGCAGGGGGCGAGTGAAGTCGTCGGCGTTCTCGATCGAACGTTGCACATAGGCTTCGCCCAGCACTTGCGTACGGATTTTCAGGCCCCGTTGGTACTTGTCGTCGCTCATCAATCAGCTCCTCAGGCCAGGGTGGGCAGCGGGCCCAGCTTGCCCTTGTGGTAGATCATCGGTGTGACCGGTTGCTCGGGCAGGATCAGGTTTTTCACCGCTCCGACGATGATCGCGTGATCGCCACCGTCGTATTCGCGCCACAACTCGCACTCGATGATCGCCGTTGCCTTGGCCAGCAGCGGATTGCCCAGTTCGCTCAAGTGCCACTCGATGCCCTTGGCCTTTTCCTTCCCCTTGCTGGCAAAGGCATAGGCTTCGGCGGTCTGGTCGGCGGACAGCAAATGAATCGCAAAGCGCTTGCTGTCGCGCAGGATCGGATAGGTGTCCGATGCATAGTTGGGGCAGAACAGGACCAGTGCCGGGTCGATCGACAGCGCACTGAATGCGCTGGCGGTGATGCCGACGATGCCGCCATCCGGGTCGAGGGTAGTGACGACCGTCACCCCGGACGGGAATGAACTCATGACGTCTTTGTAAATGCCGGGTTCGATCATGGTCGGGGTCTCTTAACGCATCACAAAAGGATCAGGCATGGGCGCCTGGGAAAGGTTGATCCACACCGTCTTCAGCTCGGTGTAAGCCAGTACCGAATCGATGCCACTTTCACGTCCATAGCCGCTGTTCTTGAAGCCGCCAATGGGCGCCATGGCCGAGACGGCGCGGTAGGTGTTGACCCAGATAATCCCCGAACGCACGTCGCGGGCCAGGCGGTGGGCACGACCGAGGTCGCGGGTCCAGATGCCGGCGGCGAGGCCGAACTGAGAGTCGTTGGCGATGGCCAGGGCTTCGGCTTCGTCCTTGAAACGGATGACCGAGGCCACCGGGCCGAACACTTCTTCCTGCATGATCTTCATCGAGTTGCGGTCGCACTCGAACAGGGTCGGCTCATAGAACCAGCCTTCGCCCAGGTTCTGCGGACGCTTGCCACCGGTACGCAGGCGCGCACCTTCAGCGATGGCATCCGCCACCAGGCCTTCGACCACGGCCAGTTGCTGTGCGGTGGCCATGGGGCCCATTTCACTGGCGTCGTCCTGCGGGTTGCCGATGCGAATGCGTTTGGCGCGCTCTACCAGGCGCTCGACGAATTCGTCGTAGATTTCATCCTGCACCAGCAGGCGCGAGCCAGACACACAGCTTTGCCCCGACGCCGCGTATATCCCGGCAATCGCACCATTGATGGCGCTGTCGAGGTCGGCATCGGCAAAGATGATGTTCGGTGACTTGCCGCCCAGTTCCAGCGACAGCTTGGCGAAGTTCTCGGCGCTGCTGCGTACTACGTTCCGCGCCGTGGCTGCGCCGCCGGTAAAGGCGATCTTGCGCACCAAAGGGTGGCGGGTGAGGGCGGCGCCGGTGCTTGGGCCGTAGCCAGTCACCACATTGACCACGCCCGGCGGAATGCCAGCCTCCAGGGCCAGGCGCGCCAGTTCGAGGATGGTCGCCGAGGCGTGCTCCGACGGTTTGATCACGATGGTATTACCCGCTGCCAGGGCCGGCGCGAGTTTGATCGCGGTCAAGTACAGCGGGCTGTTCCATGGAATGATCGCGGCCACCACGCCCATGGCTTCGTGCACGGTGTAGGCGAAGAGGTCCGGCTTGTCCAGCGGCAGGGTGCCGCCCTCAAGCTTGTCGGCCAGGCCTGCCGTGTAATGGAAGAACTCCGGCAGGTAACTGACCTGACCGCGTGTCTCGCGGATCAGCTTGCCATTGTCGCGGCTTTCGAGCTGTGCCAGTTGTTCCTTGTTTTCGGCAATCAAATCTCCCAGGCGGCGCAGCAGTTTGCCCCGCGCGGTAGCGGTGAGGCCACGCCAGGCCGGGCTGTCGAAGGCGCTTTGCGCGGCCTGCACGGCGCGCTCCACATCCGTCTCGTCGGCGTCGGGCAGTTGCGCCCAGGGTTCGGCCAGGGCCGGGTTGAGGCTGTCGAAAGTCTTGCCGGACAGGGCATCGACCCATTCACCGCCGATGCACATCTGGAAGCGTGCGAGTGTCATGCAACGATCCCCTTTATTGGATTTTTTTGGGTGTACACCGTGTCAAGAAAGCCCAGCAGCAGTTGGTTGACCAGCCGCGGCGATTCCACTGGCATCATATGCCGTTGCTCGGCCAGCACTGCAACCGTCGCACCGGGAATGCGATCGGCCAGTTGCCGGGCCATCTCCGGGGTCGAGCCCGGGTCGAGTTCACCGGTGGCGACCAGGGTCGGCGTGCGCAAACCCTTAAGGTCGTCGGCGCGGTACATGTCCTGGGTCGCGAACAGCTCGTACGTGGTGAGGTAGCCCTGGGGGTCGTTGCCCGCCAGGGTTTCACGCAGCGCAGCGATCTGCGCCGGGTTGGCTGCCTGGTACTCGCGGCTGAACCAGCGTGACAGCGCGGCTTCGGCATTCGCATCCGGGCCATGCTCGGCGGCCTGGGCAGTGCGTGCGATCACCCCGGCACGCTGTTCGGCGCTGCGGTTGAACACACTGTTGAGCACCACCAGGCCTTGCAGGCGTTCGGGGTAATGCAAGGCAAACGCCCGCGCAACCAGGCCGCCCATGGAAAACCCGATCACCGTTGCCTGAGGCAGTTGCAGGTGGTCGAGCAGTTCCAGCAACTGGTCGGCATACCCCAGCAGCGGGGTGCCGGCAGCCGGGCGCGGGCTGGCGCCATGGCCCAGCATGTCATAGGTGATCACGCGATAATTCGTGGCCAGGCCAACGACTTGCCCGCCCCACATTTCTTTATTCAGGCCCACGCCGTGGATCAAAACCACAGGCTGGCCTTGGCCGGTCGCCAGATAACTGGTGCCAGCCGGGGTGCGATCAGCGGTGAGCTGAATCATGGAGCGCTCCTGCATGTTTTTTGTTTGGGTGACCGGTCTTGCTTACTGGGCTTTCTCGGCTGCCAGCTCTTCCAGGTCGATGTAACGGTTGCCGATGCGTGGGTGCAGGCGGCCGCCGTCGGCGCACCCAAGGACCACCACGATCTCGTCGGCACGCGGGGAATCTTCTATCTGCATTTCCAAGGTGATGTAGTGCGAGCGCAGCCCTTCGTCATCCTTGTGCATCATCGGGATTTGAATCGATGTGCCCGGGCCACCGCGCTTGTTGGTAAAACTCAGGTAGCTCTTGGCCTTGACCGCTTCGCGGTAGTGGTTGCCAAAGCGCAGGGTATGGATGATTGCCGAGGCGTGTTCGATTTCACCGTCGGCACCGACCACGGCGGCCTTGCCATAGGCTTCGATGTTGTCTGCACCACCGATAATGCCAATCAGGCGCTCCACCATCAGTGCGCCGAGATCCGAGCAGTTGGCACGGATTTCCGGTTTCAGGTCTTCGACAAAACCGCGACCCAGCCACGGGTTTTTCAGGACGACAGCCAGGCCCACCATAGTCACTGGCGTGTCGGAGGCCTTGCCGCCTTCAATAAAGGTTTCTTCTACATAGCTGACGATCTTGCGGATTTCAAAACTCATGGCTGCTCCACCTGGGTGCTGATTGGTTTGTGTATGATGGTATACCATAATACCGCAAGCGCAAGAGCTGCAAGCAAACTGAAGATGGGTTCGCGCGATAAAAGGTCGAGCGGATGGCTTTTTCTGGTCTTGAGATCCCAGTGGCTCTTATGCAGGGCGGGGCCCCAGGACGGCTTTCAATCCCAAGAACAGGTCTATCAGGGGATAACGTTGCAGCTATTAGAGTTTTCTGCGAACGAGGCTAATCTTTGAAAACGTCACTAAAAGGTGTGCCAAGCATGTCAACTGAATCGAAATGCCCTTTCAACCACGCTGCGGGTGGCGGCACCACGAACCGAGACTGGTGGCCCCAGCAACTGAACCTGAAGATCCTGCATCAGCATTCCTCCCTCAGCGACCCCATGGGTGAGGGCTTCGATTACGCCAAGGCGTTCAAGAGCCTTGACTTCGAAGCGGTCAAGCAGGATTTGCGCGATGTCATGACGCAATCCCAGGACTGGTGGCCGGCGGACTTTGGCCATTACGGCCCGCTGTTCATTCGCATGGCCTGGCACAGCGCCGGGACCTACCGTACCGCCGACGGTCGCGGCGGTGCCGGTTCCGGTCAGCAGCGCTTTGCACCGCTCAACAGCTGGCCTGACAACGTCAGCCTGGATAAGGCCCGTCGCCTGATCTGGCCGGTCAAGCAAAAGTACGGCCGGCGGATTTCCTGGGCCGATTTGATCGTACTCACCGGTAACGTCGCGCTGGAGTCTATGGGGTTCAAGACCTTCGGGTTCTCCGGCGGTCGCCCGGATGTCTGGGAGCCGGACGAGGACGTTTACTGGGGCGCCGAGACCACGTGGCTGGGGGGAGAAGAGCGTTACGGCGTGCAAAAGAAAATGCAGCAGCCGGGTGATGGTCCGTTGGTGGCTGAACCGCAGAACCATGGCAACGAAGAAAGCCGCACCGGAGGCGGTGAGCGCAACCTGGAAAATCCCCTCGCCGCTGTGCAGATGGGCTTGATCTACGTGAACCCGGAAGGGCCTGAAGGTGTTCCGGATCCGGTTGCCTCGGCGAAGGATATCCGTGAAACCTTCGGTCGCATGGCGATGAATGACGAAGAGACCGTAGCCCTGATCGCCGGCGGTCACGCCTTCGGCAAGACCCACGGCGCAGGTCCGGCGGATAACGTCGGCCCGGAACCGGAAGCGGCTGGCCTGGAAGAGCAGGGGCTGGGCTGGAAAAACAGCTTCGGCAGCGGCAAGGGCGGTGACACCATCACCAGCGGGCTGGAGGTGACCTGGACTTCGACGCCGACAAGATGGAGCAATGAGTACCTCGAAAACCTCTTCGGCTTTGAATGGGAACTGACCAGGAGCCCGGCGGGCGCCCATCAGTGGACACCGAAGAACGGTGCCGGCGCCGGCAAGGTTCCGGATGCCCATGACGCCGGCAGGCGGCATGCGCCGAGCATGCTGACCTCGGACCTGGCGCTGCGCTTCGATCCGGCGTACGAGCAGATCTCCCGACGTTTCCTGGCCAACCCGGACCAACTGGCAGACGCCTTTGCCCGTGCCTGGTTCAAACTTACCCACCGCGACATGGGCCCGCTTGCGCGTTATCTCGGCCCGGAAACCCCCGCGGAAGAGTTGCTGTGGCAGGACCCGATTCCTGCGGTCGATCATCCGCTGGTGGATGAACAGGATGTGGCGGCGCTCAAGCAAAAGATTCTCGCCGCGGGGCTGACGGTCTCGCAGCTGGTTTCGACGGCATGGGCAGCGGCGTCCACCTTCCGCGGCTCCGATAAACGCGGGGGAGCCAATGGCGGGCGCCTGCGCCTGGCTCCGCAGAAGGACTGGGCGGTCAACCAGCCTGAGCAACTGTCGGGCGTACTGAAGCGTCTCGAAGCTATTCAGGGCGACTTCAATACCGCACAGACGGGAGGCAAAAGGATTTCCCTGGCCGATCTGATCGTGCTGGCGGGCAGTGTGGGGGTTGAGCGGGCGGCCAAAAATGCCGGCCGCCAGACCACGGTGCCTTTCACGGCAGGGCGCACGGATGCTTCCCAGGAGCAGACGGATGTCGAGTCGTTCGGTTTCCTTGAACCGGTCGCCGATGGCTTTCGCAACTACCAGAAGGGGCACTACAAGGTGTCGTCCGAAGCGTTGCTGATCGACAAGGCGCAACTGCTGACATTGACCGCACCCGAAATGACGGTGCTGTTGGGCGGACTGCGGGTCTTGGGTATCAATGTCGGGGAAAGCAAGCACGGGGTGTTCACCGAGCGCCCGGGAACCCTGACCAATGACTTCTTCAGGAACCTGCTGGACATGGGCGTTGAATGGAAGCCAGTCACCGGCACCCACGATACCTTTGAGGCGCATGACCGCAAGACCGGTGCCGTCAAGTGGACTGGCACCCGGGTCGACCTGGTGTTCGGTTCGCATGCCCAGTTGAGGGCGCTGTCCGAGGTCTATGGCAGTGCCGACGCCGAGGAAAAGTTCGTCGAGGACTTCGTGGCGGCCTGGACCAAGGTGATGAATCTGGATCGCTTTGAACTGGCCTGACACTGGCGCCTGACGTTTACAGGCCCACGCTGTGGGCCTGTTCGCTAGCGGCCTTGGCTTATCCAGGTTTCCAGGTCCGTTGCGGTCATGGGCTTTGCTATCAGGTAGCCCTGCGCTTCGGAACATCCCCACTGTATCAAGAGGTCGAGGATTTCCTGGTTTTCTACGCCTTCGGCAACGACTCGGTAGCCGAGCCCTTTCGCCAGGCCTATCAGGGTTTTAACCAACTGCTTGTCATTTTGATTGCTGCCCAGCCCGCTGATCAATGATTGATCCAGCTTGACGGTAGTGGCCGGCAGTTCCTTCAGGTACGCCCAGTTACTGTAGCCCGTGCCGAAATCATCAACCGCGACCTCTATGCCAATCTGCCGAACGCGCTGCAGTTGCCGGATGACTTCCTCAGGGTTGGTCATCAACATACTTTCGGTAAACTCAAGTTCAAAGTCGGCAGGGTCAAGGTCGTGCCGGTGAAGCTCATGAATCATCGCGTCCACGAACTCGGAGCTTTCCAGATCGCTGACGGTAATGTTCATCGCTATTCGCAGGCGCACGCCTTGTGCTTTCCAGGCTGCGGCTTGCCGGATGATTGCCTTGAGCACCCATAATCCAACGGACGGTATCAACGCGGTTTTTTCGGCCAGGGGGATGAACTCGGCAGGGCCGATGGGGCCAAGCAACGGATGGTTCCAGCGTAGCAATGCCTCTACTGAATCACAGCTTCCCGAGGGCAGTTTGACTTTGGGCTGATACACCAGGCTGAACTGTTTGTCGCAGCTGACCGCTTCCGGCAACGAACTCAACAGCATGAACGCGCGTTGTTGAGCTGCATCAAACTGGGGTTCATAAAGAGACCAGCCCAGCTTGCGGTCACGCGCCTCATCTGCCGCACTCACCAGCAGGCGCAGCCAGTCTTGCTGGCCGGAGTGGTGAATGGGCAGCACGCCAATCCCGACTTGCATGAGGATGGGGATGCCGTGGCATTCAACAGGCTTTTTGAAGTCCTTGAGAATACTTTCGCAGATGTGCTCGGTGGTTTGATTCTCCTCAAGGATGAAGCCAAACCGCGTCGGGCTGATTTTGTAAAGCAGGCACTGCGCGGGTAACAGGTTTTGCAGGCGAGATTTGATCGCCAGAACCAGGTCTCCGGCAAAGCTGTAGCCCAGGGCCTTTACAATATCGTTGAGAAACTTTGGCGAGATAATGTCAACTGCGTACACATGGCACGCGTTTTCAAGCTTAAGCGCTTGACGTATATCTTCCTCAAGCCTGAGTCGATTGAATAGCCCCGTCGGTTGGTCTACGAAGTTGCGGGACCGCATGCCCTGTATGCGCATCATGACCAGCTCGGCAAAGTCGTTGAGCATTGCACTGTCACGCTCGCTCATGGGAGGGCGGGGGACAGTATCAATGATGCAGAGACTTCCCAGGGTAAAGCCATCCTCCGTGATCAATGGCGCGCCCGCGTAATAACGAATATGCGGCGGCCCCGTGACCAGGGGATTGTCTTTGAAGCGGGCATCCAGCGTTGCGTCCGACACCTCCAGCAGGGCGTTGTCCAGGGTAGAGTAGGCGCAAAAAGACACTTCTCGCGGTGTCTGCGTTTCTGTAATTCCCACGCGTGCCCTGAACCATTGCCGGTGTTTATCGACAATTGAAATCAGTGCGATGGGGGCGTTGTAATAGGCAGACGCCATCTCGACGATCTTTTCAAATACATCATCACTATCGCTGTCGGTTGGACAAAATTTCGCGACCTCTTTTAGCCGTTCAATTTCATTCGGCGGAATAGGAGCGCCTTCGCCCATGACAATCCTCAAAGTGGTTATGTTCGTACAACAAGGTATCAGACAGTGCCATCATTATGATGTTGTTTTTCTATTCATCAGATAGCTCAAGGGTATGGCGTCCGGTGATCTCTTCCTGCGTATCTCCCTAATTCTTGCGCCCTGCGGATGAATGTACGCGCGGGGCAGCGAAGTGGATGCACGGCATTAAAAATTTTTCCGGCATTTTCGCGCTTCTAGTTCACCCGGGGCGCCGCCTTGATGGCCATGTACGCATCCTTGATGGGCTCAAAACCATATTTCTCTTCCAGCCGTTTCACGATGAAGTGCCCCCGCGCCATGTCCTGGTAGAAGTGGGTGAACAGCGTATTGATCGTCGCCCCGGTAAAGGCGCCCATCACCGGAACGGCCTGGGCTGCGAACTTGCTGGAAATGGTAAAGCCAAAACGTGTCGCGACTTTATCGATCAGGATCGCCAGCCATTTCCCGGCTTGGCCCGGGGACAAGCTGCTGATGGCCTTGGAGCCCTGCTTGGCGGCGATCCCCGCCAGTTCCTTGGACAGTTGTTGCATGGCCTGGGTGGTGAAGCTGCGGGTCATGTAGTAACCGGTCTCCGTTGCATCGTCGGCCTGGCTGGTGCCACCCATGGCAAACACCTCGATGCAGGCTTGTTTGGTCGAAAAGTCGCCCAGGTCGAAACCCTCGCTGCGCGCCACGTCGGCGACCGCGCGCATCATGATGGTGGTGGAGATCGGCAGCTCGATAAACAGCGCCGCGAAACCGAAGGCCCCGCCGATGGCGCCCGAGGTGGCCGCAAAAGCCTTGTGCAGCCGGGTCGAGGCCGGTTTTCTCGGACTGTTGTCCAGGCTTTTCAGCGCCGCGCCGGCGGATGAATGCAGCGCTGCCGCCACCGCGCCATTGATCCGTTTGGAAACCACCCCCGGCAATGCCTTTACCGCGCTTTCAATCGGGGAGCCGATCATGCCGGACAGCCTGGCCGTCAGGGAGGGTGACTCCAGCAAACCGACGGCCCGCTTGAGATCCTGATAGTCCTCGGGATTGTCGCTGATGCTCACAGGCGTCTCCTTGAAATTTTTCCGGCTTTGATAAAACAAAGACCCGCGAAGAGGGCCATCGTGCCGTCACGCTTTACCCATTCTTTACCTGCGCGGGTGCTGCGTTCGCCGGCGGGTCGGTTAGGCTGCCAGTTACCTTGAACTGAACGGCGGTGTGAATCGAATGAACCTTCAACCTCGGTACTGGCTGGCGGTGAGCGCCCTGGTGGGCAGCCTGGGATTGATTGCGGGGTGTGCGGGCGATCCGCCAAACCCGCGGGCCGAATTCAGCGAGCGGGTCAACAAGGAACTGAGCACCGCGTATCAACCGTCCCATTATGAAACGTCCGGCTGGGGCGCGACCTGGCAGCTCGACAAGCAATCGGTGAACGTTGCGTGGCTGGCACCGGTGACCCATGAGCGCCTGCCGCTGATTATCTACTTGCCGGGTTTGGGTGAGCCGGCCTCGGGCGGGGTGGCGTGGCGCAAGGCTTGGGCGCAGGCCGGTTATGCGGTGCTGTCGGTTCAGGAGCCCGCCCATGATCAGTCGATCTTTGCCTCGCAGCAGGCGGTATATGGTGACTTTCGTGGGATGGCGAGCAGTCATTACTCCGCCGCCGCCCTGCGTGACAGGCTGTCGACCTTGCAGAAAGTCCTGAGCGAAGTTCGGGCACGGGCCGCCAAAGGCGACGCGCAACTGGCGGCCATCGACTGGAACCAGGTGGTGGTGGCCGGCTTTGATTTTGGCGCGCAGACCGCTGAGGCACTCGCCGGGGCGCTGGAGCCCGGGGCCACCCCGGGCGTCGGGATTCAACCCAAGGCGGTGTTGCTGCTCAGCCCTTATGTGGACGCCGATGCCCGGCCGGACGTGTTTGCCCGGATAACGGCGCCCGTGCTGTCGATGACCGGCCAGCAGGATGAAGACCCGTTCAACTGGGTCAGCTCTTACCGTCAGCGAGAGGTGTTGGGCGAGTCGGTGACAGCGGCGGGCAGTGTTCAGCTGGAGTTGAACAGTGCGACGCATAAGACCTTGTCCGGGAGCGAGCTGTTCAGCCGGCCGGCGAAAAGGGCCGACAAGGGCAGTGCTTCGTCTGGCGACGCGCCCAAGGGTCGGGGGCACAAGCACGGCGCCAAACCTGGCGGCGGCGGCCCGATGGCGGGCGAACCGGCGCCGGACCCCAAGCAGGTGGCCGCGATTCAGGCCATGGGTGTGGCGTTCCTGGATAGCCGGGTCAAACACAATCCCGCCGCCACCGAATGGTTGCGACAGGGCGCGTCAACCTGGCTGGGTGAGGCGGGACGGTTGAAGTAATGGCGGCGGGCTTCCCCCCGCCAAGCGTGATGTATAAGTTTCTCAAACGTCATCAACCATCTTTTTCCGGCGTGATACGCTAGCCTTACTTTTGAATTGGCACTGGTCGTTCCCGCGTATACGGCGACAGTGAGGAGTGAACATGTCGAAAATTTCCCACCAGGATCTACGGCGCTCGTTTCGCGAGCTGCTGGCCTCCCAACACTGCTTTCACACCGCCTCGGTGTTCGACCCGATGTCCGCCAGGATCGCTGCAGACCTGGGCTTCGAAGTCGGCATCCTGGGAGGCTCGGTGGCGTCATTACAGGTCCTGGCTGCACCGGACTTCGCGCTGATTACCCTGAGTGAGTTCGTCGAGCAGGCCACCCGCATCGGCCGGGTGGCGCAGCTTCCGGTGATCGCCGACGCCGACCACGGCTACGGAAATGCACTGAACGTGATGCGCACCGTCCAGGAACTGGAGCGTGCTGGCGTCTCGGCGCTGACCATTGAAGATACCCTGTTGCCCGCGCAGTTCGGGCGCAAATCCACCGACCTCATCAGCACGGAAGAGGGCGTGGGCAAGGTCAAGGCGGCCCTGGAGGCACGGGTCGATCCGCAGCTTTCGATCATCGCCCGGACCAACGCCGCCGTATTGCCGGTGGAAGACGTTATCCATCGCACCAAGGCGTATCAAGAGGCTGGCGCAGACGGCATCTGCATGGTGGGTGTCCGTGACTTCGACCACCTTGAACAGATCGCCGAAGGCCTGACGGTGCCGTTGATGCTGGTGACCTACGCCAACCCGCATCTCAATGACAACGAACGCCTGGCCAAACTGGGTGTGCGGATTGTGGTCGCCGGGCACGGCGCGTACTTCGCCTCGATCAAGGCCACCTACGACAGCCTTCGCGAACAGCGCAACCTGACGCGCAGCACGTCAAACCTGACCGCCAGCGAACTGACCCACACCTACACGTTCCCCGACACCTACGTGAGCTGGGCCAAAGAGTTCATGGATGTTCAAGAGTGACATGACCCTGCAGGAGCGAGCTTGATCGCTCCTGCAGAAGCTCTAAGCTAATTCCATAAAATTATTTATTTTATTTTTTATAGATCAATATCATCTAACTGAGTTGACCCTTGGAGAGCCGGAGTCCGCGCTGTTCAAGTCTTATCCGCTCAGGAATCTATAAAAATGAACACGCTGAAACTGGCCCGCAACCTCCTCTCGGCCGTGGGCCTCGCTGTCCTCTCCCTAAGCGCTCAATCCGCTGACCTCACCATCGGCTACATCAACGGCATCGACCCGATCAAACGCGCCATCGCCGATGGCGAATATGAAAAAGGTATCGGCCAGAAGATCGATTGGCGCAGATTCGACGCGGGCCCGGCCGTCCTGGCCGCCATGGCTTCCGGTGATGTGCAGATCGGCAACCTGGGTTCCAGCCCGTTGGCCGCGGCGGCTTCGCGAAACATGCCGCTGGTGGCGTTCATTGTCAGCGCGCAGATTCGCAGTTCCGAGGCCCTGGTGGTTCGCGACGGCAGCGGGATCAAGACCCCTGATGACCTGATCGGCAAAACCATCGCCGTGCCCTTTGTGTCGACCTCCCATTACAGCCTGCTGGGCGCGCTGAAGCACTGGAACCTGGACCCGCGCAAAGTCAACATCGTCAACCTGACACCGGCACAAATCACCGCCGCCTGGGCCCGCGGCGATATCGACGGGGCGTTTACCTGGTCGCCTGCCCTGGGTGAAATCCGTAAGACCGGCAAGATCCTCACGGATGCTGCCGAAGTTTCCAACTGGGGCGCCCCGACCTTTGAGGTGTGGGTAGCGCGCAAGGATTTCGCTGAAAAGAATCCGAAGGTCGTTGCCGATTTTGCCAGGGTCAGCCTGGCGGCGATTGCCGATTACGCCGCGCATAAAAAAGACTGGACCGCTGATTCTGCCCCCGTGAAGAGCATCGCCCGGCTCACAGGCGCCAACGCTGCGGACATTCCCGAGCTGCTCGATGGCTCGTCGTTCCCGACGGCCGCCGAACAAAAAAGCGCGCAATACCTCGCCGGTGGCACCGCCAGGGAAATCGGCAAGACCGCCGAATTTCTGAAAGAGCAGGGAAAAATCGAAAAGGTCCTGCCTGACTATTCCGCCTTCGTCAGCGACAAGTTCATCGGAGAATAATCATGGGCCTGACGCTTCATCCCCTTGGCCCTACCATCGGCGCCGAGGTTGAGGGGCTGGATATGGCCCTGCCTCTGACGGATCAACAACACGACTGGGTGGAGCAAGCACTGCTGCAGCACCAGGTGTTGTTCTTCCGTAACCAGGCCATTACCCCCGGGCAGCACGTGGCATTTGCCGCGCGGTTTGGTGATTTGCACCGGCATCCGATTTACCCGCACGTTGACCGGCACCCGGAACTGCTGCTGATCGACACCGCCGTGACCGATGTCCGCGACAACGCCATCTGGCACACCGATGTGACCTTCCTCGCCGCACCGGCGATGGGCTCTGTGTTGGCGGCCAGGCAAGTGCCTGCGTTCGGCGGGGATACGTTGTGGGCCAATGGCGTGGCTGCGTTTGAAGGGTTATCGGCCCCCGTCAGGCAACTGCTCGACGGCCTGACCGCCACCCACGAATTGACCAAATCATTTCCCACCGAGCGCTTCGGCAGCACGCCCGAAGCATTGGCGCGCTACGAAAAAGCCCGGAAGGATCACCCGCCGCTGTCACACCCGGTGGTCAGGACGCATCCTGCCACCGGGCGCAAGGCGTTGTTTGTGAATGAGGGCTTTACCACGCGGATCAATGAGCTTGAGGCGGCGGAAAGTGATGCGTTGTTGCGGTTATTGTTCAGCCACGTGAGCCGTCCGGAATTCACCGTGCGTTGGCGATGGAAGGCGAATGATGTAGCGTTCTGGGATAACCGCATTACCCAGCATTACGCGATTGATGATTACCGACCGCAAAGGCGGGTGATGCACCGCGCGACGATGTTGGGTGACGTGCCTTTTTGATGGAGGATCGGTCGATGGACTTGCCCTTGGTGATCAACCCTGACGACTATCTGGAAACCGAGTTCGGCAGGGAATTCACGCCTGAACGAAATCGACAGGCATGGCAGCTCGCGTATGCGCGGTTGAGGCACGAGCTGTCACAGGCGGCAAAGGGCACTCATGTGTACGTGGTCATGGGCGTGCAGGGGGCGGGCAAGTCTCGCTGGGTGGCGGAAAACCTTGAGCGATTGGGGCACGGCGCAATCGTCTTCGATGCTGCTTTGCCGGCGCGGCGTCATCGGCAGGAGCTGCTGTCCATCGCGAGGGACTATGCAGTCCCGGTGATCGGCATCCTGGTGAGCGCACCACTGGAGCTGGCGTTATCGCGAAATGCCCAACGCAATGCCGACAAAAAGGTGCCGGAGGACGCGCTGAAAAGCGTGTTCAGCATGCTCGAGCCACCCAGTGAAGACGAAGGATTCGTGTGGGTGCAAACCATTGAACAGCAGGCGCCGCTGCCCACAACCCTGCAAACTGACCGGATGACCCTGGTTGCGCCCGACGTGGCGCTCGCTGAAAAACTCGCCGATGCCTTGAACGCCAGTTACGCACTGCACCGCCGGTTTCTCGTATGGAGCAAGCCGCACTGGACGCGGGAGGACACGCAGGAAAGCCTGCAGCGCGCGGCAAAAGACTTCGATGCGCCTGTCGGGGAGAAACGGTATTTCCTGTTATCTCGCGACGATCCCCAGGCATTGGTGGGCTGTATCGGTCTGCTGCCGCTGGCCGATGAGATTCACAGCTACGAAGTTGGCTATTGGGGCAATCAGGCACACGCCGGTCATGGGCTGATGAGGGAGGCATTGAACGCTCTGGTTTCGCAGTTGAGCGGGCACACACTGCACCTGACCACTTCTTCGGCGAACATATCCAGTCAACGACTGGCTGAGGCAACGGGGTTTGAATGGGTGGAAACCCTTCAAGGCGCGCGGCGCTGCGAGTACTTCGGCGTACGCGATACGCTGGTTTACCGCCGGACCGCGCGCTGACACTAAAGGTACTCACACTCCCCACGCAGCAGCGAAAGCTGAACCAGGTCTTGATGAGCTGCGTTCCAGTAACCCGCCTGCCTCAACGTTCCTTCACGCACGAACCCGGCTTTCTCAAGCAGGTTCAGTGACCGAGCGTTGTCAGGATGAACCAGCGCCTCGATCCTGTTGAGTTCCATGTGCTGGAACGCCCATCGAAGGGCGGCGTAAACCGCCTCCTTCATGAGCCCCTGTCCCTGTGCCGATTGCGCCATCTCAAACCCGATGGCACAACTGCGCCACATACGATTCCATTTGAAGAAACCACAGGTACCGATCAGCGCTGCCGTGGCTATGTCTTCAATCCCCCAGCGAATCCCCGGATTGGGTGAGGTGCGCCAACTGGCAAACAGCTCGATCAGTTGCTCCGCTTGATGAGGCTCGGTAATTGGGTCGGCACCGAACCACTTCATTGCTTCAGCGTCGCTATGAATCGCAAACAACTCCACCGCATCCTCCTGTGTAAGTTCTCTGAGGGTCAGGCGTTCGGTTTTGAGCGTCGGAAAATCGGACACTGCGGGCGTCACCTTTTAGAAAAACGATTCGCTAAGGTGTGTCGTGCGGAATAAAAAATCAATCTGTTCAGTGGTGACGCAGGGCGTCACGGGATACGAACACACGCTCCTGATCAACTGAGATCAACTGTGGGAGCTGTCGAGCCCCAGCGAGGCTGCGATGCAGGCGCCGCGGTCTGGCAGGTACGGCGCGGTGATCCCATCGCAGCCTCGCTGGGGCTCGACAGCTCCCACATTGGTCTGAGCGGTCACTCCTCGCGTTTGACCACCAACGTCAAGATGTCATAACTGGCCACCAGCTCACCCAGCTGGTTGGTCACCTCCACATCCCACGCCACCACGCCTTGCGGAATGCCCTGGGGGCTCTTCTTGCCCTGGTCGATCTTGCGCTTGCAGGTCAGCCGCGCCTGGATGGTGTCGCCAATGCCCACCGGGTTGATAAACCGCAGGGTGTCCAGCCCGTAGTTCGCCAGCACCGGCCCCGGTGCCGGGGACACAAACAGCCCGGCCGCCGCCGACAGCACAAAGTAACCATGGGCAATGCGTTTGCCGAATTGCGATTCCTTGGCGGCGATGTCATCGAAGTGCATGTAGAAGTGATCGCCCGACAGGCAGCCGAAGTTCACCAGGTCGGCCTCGGTGACGGTGCGGCGGTGGGTCAGCAGCGATTCGCCAATCTGCAGGTCCTGGAAGAAGCGGCGGAACGGGTGCACTTCGGTCTCGATGACCTTGGCGCCGCGTACGTACTCGCCGGTGACCGCCGCCAGCATGGTCGGTGAGCCCTGTACGGCTGCGCGTTGCAGGTAGTGTTTCACGGCGCGCAAGCCGCCTAGTTCTTCGCCGCCACCGGCGCGGCCCGGGCCGCCGTGCTTGAGTTGCGGCAGGGGCGAGCCGTGGCCGGTGGATTCGGCGGCGGATTCGCGGTCGAGCACCAGCAGGCGGCCGTGCCACGCGGCAGCCACCGGGATGGCTTTGGCAGCGATCTGCGGGTCTTTGGTGATCAGGCTCGCGACGAGGCTGCCTTTGCCGCGTGCGGCCAGGGCCAGGGCTTCGTCGAGGTCGTCGTAGGCCATCAGTGTGCTGACCGGGCCGAAGGCCTCGATGTCGTGGGCGCCGCCTTCCGCATGCGGGTCGCGGGCTTGCAGCAGGGTCGGGGCGAAGAACGCGCCCTGGCTGACGTTTTCACCGCGGGGTTCAAAGCCGTCGCGGGCGCCGAACAGCATGTCGCTGCTCTGCAACAGGCTTTCCAGGCGTTCGGCCACGTCTTTCTGCTGGTCGTGGGAGGCCAGTGCGCCCATGCGCACGCCTTCCACCGACGGGTCGCCCACCACAACTTTTTTCAGGCGGTCCCGCAGGCGGGTGGCGACGGCGTCGATATGTTTGGCCGGCACGATGGCGCGGCGAATGGCGGTGCATTTCTGCCCGGCCTTGGTGGTCATTTCCCGGGCGACTTCCTTGATGAACAGCTCGAACTCTTCGTCGTCCGGGCTTACGTCCGGGGCGAGGATCGCGCAGTTCAGCGAGTCGGCCTCGGCGTTGAACGGCACCGAGTTGCGGATCAGGTTCGGGTTGACCCGCAGCTTGGCGGCGGTGTCGGCTGAGCCGGTGAAGGTCACCACGTCCTGGCCTTGCAGGCGGTCGAGCAGGTCGCCGGTGCTGCCGATCACCAGTTGCAGGCTGCCGGGTGGCAGCAGGCCGGATTCGTCCATCAGGCGCACCACGGCTTCGGTCAGGTAGCTGGTGGCGCTGGCCGGCTTGACGATGCATGGCATGCCCGCCAGGAAACTCGGGGCGAATTTTTCCAGCATGCCCCAGATCGGGAAGTTGAACGCGTTGATGTGCACCACCAGGCCGCCACGAGGCACCAGGATATGGGTGCCGGCAAAGCTGCCGAGCTTGCTCAGCTGCATCGCCGGGCCTTCGTGGACGATATTGCCCGACGGCAATTCCCGCGAGCCCAGGCTGGCGTAGGTGAACAGCGTGCTGTTGCCGCCTTCGATATCGATCCAGCTGTCCGCACGGGTCGCGCCGCTGTGGTGGGAGAGGGCGTAGAGCTGTTCCTTGCGCTCGCTCAGGTACAGCGCGATGGCCTTGAGGCGCTGGGCCCGCTGCTGGAAATCCAGGGCCATCAGCCCGCTGACACCCTGGAGGCGCCCGTGTTCGATGGCTTCGGCGAAGTCCGGGCGCTCCTCGTGAGTGCGTGCCAGCTCGTGGCCGTCAATGGCGCTGCGCAGCACCTGGGCGCCGTGTTGGCCGATCCAGCGGCCAGCGATAAAACTTTGCAGGGTAGGGGCGTGAGACATCACGATTCCTCCGGGTTGGAAAATGAGAGTTAGTGTTTGCTGGCGCCTGCGGCACCAATGCCGGTCATGGAGCGAATGAACTGCGCCAGGTAACGCCCGCGTTCAACGGCAGCGCGGGGCGAGCGGTCGGTGACGGAAAAGACCCAGGCGCTGAAAAACGCCAGGCTCATGGAAAACAGGGCCGGGTTGGAGTATGGGAACAGCGCCTTGTCGTAATGCAGTACGTTGACCCACACCGCCGGGCTCAGCACCAGCAGCACGATGGCCGAGACCAGTCCCGCCAGGCTGCCGGTCACCGCGCCACGGGTGGTCAGGCCCTTCCAGTACATCGAGAGGAACAGCACCGGGAAATTCACCGAGGCGGCGATCGCCAGTACCAGGCCGGACAGGAACGCGATGTTTTGCGACTCAAACAGCAGGCCGAGGATGATCGCCAGCACGCCGATGCACAGCGTAGCGATGCGCGACACGCGGATTTCCTGCTGCTCGCTGGCCTGGCCCTTGCGGATCACGCAGGCATACAGGTCGTGGGACACCGCCGACGCGCCGGACAACGCCAGCCCGGCGACCACGGCCAGGATGGTCGCGAAGGCCACCGCCGAAATGAACCCGAGGAACAGGTTGCCGCCCACGGCCTGTGCCAGGTGCACGGCGATCATGTTGCCGCCGCCGATGATCGCGCCGTTGGCATCCCGGAAGCTTGGGTCAGTACCCACCATGACGATGGCGCCGAAGCCGACGATGATCAGCAGCAGGTAGAAGTAGCCAATGAAACCGGTGGCGTAGAACACGCTCTTGCGCGCTTCCTTGGCGTCGCTGACGGTAAAGAAGCGCATCAGGATATGCGGCAACCCGGCGGTGCCGAACATCATGCCCAGCCCCAGGGAAATCGCATCGATCGGGTTCGACAGCAAGCCCCCCGGCGCCATGATCGCGCTGCCCTTGGCGTGCACGGCGGTGGCCCCGGCGAACATCGCCTCGGTGCTGAAACCAAAGTGCTTGAGCACCATGAACGCCATGAAGGTGGTGCCGAACAGCAACATCACCGCCTTGATGATCTGCACCCAGGTGGTGGCGAGCATGCCGCCGAAGGTCACGTAAAACACCATCAGCACGCCCACCAGCATCACCGCGTACAGGTAGTCGATGCCGAACAGCAGCTCGATCAGCTTGCCGGCGCCCACCATCTGCGCCACCAGGTACATCAGCGCCACGGTCAGGGTGCCGAAGGCCGAGGTCAGGCGCACCGGGGTCTGCTCCAGGCGGTAGGACACCACATCGGCAAACGTGTACTTGCCCAGGTTGCGCAGGCGCTCGGCGATCAGGAACAGGATGATCGGCCAGCCGGCCAACACGCCCAGGGCGTAGAGCAGGCCGTCATAACCGTTGAGGAACATCATCGCCGAGATGCCGAGGAATGACGCCGCCGAGATCATGTCGCCGGCAATCGCCAGGCCATTCTGGAAGCCGCTCATGCCGCCGCCGGCGGTGTAGAAGTCGCTGGCGGAACGGGTGCGCAGGGCGGCCCAGCGAGTCACGCCGAGGGTGAACAGCACGAACACCAGGAACATGCCGATGGCGTTCCAGTTCAGTGGCCGGGATGCGCCGTCGGCGGCGACTGCAAGGTCCGTGGCCAATGCCAGCGGCAGGAGAAACCACGCTACCAGCCGGCTCATGCTGTGCACTCCTGCTTGAGTTTGTCGTTCAGCGGGTCGATCACATGGTTGGCGCGGTACACATAAAAGCCGGTCAGCGCGAACGCCAGCAGCACAATCACCACACCCACCAGCATGCCCACGGTGGTCACGCCGCCGCTCAACGACTGCCCGAGGGTAGCCGGGGAGAACGCCACCAACAGCACAAACCCGAAATAGATCACCAGCATGATCAGCGACAGCGACCAGTACAGGTTCTGTTTGCGGCGTACCAACTGGATGAAATCGGGATGTCGACGGATGCGCTCGATATCGTCGGGGGTCATGGTGGTGTGCTCCTTTTTATTGTTGTTGTGGTTAAACCTGCGTCCTGTAGGAGCGAGCTTGCTCGCGAAAAACCTGAGGGCGCCGCGTTGATTCAGGCTACCCGCGTCATCGTTAACGATCTTCGCGAGCAAGCTCGCTCCTACAGGGGAGCGGTGTGTCCTTAAAGCTGATCGAAATCCAGTACCACCTTGTCGCTGACCGGGAATGCCTGGCACGACAGCACATAGCCGGCGGCCACTTCGTAGTCTTCGAGGGCGTGGTTGCTGTCCATCTCCACTTCGCCTTCGATGACTTTGCATTTGCAGGTGGAGCACACGCCGGCCTTGCACGAATACGGCAGCTCGGCGCCCTGGGCATTGCCCGCGTCGAGGATGCTCTGAGTGTTGCGGGGCAGGTCGAAGGCGAGGGCGCGGCCATCGCTGATCACCGTGATCTGGCTGACCGCCGCATCCACTTGCCGCGCCGCTTCGCGGGCCTCGCGCTTGTGCTGGCTGCCGGCGGCGGCGAACAGTTCGAAATGGATGCGCTCGGGCGCCATGCCCTTGGCCTTGAGGCTGTCGCGCACGGTCTCGGTCATCTCCTGCGGGCCGCAGATAAAGGCCGCGTCGAGGGCTTTCACGTCGAGCCAGCGGGAGAACAGTTGCTCGCACTTCTCGGCATTGATGCGGCCGTTGTAAAGGTCAACATCCTGCTGCTCGCGGCTGAACACGAAGATCAGGTTCAGGCGCTGCAGGTAGCGGTTCTTCAGGTCTTCCAGCTGTTCGCGAAACAGTGCACCGGAGCTGGAACGGTTGCCGTACAGCAGCGTCACGCGGCTGTGGGGCTCGGTTTGCAGGGTGGTCTTGATGATCGACAGGATCGGCGTGATACCGCTGCCGGCCGCCACTGCCAGGTAATGGCCGTGGCGAGCCGGATCAAGGTCCACATGAAAATGCCCGGCGGGCGGCATCACTTCCAGGCTGTGCCCGGCCTTGAGCTGCTCATTGGCAAAGGCGGAGAACCGTCCACCGGCCACGCGCTTGATGGCGATGCGCAGTTCACCGTCATTGACCCCGGTGCAGATCGAATAGGAACGGCGCACTTCCTCGCCATCCAGCTGGGTGCGCATCACCAGGTGCTGGCCCTGGGTGAAGTGGAAGCTGTCTTGCAGGTGCTGCGGAATCTCGAAGGCGATGGACACCGCGTCACGGGTCTCGTTGCGCACATCCTTGATGGTCAGGCTGTGAAATTTGCTCATTGTTGTTCTCCAACCAAGCGGGCCGCTGGCCCCTCAGATGCACTTGAAATAGTCGAACGGTTCCAGGCAATCGCGGCAGCGGTGCAGCGCCTTGCAGGCGGTGGAGCCGAATTCGCTGAGCACTTCGGTGTGGGTGCTGCCGCATTGCGGGCAAGCAATCACCGGGCTTTCTCCCAGCAGGCTGCGTTTGCTGCTACTGCCTTGGGGCGGTGCGATGCCGTAGGCCCGCAGGCGTTCGCGGCCGCTGCTGGTGATCCAGTCGGTGGTCCAGGCCGGGGTCAGCTTGCGTTCCAGTTGCGGGGCGCGGAAACCTGCCAGCTCCAATGCATCGCGGATATCGCCCTCGATCACTTCGGTGGCGGGGCAGCCGGAGTAGGTCGGCGTGACCACCACATGCAAGTGGCCGGCCTGCCAGTCCAGGTCGCGCACTATGCCCAGGTCGACCACGCTCACCACCGGCACTTCCGGGTCCATGACCTGCGCCAGGGTGGCCCACGCGGCAGCCAGGTCGGTGGGTTGCGCCGGGCGTGCGCCCTGGTCGCTGGCGATCAGCTCACCAGGTTGCATCGGGGTACGCTCGGGGCAAAAACTGCATTTCCGCCAACAAAATTCCCAGGTGCTCGCTGTGCAAACCGCGGCGTGCATCCAGGTAGAAATAGCTCGCAGCAGGCGGCAGGGGCAGGGTGGCGCTGGTAAAGATTTCGCTGACCTGGGTTTGCCACGCTGCGGCAACCTGAGCGGCGTCCGGCGTAATGCCGGCGGCGTGCAGGCGCTGTTCACTGTCGTCGGCGCCGGTCAGTTCCACGGTGAACCGCCACAGCTCGGGGATCGCCGCGAGCATGCGTTTATGGCTTTCCTCGGTGCCGTCTCCCAGGCGCTCCACCCACTCGCCGGAGCGGCGCAGGTGATAGGTGACTTCCTTCACCGCCTTGGCCGCGATGCCGGCGATGCGTTCGTCGCTGGATTGGGCCAGGCCGCTCAACACCGGCAAGTGCCAGGCGTCATACAGGAATTGCTTGAGGATGGTCACCGCGTAGTCGCCGTTGGGTTGTTCCACCAGCAGCAGGTTGCGATAGGCCCGCTCATCCCGGCGGAAGGCCAGGTGATCGGCGTCGCGCCCGTCGTCCAGCAGCTCGGCGGCGTATTCCAGCCAGTTGCGCGCCTGGCCCACCAGGTCGAGGCCGACGTTCATCAGCGCCAGTTCTTCTTCCAGCGCCGGCGCATGGCCGCACCACTGGCACAGGCGCTGGCCCTGGATCAGGGCGCTGTCGCCGAGGCGCAGCAGGTATTCGATCAGATCGGTTTCAGGGTTCATGGTCGACCTCACATATGCCCGACTTCGGCCGGCAACTCGTAGAAGCTGGCGTGGCGGTAGACCTTGTCATCGGCCGGGTCGAACAGCGGGTCTTTCTCGTCCGGCGACGAGGCGGTGATCAGCGCGGAAGGCACTACCCACAGGCTCACGCCTTCACTGCGGCGGGTGTACAGCTCCCGGGCATTCTCGATGGCCATGGTGGTGTCGGCGGCATGCACGCTGCCCACATGCTTGTGATTCAGGCCGTGCTTGCTGCGCACGAAGACTTCAAACAGGGTCCATTCAGACATAACGGTGACTCCACATCAGGTGGCCGATCAGGCGGCGTTCTTGTTCTGTTTTTTACGGGCGTGGGCGACGGCGGCTTCGCGTACCCAGGCACCGTCTTCAATCGCCTTGCGGCGGGTGGCGACGCGTTCCTGGTTGCACGGACCGTTGCCCTTGAGCACTTCGTAGAACTCGCTCCACTGGATCTCGCCGAAATCGTAATGGCCGCGTTCGGCGTTCCACTTCAGGTCCGGGTCGGGGCAGGTGCAGCCCAGCAGCTCCAGCTGCGGGATGGTCTGGTCGATGAAGCGCTGGCGCAGTTCGTCGTTGCTCTGGCGCTTGATTTTCCAGGCCATGGACTGGGCGCTGTTGGGCGAGTGTTCGTCGCTGGGGCCGAACATCATCAGCGATGGCCACCAGAGGCGGTTGATCGCGTCCTGGACCATGTCTTTTTGCGCCTGGGTGCCCTGGCGCATCATGGTCAGCAGCAGTTCGTAGCCCTGGCGCTGGTGAAAGCTTTCTTCCTTGCAGATGCGCACCATGGCCCGGGAGTAGGGGCCGTAGGAGGTGCGCTGCAGTACCACCTGGTTGACGATGGCGGCGCCGTCTACCAGCCAGCCTACTGCGCCCATGTCGGCCCAGTTCAGGGTGGGGTAGTTGAAGATGCTGGAGTACTTGGCCTTGCCGCTGTGGAGCTTGGCGATTTCTTCGTCGCGGTCGGCGCCCAGGGTTTCCATGGCGCTGTAGAGGTACAGGCCGTGGCCGGCTTCGTCCTGGATCTTGGCCATCAGTTGCAGCTTGCGTTTGAGGGTGGGGGCGCGGGTGACCCAGTTGCCCTCGGGCAGCATGCCGACGATTTCCGAGTGGGCGTGTTGGGAGATCTGGCGGATCAGGGTTTGACGGTAGGCGTCGGGCATCCAGTTCTTGGCTTCGATCTTGATTTCGGCGTCGATTTTTTCCTGGAAAGCGCGTTCCTGGTCGGACATCTCGGAGAGGTCCTTGATGCGCTTTACTCCGGTTTCTACAAGCTGTGCGTACATGGGGGGTCTCCCGCCTTGTGTTTTGTCGTAGGCATGGAGGACTTTATAAGCGATACGGAAATTAATATCAAACACAAAATATGGTGTCGTTATTTGATTTTGTATCGCTTTGCGGGAAGGGAGCAGATATCTGTCGCTACGGTAACGGCGGCATAGGGTTCCCGGTCATCGTGGTAAGCAGGGCCAGTAGGCAAAAAACAGGGCCGCTTTATGTGGGAGCGGGCTTGCTCGCGAAGAACCTGAGTGCGCCGCGTTGAATCAGGATG
>NZ_JACAPT010000026.1:0-27303 GCF_013385565.1 Pseudomonas sp. E6002 | reverse complement strand
CGCTCCCACATTTGAACCGTGTGCGCCTTTGATTTTGCTGGTGCTCTACCCCCACCCCAAAAAACGAGCAAAAAAAAGCCCCGCAAATGCGGGGCCAAAAAGGTGCAGCAGTCATGCCTTAGGGCGACGATCCATCACATGGCAAGCCTTGCCCTCAGACCGCTTGATCGAATGCAGCGGCTGCAAAACGATGCGCGAGCTGATCCCGATATACGTCTTGATGTGCTTGCTCAGTTCGCTGGAGACGGCTTTCTGTTGTTCAGCATTGAGGTGCTGATGCTCAGCCTTGAGCTCCACATGCACATCCACACTGTCCAGGTTGCCATTACGATACAGATGTATCTCATAACACTCTGAAAGCTGTTTTATTTTAAGCACCTGCTCCTCGATCTGCGTGGGAAACACATTAACCCCGCGAATGATCAGCATGTCATCACTGCGCCCGGTGATCTTGTCGATCCGCCGCATCGGCCGCGCAGTCCCCGGCAGCAACCGCGTCAAATCCCGGGTGCGGTAGCGAATCATCGGCAGCGCCTCCTTGCTCAAGGAGGTAAACACCAGTTCTCCCATCTGCCCGTCCGGCAGCACCTCACCCGTCACCGGGTCGATGATCTCCGGGTAGAAGTGATCCTCCCAAATGGTCGGGCCATCCTTGGTTTCCGCACACTCCATGGCCACCCCAGGCCCCATGATTTCCGACAGCCCATAAATATCCAGCGCCGTAATCCCCAGTCGCGCCTCGATTGCACTGCGCAGCTCGGCAGTCCACGGCTCGGCCCCAAAGATCCCCAGTCGCAACGCCAGCTTCTGTGGATCAATGCCCTGGCGCTCGATTTCATCGGCAATGTTCAGCATGTACGAGGGCGTGACCATGATGATGTCCGGCTGGAAATCCTTGATCAGTTGCACCTGTTTTTCCGTCTGCCCGCCGGACATCGGAATCACCGTACAACCCAGGCGTTCCGCGCCGTAGTGGGCACCAAGGCCGCCGGTGAACAGCCCGTAGCCATAGGAAATATGCACCTTGTCGCCACGCCGCCCACCGGCCGCGCGGATCGAGCGGGCCACCACGTTGGCCCAGGTGTCGATGTCGTTCTGGGTGTAACCCACCACCGTCGGCTTGCCGGTGGTGCCGCTGGACGCATGCAGGCGCACCACCTCGTTCATCGGCACGGCAAACATGCCGTAGGGGTAACTGTCCCGCAGGTCGCCCTTGGTGGTGAACGGGAACTTGGCCAGGTCGTCCAGGGACTTGATGTCATCCGGGTGCACCCCCAGCGCGTCGAAGCGCTGACGGTACAGCGGCACATTCTGGTAGGCGTGGCGCAGGCTCCAGCGCAGGCGCTCCAGTTGATGGGCGCGCAGTTCGTCGACGCTGGCGGTTTCCAGCGGGTCCAGCACAGGGTTAAGCACGGCGTTTGGAATAGGCATGTTCATGAGTTCACTCGAATTATTTTTGTGTATCAGCCCACCGCACACCGTGGGCTTTGAGTGCATGCCCCAAGGATACCGCTAGGCTCCCCGGGAATCGCGAATCTTTAGTCGGACAGGCGCTCGATGATCAGCGCGATGCCCTGGCCCACGCCGATGCACATGGTGCACAGGGCGTAGCGGCCGCCACGTTCCTCCAATTCATGCAGGGCGGTAGTTACCAGCCGTGCGCCGCTCATCCCCAGTGGATGGCCGAGGGCGATGGCGCCGCCGTTGGGGTTCACCCGTGGGTCGTTGTCCCCCAGGCCCAGCTCGCGCAGCACCGCCAGGCCCTGGGCGGCGAAGGCTTCGTTGAGCTCGATCACGTCCATGTCCGCCAGGCTCAGGTTGGCCAGTTCCAGCACCTTGCGGGTCGCCGGCACCGGGCCGATGCCCATGATGCGCGGTTCCACGCCGGCGGTGGCCATCGCCACCACCCGGCCGCGGGCGACCAGGCCGTGACGCTTGGCAACTTCCGCGCTGGCCAGCAGCAGGGCGCAGGCGCCGTCGTTGACCCCGGATGCATTGCCGGCGGTGATGCTGCCACCCTCGCGGAATGGCGTGCCAAGTTTCTGCAGTTGCTCAAGGGTGGTGTCGCCGCGGGGGTGTTCGTCGTGTTCCACCACCTTGGCCGGGCCTTTGCGCTGGGGGATTTCCACCGCGACGATTTCCCTGGCCAGGCGCCCGCTGGCCTGGGCGGCGGCTGCACGTTGCTGGCTGCGCAGGGCAAACGCGTCCTGGTCTGCGCGGGAGATATTGAACTGCTCGGCGACGTTTTCAGCGGTCTCCGGCATCGAGTCGATCCCGTAGGCCTTTTTCATCAGCGGGTTGACGAAGCGCCAGCCAATGGTGGTGTCGTATAGCTGCGCATCGCGGGAAAACGCCTGTTCGGCCTTGCCCATTACCAGCGGCGCACGGGACATCGATTCCACGCCGCCTACCAGCATCAAGCCGGCCTCGCCACAGCGAATCGCCCGGGCCGCGCTGCCGATGGCGTCCAGCCCCGAGCCGCACAAACGGTTGAGGGTGGTGCCCGGCACGCTCACCGGCAGCCCGGCCAGCAGCGCCGACATGCGCGCCACGTTGCGGTTGTCTTCGCCGGCCTGGTTGGCGCAGCCGTAGATCACATCGTCGACGCTGCTCCAGTCCACTTGCGGGTGGCGGCGCAGCAGTTCGCGCAGCGGCACCGCTCCGAGGTCGTCGGCGCGCACGCTGCTCAAGGCGCCGGCGTAGCGGCCGATCGGGGTGCGGACTGCGTCGATGATCAAGGCGTCATTCATTCGGATTCTCCTGCGCCAGCACCGTGCCGCGCACTTTGTAGGATTTGCCATGGAACAGCGCAATCAGCTGGCCCAGTTGGTTTTCGATACGGACGTCGTAGTTGCCGGTGCGACCCGAGCGGCTTTGCTCGCGGCAATCGGCACTCAAGGTGTCGCCCAGGTGGGCCGGGGCGATGTAGTCGATGCTGCAGCCGAGCGCCACGGTGGCGTCGTTGTAGCTGTTGCAGGCCAGGGCGAATGCCGAGTCCGCCAGCGCAAACAGGTAGCCGCCGTGGCAGGTGCCGTGGCCCTGGATCATGTCGGCGCGCACGCTCATGCCCAGTCGTGCGCAACCCGGCGCCACCGAGAGCAGGCGCATGCCCATGCCCTGGCTGGCGGCATCGCGGCTGAACATGATCTGGGCGCACTGGTTGGCCAGGTTCATGGCTTCATGGTTGGTCATGTGGTGCGCTCCTTTCAGCGGCCCTTGAAGCTTGGGCTGCGTTTTTCCATGAAGGCGGCGACGCCTTCGCGGTAATCCTCGCTGCGCCCGGCCAGGCGTTGCAGGTCGCGCTCCAGCTCCAGCTGTTGGTCAAAACTGTTGCTCAGGCTGGCGTTCAGGCTGCGCTTGATCAGCGCCAGGCCGTAGGTCGGTTGCGTGGCCAGGTGGCGGGCCAGGGTCAGGGCTTCGTTGCGCAATTCGGCGTCGTCCACGCAGCGGTAGATCAGGCCCCATTGCTCGGCCTGCTCGGCGCTCAGGCGGTTGCCCAGCAGGGCCAGCGCCTTGGCGCGGGCCATGCCCACCAGGCGCGGCAGGGTCCAGGTGCCGCCGGAATCGGGGATCAGGCCGATCTTGCAGAAGGCTTGGATGAAGTTCGCCGAGCGTGCTGCCAGCACCAGGTCGCAGGCCAGCGGGATGTTCGCGCCGGCACCGGCCGCCACGCCGTTGACCGCGCAGATCACCGGCAAAGGCAGGTCGCGCAGTTGGCGGATCAGCGGGTTGTAGAACTTCTCGATGGATTCGCCCAGGTCCGGCACCGCGCTGCCGGGTGCCACGTTGCGGTCGCTGAGGTCTTGCCCGGCGCAAAAGCCGCGGCCTTCACCGGTCAGCAGCAGCACGCGCACGTCGGGGTTTTCCTGGACTTGCTTCAACGCCTGCTGGACTTCGCCGTGCATCTGCGTGTTGAAGCTGTTGAGCTGGTCGGGGCGATTGAGGCTGAGCAGGGCGACGCCGGCCTCGATGGAAAACAGGATGTGTTCGAAGTTCATGGTCGTGAGGCCCTCACGGTGCACGCTCGGCGGTCAGCCGGCTCATTATTGGATCGGCGTGGTCAGCCGGTTTTGCCGGAGTATAGCTTTAACGTGATACATAAATGCAACGATAAAATTGATTTGGTGTGTCTTGTTTTGAGTTTGATGAAAATGAACTGCTCGCTGTGCTGGTCGGTAAATACCTGATAAATCCCCTATTTTATTGGCTTTACGTCGATTATCAGCGGCACCGTATCAAGCCACGGCGACACCTGATTCAAGCGATACGCTTTTTCAGCTTTGTGCTTGTAAAAATGATGTGATACAAAATAAGCCAAGATCGGCATCGCTTTGCGAATACGCCATAAAAGGAATCCCCATGACTTGCTACAGCCTCGACGGCCTGACCCCGGTGGTCGACCCCACGGCCTACGTCCATCCCTCGGCGGTACTGATCGGCGACGTGATCATCGGCCCCCATTGCTATGTAGGGCCGCTGGCGAGTTTGCGCGGCGACTTCGGGCGCATCGTCCTCGAAGAAGGCGCCAACCTGCAGGACACCTGTGTGATGCACGGCTTCCCGGACAGCGATACGGTGGTCGAGCGCAACGGCCATATCGGCCACGGCGCCGTGCTGCACGGTTGCCGGATCGGCACCGATGCGCTGGTGGGCATGAATGCGGTGGTGATGGACAACGCCCGTATCGGCGCTCGCTCGTTCGTCTCGGCGGCGGCGTTCGTCAAAGCCGGTTTCGAGTGCCCTGAGCAGTCGTTGGTGATGGGCGCGCCGGCCAGCGTCAAGCGCAGCCTCAGTGATGAAGAGGTGCACTGGAAACAAACTGGCACCCGTGAATACCTGCGCCTGGCTCAGCGTTGCCTGGAGCAGATGCAGGAATGCGCACCCCTGAGCGCACCGGAAGCTGATCGTCCACGCATCAGCGACAGCGGCCTGCGGCCCAAGGGCAGATGAATCGCCTGCATCCCGACGCCGCTAAAAACGGTATATTTTCTCTTTTTGCCTCGGTACGCCCATGTCGTCACTGACACCCCTGAACCAACTGATTACCCGCTTCCAGGAGCAGACGCCGATTCGCGCCAGTTCCTTGATCATCACCTTGTACGGGGACGCCATCGAACCCCACGGCGGGACGGTGTGGCTGGGCAGCCTGATCCAGTTGCTCGAACCCATCGGCATCAATGAACGGCTGATCCGCACCTCGATCTTCCGCCTGACCAAGGAAGGCTGGCTGACCGCCGAAAAAGTCGGGCGCCGCAGCTACTACAGCCTGACCGGTGCCGGGCGTCGGCGTTTCGACAAGGCCTTCAAGCGGGTCTACAGCTCCAGCGTGCCGGCATGGGATGGTTCATGGTGCCTGGTGATGCTCACGCAGTTGACCCAGGACAAGCGCAAACAAGTGCGTGAAGAGCTGGAGTGGCAAGGTTTTGGTGCGATTGCCCCGACCGTGCTGGCCTGCCCACGCAGCGACCGCGCCGACGTCAACGCCACCTTGCTCGACCTCGGCGCCCAGGAAGACACCATCGTCTTCGAAACCACCGCCCAGGATGTACTGGCCTCCAAGGCCCTGCGGGTGCAGGTGCGCGAGAGCTGGAACATCGAGGAGCTGGCGGCCCATTACAGCGAGTTCATCCAACTGTTCCGACCGCTCTGGCAAGCGCTTCGCGAGCAGGAACAGCTACAGCCTGCGGATTGTTTCCTGGCACGGGTCCTGCTTATCCATGAGTACCGCAAACTGCTGCTGCGCGACCCGCAATTGCCCGATGAATTGCTCCCCGGCGATTGGGAAGGCCGTGCCGCCCGCCAGTTGTGCCGCAATATTTACCGGTTGATCTACGCCAAGGCCGAGGAATGGCTGAACAGCGCGCTGGAAACTGCCGACGGCCCGTTGCCGGACGTTGGCGAAAGCTTTTACCGGCGGTTCGGAGGCCTGAAATAAGGAGCGACGCTGTTCAGGAGAACGGGTGGAGTGATGTGGCGTAGAGAATAAAAATAAGCCTGCGTGAGGCCTGAACATGATGTCTTCAATTGCACAGCGCTGTGATGGGTTCGACCAATGGATCCATCAGATCAATCAGATCTGTGGCGCATTCGATGGGCAGATCCTGGGGAATGGTTTTTCCGGGCAGATCCGCGAGTACCAGAGCGGCGCGCTGAAACTCAGCTTTGTCGACGCCTGCCAGGCGCGGCTGTTTCGTACCCCCAGCCAAATCGCGGCGGGCGAGGGCGGCAAGTACTTTGCCGTGTTCCAGCTCGACGGCACGGCCGGCATGGCCCAGGGTGACAGCAAGGCGCTGTTGCGCGCCGGCGACATTACCCTGATCGATGCGGCGCACCCCAGCGACTTCACCTACAGCGAGAATTCGCGGCAGTTGTCGTTGATCCTGCCGTCGTACCTGGTGGAGCAGACCTTGCGTTTCAACCCGGTCAAATGCGGGCACCGGATCGAGGCGACGTCGCCGATGGCGATGCTGTCCCGGCAGCTGATTCTGGAGGCTACCCGGCAAGACAACCTGACCTTGCAGGAAAGCGAGGCGACGCTGGAGGCGATCATCAACCTGCTGCGCCCGGCGATCAGCCAGGCGGGCGAGGGCAGCGACGCCCATGAGCGAGTGTTCCGCAAGACGCTGGAGTGCATTGACCAGCACATTCGCTCCGAAGAGCTGTGCCCCGAGTGGCTGGCGCGGGAGGTGGGGATGTCGGTGCGCGGGCTGTACCGGATCTTTGCCCGCAAGGGCCTGGTGGTGGCGCGGTACATCAAGAACCGACGGCTGGATTTGTGTGCTGAATCCCTGCGCCAATCCAGGGTGGAGGAAAAGCTTTCGGTGCTGGGGTACTCGTGGGGGTTTTCGGATTCGAGTTATTTTTCGACGGCGTTCAAGTCACGGTTCGGCATTGCGCCGGGTGAGTACCGCAAACAACACGCCTGATCAGGGGATACGCCGATCAAAAATGTGGGAGCGGGCTTGCTCGCGAATGCGGTGGTTCAGTTGATGCATTGGGTGACTGACACACCGCATTCGCGAGCAAGCCCGCTCCCACATTTGGATCGCGTTTCGTTCAGTTGGGCATTCCATCTTCAATCGCAATCCCTTGCGCCCGCATTTCCTTGATCAACCCCGCCCTTGTGCCCGGCAGATTGAGCATCGCTTTGTGCCGTAACTCAGTCACTTCCGCAGCGCTATAGGGCTTGTAATCCACCGGCGTACTCTTGCCCGCCATCCCGTCCGGGCGCATCAGCCAGTTCAGTAAATCCGCCAGTTGCCCATCGTTCAGCGCCGACTGCGACATCCCCGGCACTCGTACCAAAAACTCCCGCCCGCCTGGCACCTTCAGAAAGTTGCCGACAAACCCGGTCATCCTCGGTGTGTCGTTCGCCGCCGAGCCCATGCCGCTGCCCAGATGGCAGCCGGCACACTGCAGCTGATAGTTGGTCGCCACGCTGTACCCGGCCTGGGCGATCGGCGTTTGCGGCGACTCATTGCCCGGTGCGTGCTTCTGGTTTGGATTGGGAATGGCCCGAGCCTGGGCGAGCGGGGTGGCGAAGACACACATCAAGCTCAGCAAAAACAACGTACGCATGACAAGCCTCTTGCACTGACCTGTGGCGAGGGCGCTTGCTCCCGTTGGGCTGTGCTGCGGCCCCAAGATCTCTGGGAGCGCTTCGCACTCCAACGGGAGCAAGCTCCCTCGCCACAAGGGTGAGTTAAACCGCGACGCCGCGAATGATCGAGACCGTGCAGTGGTAGATGTGGGATTTGGCCGCCAGGCACCAGTTCACATCGTTGTTGTTGAACGGCCGGTATGCCGGTTCCTCACTGTCGTTACGCGTGCACGCGCACTGGGCGCAGCTTTGCTTACCGCAGCAGTCGTTATAGGAAATGATGTAGTCCTTGCCATCCGCCGGGTTGCGGCAGGTGCCGATCCAGGTCACCTGGGACGCCTCGGTGCCCGGTGGGCAGGAGGTCACCGAGCCGCCACAGCAACTGCACAGGAAACCGTCGATGGAGCAGTAGCGCCAGTAGTCGCAACTGTTCGGGTCGCCCGGGTCACCGGCTTTCGGGTTATCGGCAGCCAGCGCCTTGCTGGTGCGGTCCAGGGGCAGCAGCAGGGGCAACGCGGCGCCTGCGACCATCAGCGAACCCATACGGGCCAACAGTTTGCGTCGCGACGTGGTGTCGGCAAGGCGACGGGTCGAGCGCTCGAATAACAGATCCAGCAATTTCATGAGAGTCTCCCTGCCTTAATCAGTGGCTATGGCCGTGGCTGTGGTCGTGGGGCTGCGGCTGGCTGTTGAGGTATTCCTGCAGCGTCGCGCTTTTCAGGTGTTCGACTTCGAACAGGCTGTCCAGGTGCTCGCGGGAATTGACCAGGCCCTTGGCGCGCAAGGTGCCGCTCTTGTCGATCAGCGCGGCATACGGCAGCTTGCCGATCTGGTAGGTCATGCCGACTTCCGGGCCGACCACGTAGGTGACGTCGTCCAGCTTGTGTTCGGTGATCAGCGCGTGCTGGGCTTCCATGTCGCCGTCGCTGATAAACACCACATCGAGTCGGTCAGCCTGTTCCCTGGCGATGGACTTGATCGCCGGCAACAGGGATTTGCAGATCGGGCAGGTGGGCGAGAGGAAGAACAGCAACTGGTTCTTCTCACCGGCATAGCCGAAGTTCACCGGGCGGCCTTTACGGTCGGAAGCGGTGACTTGCGGGGCCGGCTCATTCACCGCCACGCCCTTGTCGACCATCAGTGCGCCGGCCGGGGCGATGCGCCCGTGCAGCACACCAATCTGGCGCACCAGGCCCATCACGGCAAACGCCAGCGCCAGCAGCAGTACCCACAGCAGTACGTTGGAAACAATAAGGCCTTCCATTGATCACCTACCAATCAGTTTGAGCAGAAGAGGGGAGTTCGCCAGCAGGCCATCGGCTGCGGCGTAAATCAGCAGCGCGACGGCGCTGGCGGCGACGGTGACGAAGCCGTCGAAAAAACCCAGGTCACGGGCAATCGGCAGCACGCTGGCCAGCAGGGCCACGGCCACCAGTGCGCCGTTGCGCAACAGCAGGATCGGCCGCAACGGCTGCGCCTGGTCGGGGCCTGCGCAGCCGCAGTCGATGTCCCGGCGGCCGCGCCACAGGTTGATGCCAATGGCGGCGGCGTACAGTGCAATCAGGCCGGCGGCGCCGAGGGCGGCCCAGGAACGGCTGGCCGGCACCAGCAGGGCAAAGGCAATCACCAGTTCCAGCACCGGGATTACCCGGGCGGCGGGGCGAGTCACTGCCTCTGGCAGCAACTGGTAATCGGCCAGTTGCCGGGCGAAGCGTGCCGGTGCGCGCAACTTGTGGGTCGCGGCACTGGCCAGCAACACCGCGATGGCGAGGGCGCTGGCAATGATGAAGATCGGGTCGATATGCATGGCCGAACCTCTTTAGTAGCTCATGATCTGGGTTGCGGTCTTCGCTACCTTGGCCATGCTACCGGTGAGTTTGTTGGTCTTGAGGTCGAAGATCTGCAAGCCGCCTTCGACGTCGGCGCCCAGCAACAGGGGCTTGTCGTCGCCGGTGGCCTGCATGCTCCAGACCGGGGTCGGGGCTTCCAGGGTGGCTATCTTCTTCATGGTCTTGAGGTCATAGGCCCAGATGATGGTGCTCGGGTCTTCCCACTTCATCGGCTCGTGGTTGTCGTGCATCAGCACGTACATGCGGTTGAGCTTTGGTGCCACAGCCATCAACTGCCAGCCACCCGGGGCCCAGCCGGTTTTCTTTTCCGCATCGGTGGTGAGTGACCAGGACGGCAGGATTTTCGGCTCATCGCCGGAGAAATCTACCGGGCGGATGGTGCCGGTGGTGGTGGTGAAGTAGTAGGTGTCGCCCACGTTCACCGCGCGTTCGTTGAGCTTCTCGGCGTTGGGGTCGAAGAAGTGCGTGCGGTTGCGCGAGGTTTCCTGGCCCTGCTCGTTCAGCGTCACCACTTGCAGGCTGCCGTCGCCGCACAGGGAGGCGAAGCGGCGAGTGCCGACCGGGTAATTGAGTACGCAGCCCGGGATCGCGATTTCGGCGGTGACGGAGCGGGACTGGGTGTCGACCACGGTCACCGAGGTGGAGGGTGTGAAGTTGTAGACGTAGACGAAGCGGTCATCGCCGCTGGTCTTCAGCCCATAGCGCTGGGTCAGGGATTCGGCGCGTTTGTTCGGGATCAGCACTTCCCAGGCGGGCGACAGGCTGGAGCTGTCCCAGGCGGTGAGCACATCGGTGCGATCGCCCCGGGTGCCGCGGGAATAGTAGATGTCGGCGCTGTACAGGGTCTTCTGGTCGTGGCTCAGGGCCGAGGGCGCGGCGAAGCCGGTGGGGACCATGCCGAGGACGCGCTTCTTGTCGGGATCTACCACGGTGACGCGGCCGACCACGAAGCTTTCGAATTCGACGTCTACCACGAATGCGCGGTGGGCTTCCGGTGGAAAGGCCAGGGTGGTCTGGCCGATGGTGTCTGGCGGTAAATCCGCCTGGGCGCTGTTCAAGCCGAGTACAAGCAGGCCCAGACCCAGCGCTGACTGTACGTTGATCTTGTTGCTTCGCATTAGGGGCACTCCCTGAATTATTGTGTTTTGCTAATCGCGGGTGCTTTGGCAGATTCTTGCAAGTGGATTCTGCCTTGTGGGGCGATTGCAAGAATTGTTGTGTCTGCCAAGTGGTTGTGTGTCTGTGCCAATGGTTTGGGGAGGGGGGTATATCGGTTATTTTTGTTATGGCTGAAATGGGTTCCGCTCTTGCAGCGGCTCACTTTTGAACAGCTCCTACAGAAAAGCCGCTTCGCAAATGCCCCAATCTCACGACCCCATCAAAGGCAACGAAAAACTGAACACCGCCCCACACGGCTCCAGATTCTGCGCCCAGATATCCCCCTGATGCCGACCAATGATGTTCTTGCACAACGCCAGCCCAATCCCGTTACCACCCACCTTCGACGAAAAGAACCCGTCAAAGATTTTCTCCCGCGCCACGGCCTGAATCCCGCGCCCACAATCCTCGACACTCAACCGCGCCACGTTTCCATCCCGGCAGGCATGCAACCGCAGCACCCGACGCTCCACGGGCAGCTCACTCATCTCTTCAATGGCATTGAACGCCAGGTTCAGAATCACCTGCCCAATCAGCACCCTCTCGCACTGCACCATCAGCGGTTGCGCGCTCGGGACGATCTCCAGCCGCACCTGACTCGGCTCGGCCCGCAGGCTGATGAAATATCGGGTTTCCTGCAGCAACTCATTGAGGTCCACCCACTCCGCGCTCTGCTCCAGCTTGACCACATAATCACGCACACTCTTGATGATCGTTGACGCATGCTCGACCTGCCGCACGGCACTTTGCAGCCCCCAGTTCACCCCCTGGTCGGCACTGTGGGTATCGCCCAGACGAATCAAAACCCCCTCGATAAAGTTGCGCGTGGCCGCCAGTGGCTGGCTCAACTCATGAGCAATCGCCACCGCCATCTCGCCCATGGCGTTGTATCGGGCCAGGTATTCAAGCTGCTGTTCACTGACACGCCGGGCTTCCTCGGCGCGGATCAGGTCCCGCTTCACCTTGTCTTCCCGGGAAATATCCCGGAACTGCACCATCAGCACGTCGCGCCCGTCCAGGTGCACCAGCGTCGCGACCGCTTCCGAAAGAATCTCCACCCCGGCCTTGGAGCGATAACACCACTCGATGGTGCGCTGGCCACTGCGGGCCGCTCGCTCGAGCCAACGCAGGCCGATGGAGCGCTTGTACTTCGGTGCGTCCCGGGTCATGTCCGGGGCCTTGAGCGGGATCAGTTCTTCCAGGGTAAACCCCAGCGCCGACAGCGCCGCGGTGTTGGCCCAGAGGATGTCCTTGCTCTGCGCATCGTGAAGGATGGTGCAGATCGGCATGGCTTCGATCAGGGTGTGGAAATCATTGTTATTGGGTAGGTACATCGCGTAGCCCTTGGCGGTGGAGGGGACGACTACGGTGGCAAGTTATACCGGTTTGCATCCGGGGGCACGCTCAGAAGTAATCGGGGGCGCACTAGGGGATTTCTTTAGCCGGTGGGCTGCACGCCCCAATAGTTGACGGTGGTCGGGCTTTTTACACTGGACCTATCAACGCCCGACACGGCGTCCATAACAACTACAACGGAGAAAGCCCATGCTGCGTTCGGCCCTCGTGCAACCAGACGCTTTACCCGACGTGCAGCCCGCGCTGTTCCAGCAGGTGCTCGATGAAGTGCGCCAGCGCCGCGACGAGTTCGACGCCGGCTCCCACGTGCCACGGGACATGATCGAACGCTTCAAGCAGGTGGGCATCTACCGGGCGGCCACGCCCCGTTGTTTCGGCGGCGATGCCCTGGCCCCCGCAACGTTCTTGCAGATGATCGAGCGCATATCCGAAGCCGATGGCTCTGCCGGCTGGGTCGCCAGCTTCGGCAGCGCCGGGGTGTATCTTGCGGCCTTGCCCCAGGAAACCCTCGCCGAACTGTATGCCGACAGCCCCGACCTGGTGTTTGCCGGTGGCCTGTTCCCGCTGCAGCCGGCGGAAACCGTCGAGGGCGGCTGGCAGGTCAACGGCACCTGGAAATTTGCCAGCGGCTGCAAGGGCGCCGACCTGCTGGGCGTGGGCATCGGTGCGGCGGGCGGCAAGCCACGCACTGCCGTGTTCAAGCCCGGCCAGGTTGAAATCATCGAAAACTGGGACGTGGTCGGCCTCAAGGGCACCGGCAGCCATGACCTGCGAGTTACCGACCAATACATCGACGAGCGCTGGACCTTCATCCGTGGCGGCGCCGCCACCATCGACGAGCCGCTGTTTCGTTATCCCTCGATTGCCTACGCCGCCCAGGTGCTGGCGGTGGTCAACCTCGGCCTGGCCCGCGCGGCCCTCGATGAAATCAGCGCCATGGCCAGCGGCAGCGGCATCACCGGCGCACCGAAACTGGCGGACCGCGCCTACGTGCGCATCGAAATCGCCAAGGCCGAAGCGCGGCTGAGCGCCGCTCGGGGTTTTTTCTACGGCGCCACCGAACAAGTGTGGAACTCGATCCTCGCCGGCAACCCGGTCACGGCCGAGCAAACCAGCCTGTTGCGCCTGACCGCCATTCACGTGTCCCAGGCCGGCGCCGCCGTGGTGCAAAGCGCCTACAGCCTGGCGGGCACCACCGCGATCTACCTGCGCCACCCGCTGCAACGCTACCTGCGCGACGCCATGGTGGTGACCCAGCACGCCTTCCTCAGCGAAGGCCTGTACGACGGCGCGGGCTCGGTGTTCCTCGGCGTTCCTCCATTTCCTGGCTACATCTGACTTTCAAGGATCAACCCATGTCCCAAGCCACTCAAGAACCGCTGCGCGTCGTCTTCTGCATCGGCATCACCCAGAACTTTTTCGACCTGCCTACCGGCGAAGGCCTGAGCGTGTGGAAAGGCTTCAGCCAGATGATGGGCGACCTCGGCGCCATGCCGGGCATCAACGTGCTGGGGGCGATGGATGACGACCGCTTGATGGTCGGCCCGTCGACCACCTCGCCGTGGACCGTCTACATCATGGCCGACGTCGACTGCCACCAGTCGGTGATCGACGCCTGCAACCTGTTCCGTACCACGCCGGTGGGTGAATACAGCCTGTGGCGCTACGCCAAGGTCGAAGCACGGATCGGCCGCCCGCTGACCATTCCCGAAGCGGCCAGGGTGTGAGCCATGGACCTGTTGCAGCGTGTTGAAACCCTTGAAGGGGAGAGCCAGGTAAGGCGCTTGATGGCGCGCTACATGGACCTGTGCGACGTGCCCCGGGCGGCGACCAACGTTCGCGAGTTGGCCGAGTTGTTCACCGTGGATGCGGTGTGGGAAGGCATTGGCACAAGTACCGCGCAGACCTTCGGCCAGCATCGGGGGCGCGACGCGGTGGCGGCGTTTGTCGGCAGCTACCTGCCACCGTCGGAACACTTTGCGCTGAACCTGCATTACCTCACCAGTGAGTCGATCCAGGTAGACGGCAGCGCGGCTGCAGGGCAGTGGATCATGCAACAGATTTCCACCTACGCCGACCAGCGCAGCGAGTTGTTCGGCACGCGGCTGACCATCGATTTTCGCCGTGTCGACGGCACCTGGCTGATCGCGCATTTCCGTACGCAGCGCCTGTTCAATAGCATGTTGGGGGTGAACCCATGAGTACCTTCGTCAGCGAATTTTTACTCGGTGGCAGCGGCCGACGCGTGGCCATCAAGGATTCCATCGACATCGCCGGGTATCCGACCCGCTCGGGCAGTCGTGCCTTTGCCGATGCTCCGCCGGCGACGCGGCATGCGCACGTGGTGCAGGCGGTCCTGGATGCCGGCTGGCAGATCGTCGGCAAGACCAGCCTGCATGAACTGGCATTTGGCGTCACCGGCATCAACGACTGGAGCGGTACGCCCGTCAATCCCCAGGCGCCAGACCGCGTGCCGGGCGGCTCCTCCAGCGGTTCGGCCGCGGCGGTTGCGGCGGGCCTGGCGGATATCGCCATTGGTACCGACACCGGCGGCTCGGTGCGGGTGCCGGCGGCGTGCTGCGGGATTGCCGGGTTGAAACCGACCTATGGCCGAGTCAGCCGCATTGGCGCGCAACCGGCGGTATCCAGCCTCGATTGCGTCGGGCCGTTTGCCGCGAACATGCAGGACCTGATTGCCGCGATGCAGGTGATTTGCCCGGGTTTCCAGGCACAGGCGGCGCCGTCCGGCAGCGTGCCGGTGGGCTTTCTGGATGTGGCCTGTGAGCCATGGCTGAAGGCGAGCCTGATGGCTGCCGTCGACGCGGCCGGCTGGCGTCAGCAGCGTCTGCATCTGGACGACTTTGACACGGCGTTCGGCGCCGGCCTTACGGTGATTAACGTCGAAAACTGGGCAGCCTTCGGTCACCTCACCGGCAAGGGCCTGATCGGTGCGGATGTCGAACAACGCTTGTTGGCTGCCAGCCGCACCAGCGCTGCTGATTTGGCCGCAGCCGAAGTCGTGCGCACCCGCTTCAGCCACCAGGTGGACGCCGCGCTCGAAGAATTCTCCGTGTTGCTGCTGCCGACGATGCCGGACCTGCCGCCGACCCTGGCCGAAGCCCGCAACGGCAGCCAGGCCGTGGCCCGCATGACGCCATTGGTGCGGCCATTCAACCTCAGCGGCCACCCGGCGCTGACGGTGCCGGTGACCCTGGCCGACAGCGGGCTGAAGGTGGGGCTGCAGATTGTCGGCCGCAAGGGCCAGGACGAATGGGTGTGTGCCCTCGGCGCACAACTGCAACAGAGCATCACGGCTCGCCAATAAGAACAACGCCTTGAGGAGGGCTCCATGAGTACCCATGAATACCGGCTGATTGCCAAATCGAAAAGCCTCGACGAGTTGGTCAAGCACGATCGCGTCGACGTCTCGCTGTACAACGACCCGGCGCTGTTCGAGGCCGAACTGGAAAAGATCTTCTACCGCACCTGGGTCTGGGTCGCCCATGAAAGCGAAGTGCGCAACAGCGGCGACTTCAAGACCGCGACCATCGGCCGGCGCCCGGTGATTGTGGTGCGCGACAAGAAAGGCGCGATCAACGTGCTGGAAAACCGCTGCCGCCACCGTGGCGCCACGGTTTGCGAGAAGCACAAGGGCAACGCCAGCGGCTTCACCTGCCCGTATCACAGCTGGTCCTATGGTTTGGACGGCAAGCTGCGGGCGCTGCCTTACCCGGACGGCTACGAAGGCATCCTGGAAAAGTCCGAATTACCCCTGACCAGCCTGCGGGTGGACAGCTACGCCGGGATGGTATTCGCCAGCTACAACGACGATATCGAACCGTTGGCCGACTTCCTCGGCGGCGCCAAACACTGGATGGACCTGTTCATGAAGCAGGGCGCCGGCTACCCGATCAAGACCCAGGGCGAACACAAGTTCAGCTTCAAGGGCAACTGGAAGATCCAGCTGGAAAACACCACCGACGGCTACCACTTCCCGATCGTGCACAAGTCGTTCATGTCGTCGGTGGACGCCGAGACCTCGGAAATGCTCTCGTTCATGACCGACGAGCAGGCCGTCACCCATTCCCTGGGCAATGGCCACAGTGTGATGGTGATGGTGCCCGAGCATGTCGACCTGGACCACGACGACGGTACCGAGCAGTTGCAGGAGCGTTTCGCCCACGTCACCGAAGAACTGTCGAAAACCATGGAGCCGGCCCAGGTGCGACGCATCGTGCGCTCGCTGCACGGTGCCGGGTTCAACCTCAACCTGTTTCCCAATGTCGCCATGTCGATGTCGTTCTTCCGGGTGCTGCGCCCGGTGTCGGTCACCGAGACCGAAATCCGCCACGTCGCCCTGGGCATGGAGGGCGGCCCACAGGTTGCCAACCGCGAGCGCCTGCGCATCCACGAACACTTCCAGGGCCCGTTCGGCTTTGGTAGCCCCGACGACGCCGAAGCCTGGGACCGGGTGCAACGCGGCTCGTATGCCGGCGTGGACGCACCGATCCTGGTCAACCGTGGCCTGAACCGCGAAGTGCTGGCCGACAACGGCGACAAGGTATCCCACGCCACTGATGAAGGCGGCATGCGCGGGGCCTATGACATGTGGAAAAGGATGATGAGCCAATGAACACCCTGACTGGTTTTACCGCACCGCTGGCCCAGGCCATCGAATTCATCTGGCGTGAAGCCCAACTGCTGGACCACAAGGACTACGTGCAATGGGCCGCGTTGTGGAGCGAGAGCGGGCGCTACGTCGTGCCGATCGACCCGGACACCGAGGATTTTGAAGCCAACCTCAACTACGCCTATGACGATGCGCGCATGCGTGACCTGCGCATCGAACGGCTGACGGCGGGGTATTCACCGTCAGCGGTGGATGCGGCGAAAACCGTGCGCAGTGTCTCGCGATTCACCCTGGTGGAAGCGGCGGGCGAGGAGGTGGAGGTTAACTGTGCGCAGCTGCTCTATGCCTACAAGCGCGGGGTGCACACGCCGTTCGTGGCCGACCTGAATTACCGCATCCGGTTCAGCGCCGGGGTCGCGACCCTGGAGCGCAAGGTGGTGCGGCTGATCAATTCCACCGACAGCCTGAGTGCACTCGGCTTTCTGTTGTAAGCACGATTCAAACAACGACACAAAACCAATGTGGGAGCGGGCTTGCTCGCGAATGCGGTGGATCAGTCGCCACATGCATTGACTGACACACCGCATTCGCGAGCAAGCCCGCTCCCACAGTTGAGATGAGGACATCCTGATGAACCGAATCGCGCTTGTAACCGGCGCCTCCCGTGGCCTCGGCGAATGCATCGCCCGGCGCCTGCACGCCGCAGGCTACCGCGTGGGCCTGGCGGATGTGCACCTGGACGGCGTGCAGCGCCTGGCCTCTGAACTCGACAACCGCGGCGAAACCGCCGTCGCCATCGAGCTGGATGTGCGCAACAAGGCCGATTTTATTCGCGCCCGGGACCTGCTCAGCGAGCGCTGGGGCGGCACCGATATCCTGGTGAACAACGCCGGAGTGTCGAAAGTTGCGGCGCTGATGGACATCACACCCGAGGAATTCGACGAATCGATGGCGATCAACCTGCGGGGCACGTTCGTGGCCTGCCAGGTGTTTGGTGCGCATTTCGCCGAACGAGGGTTCGGGCGCATCGTCAATATCGCCTCCCTCGCCGGGCAAAACGGCGGCACTGCCACTGGCGCGCATTACGCCGCGGCCAAGGGCGGCGTGGCTACGCTGACCAAGGTCTTCGCCCGTGAACTGGCGCCCCGGGGCGTGACGGTCAACAGCATTTCGCCAGGCCCGCTTGATTTGCCGGTGGTGCGCGAAACCGTGGCGCCGGAGCGCCTGGAGCAGATCCTCAAGATTATCCCGACGGGCACCCTCGGCGACCCGCACACCATCGCCGACACCGTGCTGCTGTTGATCGCCGACCACGCCGCCTCGATCACGGGCGCGTGCTGGGACATCAACGGCGGGCTGTTCATGCGCTAGTCATCGCCGAAGAGAGTGGGCCTGCTGCGCAGTCCAGCGGGAGCAAGCTCCCTCGCCACAGGTTAGCGTTCAACCGAAACAACAGGATTCAGGTGCTGCAATGATGAAGGTGAAGATCGAACGCATCGTCGATGAAGCGCTGGATATCCGTTCCTTTCGCCTCGTGCGCAGTGACGGCCAGCCCCTCGACAGTTATGAGCCCGGGGCCCATGTGGACCTCACCGGGCCAACCGGCGTCACCCGCCAGTATTCGCTGTGCAGCCCGCCCCACGATGGCCGCGCGTACCTGGTGGCGGTGAAGAAAGAGGCGCAATCCCGTGGCGGCTCCCTGGCCCTGCATGAGCAGGTGCAGGAGGGCATGGAGCTGGAGATGGGCGCGCCGCGCAACCTGTTCCGCCTCGACCCGGAGGCGCCGGCCCATGCGCTGTTTGCCGCCGGTATCGGGGTGACGCCGCTGTTGAGCATGGCCTATCGACTGGCCGACAGCGGCCAGCCGTGGCGCCTGCACTATTTTGCACGTTCGGCGCAGTACGCGGCGTTTACCCAGCTGTTGGCCGATACATTCGGCGAGCATGTGCAGTTTCACTATGGCGTCGAGCCGGGCGCGCTGGATGCGGCCTTGAGTACCTGCCTGGAGCAGGCGGGCGCGGCTGCCCACGTCTACACCTGCGGCCCCGCGCCGTTCATGCACAAGGTGGTGGAAGTGGCGGCCCGCAGCCGTCCCGAGGAAGCGATCCACCTGGAGCACTTCCAGGCCGACCCAGCGGTGAATGTCGGGCCCAGCGGTGGTTTCGAGGTGGAGCTGGTCAGCTCCGGCGTGGTGCTGCAAGTACCGGCGAATACCAGCCTGGTGGACGTATTGCAGGCCCACGGTTGCGACATCGACACCGAGTGCCGCGAAGGCATCTGCGGCACCTGCATTGTCGAGGTGCTGGAAGGCGTGCCCGAGCACCGTGACAATTGCCTGTCGACCAAGGAGAAGGCCGCCAACCGGCAGATTTGTGCGTGTGTTTCCCGGGCGGTTTCCGCTCGTCTGGTATTGGATATTTGATCGGCGCTACCCGTAAGATTGCTGGGACCAAAAAAATAAAAAATGTGAGGCCTTGCGGTCATGATGAGTTCAACGGTGCAACGTAACGAATCGTTCGAGCGTTGGTTACAGCAGGTTAACCAGGCCTGTGGACGCTTCGATGCCAGGGCCCTGGGCGCGGGGTTTTATGGGGAATTGAGCGAGTTTCGCAGCGGCGCGATCAAGCTCAGCGTGGTCGATATGGCCCAGGTGCATCTGTATCGCAGCAGCAAGGAAGTCAGTACGGGCAATGAAGGGCACTACTACGCGGTGTTCCAGTTGCAGGGCAGCGCACAGCTGGAACAGGGCGACAACCGTGCGCAACTGGGCTGCGGTGACATCGCCCTGATCGACGCCTGCCGCCCCAGTGACATGACCTACCACGACAACTCCCGGCAATTGTCGCTGATCCTGCCGCGCCAGGTGGTGGAGCGCGGTTCGCACTTCACGGCGGTCAACTGCGCGACGCGGATCTCGGCGCGCACGCCGTTGGCGCTGATGGCCAGCCAGATGGTGCTCGACACCCGCCAGCAAAACGACCTGGGCATGCAGGAAAGCGAAGCCGTGCTGGATGCATTGGTCAGCCTGCTGCTGCCGGGGATCAGCGCCCGGGACAACGGCGTGGACACCCAGGAACGGCAGTTTCGCAAGACCATCGCCTACATCGATGCGCACATCGGCGCCGAAGAACTCTGCCCCGAGCTGATCGCCCGGGAAGTCGGGGTATCGGTGCGCGGGCTGTACCGGATGTTTTCCAAGCGCGGGCTGGTGGTGGCGCAATACATCAAGCACCGACGCCTGGATTTCTGCGCCGAAACCCTGCGCCATTCGCCGGCGGAGCAGAAGCTGTCGGCACTCTGTTATGCCTGGGGCTTCTCCGACTCCAGCTACTTCTCATCGGCGTTCAAGTCGCGCTTTGGCGTGTCACCGGGCGAGTACCGCAAGCGCTATAGCCATCATTGATGCGTGCCGCTCCCGAACCTGGAATGCATTTTCCTGTGGGAGCCGGGCTTGCCCGCGATGCAGGCCACTCGGTCTGACAGGTACACCGCCGCGATCCCTTCGCAGCCTCGCCAAGGCTCGACAGCTCCCACATTCAATCATCGCGCCCTAGGGATACAGCACCTCGCGGACCAGCATGGCGATGCTGGTCACGCCCATCTTTTCCTTGATCTTGGTGCGGTGCACGTCAACGGTCTTCACGCTGATGTTCAGCTCGCGGGCAATCACCTTGCTCGCCTTGCCGTCCACCACCAGCATCAACACTTCTCGCTCCCGGCTCGTCAGCAGCGCCAGCTTGCCTTGCAGGTGCTCGCGCTGTTCCTGGTCGGCCTGGGCCTGTACAGCGGTCTTCAGCGCGGCCTGGATGCGGTCGATCATCTGTTGCGGGTTGTAGGGCTTCTCGACGAAATCCAGCGCGCCGTTTTTCATTGCGGTGACCGACATCGGTATGTCGCCGTGGGCCGACACGAAGATGGTCGGCAAGGTGCTGCCGCGCCGGTTGAGGATCTCCTGCAACTGGAAGCCGCTGGTCTGCGGCATGCGCACGTCCAGCACCAGGCAGGCGGGCTGGCGCGGGTCGTAGTGCGCAAGGAACTCTTCGGCCCCGGCGAAACATTGGGCCTTTACGCTGACCGACTCCAGCAGCCAGGCCAGCGAGGTACGCAGGTCTTTGTCGTCATCAACGATGTAAACAATCGGTGTGCGAATTTCCATCAGGGACTGCCACGAGAATTTCTAATTATTGTTTTCGCACGCGGGCACGCTGCGGCGGACATTGGCTCATCTGTGGAGCCTTGCCAGCAGAATACCCAGTGTGAACGGCCCTGACGATAAAGAAACCACCTAGTCGGCATGGGGATCGTCTGAATGGTCGCGCCGCACGGGGCGTCTTAGTCTTGTGGCATCACCCACGGACCGTAAAGGGGCACCGACATGGCCGACCTGAGCCAGCAGCAAATCGACTTTCGCAACGCCATGGCGCAACTGCCGGCCGCGGTGAACATCATCACCACCAACGGCCCGGGCGGGCGTTGCGGGATCACGGCGAGTGCGGTGTGCTCGGTGACGGATTCGCCCCCCACGGTGTTGGTGTGCGTGAACCGCGGGAGTGCGACCCATGATGTGTTCCGTACCAATGGGCAGCTGTGCGTGAACGTGCTGTGCGGGGAGCAGGAAGAGCTGGCGCGGCACTTTGCCGGGATGACCCAGGTGCCCATGGCGGAGCGGTTTGCCTGGGACCTGTGGGACGGAGGCGAGGCGGGGGTACCGGTGCTGCGGGATGCGCTGGTGCAACTGGAAGGGCGTATCAGTGAGTGCAAGGAGGTAGGGTCGCATTCGGTGATGTTCGTGGAGTTGTCGCGGGTTGGGGTGCGGGGGCAGGGCGACAGCCTGGTGTACTTCAACCGGCTGTTTCACCGGATTGAGCATGCTGGCGCCCATTGCTGAAGGTTCAGGAGATCAAATGTGGGAGCGGGCTTGCTCGCGAAGGCGGTGTATCAGAAACCTATTCAGTGGCTGACACTCTGTCTTCGCGAGCAAGCCCGCTCCCACATGGGGCCTGCGGGGCAGTTGTTGGTCAGATGCGAAAGCTGCCCACCAGCTGATTCAAGCGTTCCGCTTCACGCTCAAGCTCGGTACAGGCCTGCAGCGTCGACTGCAGGTTTTCCACCCCGGCCTGGTTCAGCATATTGATCTCGGTAATGTCCACATTCAGCGCTTCCACCACCGACGTCTGTTCCTCGGTCGCCGCCGCCACCGACTGGTTGACGTTATCAATCTCGCCAATCCTCTGCGTCACACTGGCCAGCCGCGTACCCGCCAGGTTGGCGATGCTCACGCTTTCCTCGCTGTGCTGCTGGCTCTCGGTCATGGTGCTGACGGATTCCCGTGCGCCCACCTGCAACTCTTCGATCATCTGCTGAATCTCCAGCGCCGACTCCTGGGTGCGATAGGCCAGGCTGCGCACCTCATCGGCCACCACCGCAAACCCGCGCCCGGCCTCACCGGCCCGGGCCGCTTCAATGGCGGCGTTCAGTGCCAGCAGATTGGTCTGCTGGGAGATGCCCTTGATCACCTCCAGGATTTGCCCGATGTTCACCGTCTTGTGATTCAGCGCATCGATGTGCACGCACGAGGCGCTGATCTTGCCCGACAGTTCATTCATCACGGCAATCGTGCGCTCCACCACCTGGCGCCCGTCCTCAGCCTGTTGCCGGGCGCCGGAGGCTCGCTGCGACGCATCGGAGGCATTACGGGCGATTTCCTGGGCGGCGGCGCCCAGTTCGTTGATCGCCGCCGCGACACTGTTGGTGCGGGTGGCCTGTTCATCGAAGTTGTTCAGCGAGGAATTCGAGGCCAGCAGCACCCGCTTGACCACCTGGTTGACCCCGAGCCCCGCTGAAGACACTTCGCGAATTGACTGGTGGATACGTTCGACAAAACGGTTGAAGGCGCTGGCCAACTGGCCGATCTCGTCCCGGGATTGCACCTCCAGCCGCCGCGTCAGGTCGCCTTCGCCACGGGAAATGTCCTCCATCACCCGGGTCAGGGTTTGCAGCGGCCGGGTGATGCGCAGCGCGGCGTACCAAATCAACAGCAGGCCGAGCAGGGCCGAGCCGCCACCCAGCAGCAGTTCCAGGGCGGTGCTTTTCACCCCTTGGGCATCGAGTTGCTGTTGCAGCGCAGTGACCGGCGCCAGCAGCACCGACTGCGGCACGCCCACCAGAACGCCCCACGGTGCGGCACCGGCAATCGGTGCCAGCGGTTCGAGTAGCTTGATTTGCTGTTGATCGACAAAGGTTTGCGGTTGCCCCTGGCGCAACGCGTCCAGTACCTGGGCGCCATCGTGCATGACTTCGCTGATCGGCTGCCCGAGGCGGTTGGCGTCCTCGCTATAGGCGGAAATCACGCCTTCGGGGCTGACGATGCTGACTTGCCCGTGGCCGTCGAACAGTTGCCCGGCGCTGGTATGGCTGGCCTGTTGCAAGGCCGCCAGGTTGATGTCCAGGCCAATCACCGCGATCACCTTGCTGTGCTCCATCAGCGGGAACGCAATGCTGGTCACCAGCTTGCGGCTGCCGGAAGCCTCGTCGAAATACGGCTCCAGCACACAGGCCCTGGCGGTGTCGCGGGCGCAGGTGTAGAAGGCGTTGTACGGCGCGCCGCTGGGGCCGGGCGAGGTATTGGCCAGCAGCGCTTCGTCGCCGACTACCGCTGTCAGTTCACCCGGGGTGGCCTGCACCCAGTATTGGGCGAAGCGCCCGGCCTCGTTGCTGCCGACGGCGGCCTGGTCGACGAAGTGGGCATCGTCACCGTCCAGGGCATTGGCTTCGAAAATGACGTAAATCCCGAGCAGGTCGGGCTTGTCGACCAGGGCCTGGCGCAGCTGGGTATTCAGCTCCTGGCGCAATTCTGGGCGGGTCAGTTTGCCCTGTTGTTGCAGTTGCCGCAGGTACAGCACATAACGCGACAAGCCCTGGCCGTATTCATGGGTTTGCATGAAGGTGCGTTGCACCTGCATGGCCTGAACTTGCCCCAGGGCCTGCATGTGTTCCTTGGCGGCGGCAGCGAGCATGTCGCTGCTGGCCTGGGCCACGTGCTGGCTGCTCTGGTGGGTCTGGTACAGCGACAGGCTCATCAGCAGGCCGACCACCAATAACAGGCAGAGGCCGGCGAGCAGGGCGATCTTGCTCTGGATCGTGAGGAATTTCGTGTGCATTGCGAAGGCCTTGGCCAGGCGGGGCGATGGCGGCGCCACCGCCCCGGCCGGGCTTAGAAGTTAGTGGCGAACACCACTTGGCTGTAGAGGTTTTTATCGTGGTTGCCCAGCTGCGTGCCGCCTTGCTCGGCGCTCTTGTCCGGCTGGTACAGGCCGATCAGCGGCATCACCGTCAGGTGGTCGTTGACGTGCCATTCGGCATACAGGTCCAGCTCGTGGCCGTCGTTGTTGCCGAGGTTGCGGTCGATGGTCTTGAAGTCGAACAACACCGCGCCGACGTTGAGGTTCTGCAGGGGCGAAACCTTGAACGTGACGTTCTGGATGCGTGAGTTGTTGTTGAACGGCCCGGCGTAGTTGCCCGCCACTTCACCCTGGAACCAGGTGCCGTAGCCACGGCTGAAACCGTAGAACAGCGGGTCGAAGCCTTCCGAGAAGCGGCTGTAGCGGTAGCTCACATACGGCGTCCAGGTCACGTCGGAGAAGGTCCAGCCAGCTTCCAGGTACCAGGCGTCTTCGTTGCCGGTGTGGGGCTTGTCCTGCCAGGCGTATTCGCCGGACAGGAACAGGTTGGTCACCCCGGCATTGCCCGTGGCCCGCAGGCTGTAGGTCTTCATGCCATCGCGTTCCAGCTGCGTGGGGGAGGCGTACTGCTTGTCGACGTCGGTGGTGTCGATGTACGTCAGCCCCACGGTGCCTTCGGCGGCCACGTGTTCGAGGGTGGCGACGTACATCTCGGTCTTGGCCTGGGCACGGTTATCGGACTTGAGCCACATCAGGTCGCTGCGCCAGCCGTCCTTGCCGCCCAGGCGCAACACGGCGGTTTCGTCGAAGGCCTTGCGGGCGGCGATGTAGTAGCCGCCGCCGCGATTGAGGTCGCCATCGGCCACGCCCTTGCCGAAGTTCAGCGCGTCGCCGTCAATCAGGAAACCGTCGCCGACCACGATGTTCTGGCGGCCGAAGGACAGGTCCACGCCATTCTCGCCCAGGGCCTCAAACAACTTGCCCGAGCGCCAGCCGAGGTAGGCGTCTTCGAATTTTGTGGTGCGCTCCGAACCGTCGCTGAAACCTGCGGCATCGCCGTCGCCCCAGGTGCCGGAACTCAGCAGGTTGGCCGCACCGTAGGTGGTGCCGGCGCCGCTGAAGCTTTTGTCGAAGCTCAGGCCGTACTTCACGTAGCCCTCGCGCCAGGACGAGGAGCCCTTGGCCAGGCGGCCGGATTGACTGTAGTTCTGCTGGCTGTGGAAGGCACCGAATACCGCTTCCAGCGTGGCGTTCAGATGACTGCTGTCATCGGCGTACAGCTCATAAGCGCCGGCCGGGTTGGCGCCGATCATCAGCGCGAGGGTCGAGAGACGAAGCAAGGGGGACTTGAGCATGGTGTGGCATCCATTCTTGTTCATGACCACAGGGTTGGGGTCTGCCGCGATACTAATGCTGGCGAAGTGACGTGCCTTTTGTCTGGTTGCCAAAGACTTGACTGTGCTTGCCAGAATCCACGGTTTGGCAGCCCGGCCAATACGACTGGCACGCAGGGCAAAACCCGAGCGACCTTGAGCCCTGACAATCGTCGGCAACTTCGATGATTTCCAAGGTCGTTTTTCTATGTTCACTGCACACAGATTTTCCCTGCCCGGCCTGCTGTCGCTGGTCCTGGCCCACAGCGCATTCGCCGCTGAATGCAGCCCTGACCAGAGCCGTGGCGCCCAGGTTTTCGCCAACGAATGCAGCGTGTGCCATGCGGTGGCGAAGGGCGGCGCGACAATGATGGGGCCGAACCTGGCGGGCGTTTACGGGCGTAAATCCGGCTCCCTGGCGGGCTTCAGCTACTCCCAGGCGATGCGTGACAAAAACGTCGAGTGGCAAGCCGAGACCATCGCGCAATTCATCACCCAACCCCAGGCGTTTGTGCCTGGCACCTACATGCCCTACATGGGCCTGGCTTCGGCCGACGATCGCCAAGCGGTCGCCTGCTTTCTCAAAGAACAACATTGAATACAGGTGAATCATGAGCAACGTTGAAATCCTGCCGCAGGTGGCTGCATTCCTGGACCGTCGTCATGGCTGCTTTATCGATGGCCAGTGGGTGTTTGCCGAGGGCGAACACATCAAGGTGATCAACCCGGCCACCGGGCAAACCCTGTGCGAAACCCTCGACGCGCCGCTGCACGTGGTGGAGCAGGCGGTGCAGTCTTCCCATGCGGCGTTCAAGTCCCGCGTGTGGTCGGGATTGCGCCCGGCCGACCGTGAGCGGATTTTGCTGAACTTCACCGCATTGGTTGAGGCCCATGCCGAGGAGCTGGCGCAGCTGGAAACCCTGAGCCAGGGCAAGTCGATCAACCTGGCGCGGGGGCTGGATCTGAACGCCACGGTGGAGTTCATGCGCTACATGTCGGGTTGGGCGACCAAGATCGAAGGGCAGACCTTCGACGTGTCCATCCCTTTGCCGCCGGGGGCCAGGTTCACTGCGTTCACCAAGCGCGAGCCAGTGGGCGTGGTGGTGGGCATCGTGCCGTGGAATTTCCCGCTGCTGATTGCGGCCTGGAAATTGATGCCGGCGCTGGCGACCGGGTGCACGGTGATCATCAAGCCGGCGATGGAAACGCCGCTGACGGCGATGCGCCTGGCGGAGCTGGCGCTGGAGGCGGGGATTCCGGCGGGGGTGTTCAACGTGGTGACCGGCGGCGGGGCCTCGGTGGGGGGCGTTCTGACTGCTCATCCGTTGGTGAGCAAGGTGTCGTTTACCGGTTCGACTGCGGTGGGCAAGAGCGTGGGGGGGGCGTGCATGGAGAACATGACGCGGTTTGCCCTGGAGTTGGGGGGCAAGAATCCGATGATCGTGTTGGCGGATGCGGATATTGATAAGGCGATCCAGGGGGCGATCCTGGGTGGGTTGCTGAACAACGGACAGGTGTGTGCGGCGGCTTCGCGCTTTTATGTGCATCGTTCGGTGTATGACCGGTTTGTCGAGGGGTTGGCGGCGGCGGTGTCGGCGATGCCGTTGGGGGCGGGGATGGATGGTGAGGCGGCGATTAATCCGTTGGTGTCGCGCAAGCAGCAGCAAGGGGTACTGCGCCATATCGAGCAGGCCCGGGCTGAAGGGGCGCGGGTGGTGATCGGTGGGGATGAGGTTGCGGGTGAGGGGTTTTATGTGCGGCCGACGATTTTGGCGGATATCGATCATGGGATGGCGGTGGCCCGGGAGGAGGTGTTTGGGCCGGTGTTGGGGGTGATGGCGTTTGATGATGAGGATGCGGTGATTGAGTTGGCCAATGACAATCGGTATGGGTTGGCGGCCAGTCTTTGGACCAATGATCTGGGTAAGGCGATGAACCTGGTGCCGCGGATCGAGGCGGGGACGGTTTGGGTGAATGCGCATGTGTTGCTGGACCCGGCGATGCCGTTTGGCGGGGTGAAGCAATCGGGGATGGGGCGGGAGTTTGGGCGGGCGGTAATTGAGGCTTATACCGAGCTGAAGTCGGTGTGTATTGCGCATTGATTGGAGGCATATCCGTTATTTAGGTCACGGCGACTTATGGTTTCGCTCTTACA
>NZ_JACAPT010000025.1:19822-63383 GCF_013385565.1 Pseudomonas sp. E6002 | reverse complement strand
CCGCTGTAAGAGCGGAACCCATAGTCGCCATTACAAAAATAACGGATATGCCCCCGATTCATCGCGCCCACCCCGGCCTGCGCTTCTGCACAAACGCCTGAGTCCCCTCAACCCCTTCCTCACCACAAACCGCCTCGGCAAACCACTCGGCAGCCTGGTCCAACAACGGCCCCAAAACCTGCTCACCACTGGCCAGCAGCAACGCCTTGGTCCGCGCATTAGCCCCCGGAGCACACCGCAAAACCTGCCCCAACACCTCATCCAGCCGCTCCGCCAACGCCTGCGGATCGTGCTCCACAAAATGCACCAACCCCAACCGCAGCGCCTCAACCCCATCAAACCGCGCCGCCGTCAAAGCCAGCCGCCGCGCCTGGGTCAGCCCGATACGCTTCACCACGAACGGCGCAATCTGCGCCGGCAACAACCCAAGGCCGGTCTCCGGCAACCCAAACTGCGCCTGATGATCCGCAATCGCCACATCACTGACACACACCAACCCAAACCCGCCGCCCAACACGGCACCCTCAAGCACCACAATCACCACCTGCGGCAGCGCCTCCACTTCCTGCAACAGCGTGCCGAACGCCCGGTTCAACGCCTGCAAGCCTCCCGCGGCTCCCGCGCGAGCCATGTCCTTCACATCGCCACCGGCCGAAAAATGCCCACCCGCGCCGCTGATAACCAACGCCCGCACGCTCTTGTCCCCAGCCACATCGGCCAGTACCGCACGCAGTTCGTTGACCATTTCCAGGCTCATGGCATTGCGGCTGTCCGGCCGATTGAGGGTCACATGCAGCACCCCGTTATGCGGTTCCAGCAACAACGTGTTCACGACTTCTTCCCCGGCAGGGTGCCCATCAATTTGCAGATGATCCCCAGCATGATCTCGTCCGCCCCACCACCAATCGACACCAGCCGCACATCGCGATAAGCCCGGGCCACCGGGTTGTCCCACATGAACCCCATGCCGCCCCAATATTGCAGGCAACTGTCGCTGACTTCCCGGCCCAGGCGGCCGGCCTTGAGCTTGGCCATGGAGGCCAGGCGCGTCACGTCCTGGCCCTTGATGTACTGCTCGGTGGCCTGGTATACCAGCGCCCGCAGGCATTCGATTTCGGTGGACAGTTCGGCCAGGCGGAAGTGGATCACCTGGTTGTCGATCAGCGCCTTGCCGAAGGTCTTGCGTTCCTTGCAGTAATCGATGGTGCTGTCGATGCAGTACTCCAGGCCCTTGACCATATTGGCCGCGCCGAACAGCCGCTCTTCCTGGAACTGCAGCATCTGCATCATGAATCCCGCACCTTCATGGCCGATGCGGTTGCGCTGGGGGATGCGCACGTCGTCGAAAAACACCTGGGCGGTTTCCGAGCTGTGCATGCCGAGCTTTTCCAGGGGCGGGCTGACGCTGATGCCGGGGGTGTTCATCGGCACCATGATCAGCGACTTGTTGATGTGCGGCTTGTCGTCCGAGGTGTTGGCCAGCAGGCAGATGAAGTCGGCGCTCGGTGAGTTGGTGATCCACATCTTGCTGCCGTTGATCACGTAGTCAGTGCCGTCCTTGCGGGCATGGGTTTTCAGCCCGGCCACGTCGGAGCCGGCGCCGGTTTCCGAAACGCCGATGCAGCCCACCTGTTCGCCGCTGATGGCCGGGCGCAGGAATTCTTCGCGCAATTCATCGGAGCCGAAGCGGGCGAGGGCCGGGGTGCACATGTCGGTCTGCACGCCGATGGACATCGGGATGCCGCCGCAGCGAATGCTGCCGAACTCTTCGGCGGCGACGATCGAGTAGCTGTAGTCGAGGCCCATGCCACCGAATTTTTCCGGCTTGGAAATACCCAGCAAACCGAGGTCGCCGGCCTTGCGGAAGATCTCGTGGATCGGAAAGCGTCCGGCCTTTTCCCACTCATCCACATGCGGGTTGATCTCGCGCTCGACAAAGCCACGGACGGTGCGACGCAGTGCTTCGTGTTCCTGGGTGAAGATCATTTTTATTGTTCTCCCTATGGGGACGCGGGGCGTCCCGGGCTGCATTCCCACGCGGAGCGTGGGAACGATCATCAAAACCGCGCCACACCAAAGCTGTTGGGCTGTAACTGCCGCACCTCGGCCTCGTGGCAGATGTCCAGCAGAAACCCGAGCAAGGTCCGTGTATCCCGTGGGTCAATCAGCCCGTCGTCCCACAGGTTCGCGCTGCCATAGAGGGCGGTGGACTGGCTGTCGAGTTTCTGTGCGGTGACCTGTTCGAGCATGTCGAGCACCTTGGGGTCGGGCACCAGGCCGTCTTTCAGTTGCTTGGCTTCGGTGACGATCCGCAGCACCTTGCCCGCCTGGGCGCCGCCCATCACGGCGGTGCGGCTGTTGGGCCAGGCGAAGATAAAACGCGGGTCGAGCCCACGGCCGCACATCGCATAGTTGCCGGCACCGTAGGAGCCGCCGACGACGATGGTCAGTTTCGGCACCCGGGCATTGGCCACCGCCTGGATCATCTTCGCGCCGTGCTTGATCACGCCTTGCTGTTCCGACTCGGTGCCCACCATGAAGCCGGTGGTGTTGTGGAAAAACAGCAGCGGTGTCTGGCTCTGGTCGCACAGCTGGATAAATTGCGCGGCCTTGCTCGCACCCTTCGGGGTGATTGGCCCGTTGTTGCCGATAAAGCCACAGGCGCGGCCCTGGATATGCAGGTGGCCGCAGACGGTGTGCGGGTCGAACTCGCCCTTGAATTCGAGGAAGTTGGAAGCGTCCGCCAACCGCGCGAGGATTTCGCGCACGTCGTAGGGCTTTTTCGGATCGTCGGGGATCAGCCCCAACAGCTCGTCAATCGGGTACAGCGGCTCGCTGTAAGCGCGCTTTGGCACAGGCGGCAAGCGGTCATCCCACGGCAACAGGCTGACAATCTCACGCACGATGCGCACGCCGTCAGCGTCGTTTTCCGCCAGGTATTCAGCGGTGCCGGCGGTTTGCGCATGCATCTCGGCGCCGCCCAGTTCTTCATCGGTGGCGACTTCGCCGGTGGCGGCCTTGAGCAGCGGCGGGCCGGCCAGGAACAGCTTGGCCTTGCCACGCACCACCACCACGTAATCCGAAAGACCCGGCTGATAAGCGCCGCCCGCCGTGGCCGAGCCATGCACCACGGTGATCTGCGGCAGGCCCATGGCCGACATCCGCGCCTGGTTGGCGAAGCTGCGGGCGCCTTCGACGAAAATCTCGGCGGCGTAGTTGAGGTTGGCGCCGCCGCTTTCTGCCAGCGTCACCACCGGCAGTTTGTTTTCCATGGCGATCTGTTGCAGGCGCAGGGATTTTTTCAGGCCCGAGGGGGAAATGGTCCCGCCCTTGATCGCGCTGTTGTTGGCCACCACCAGCATGCGCACGCCGCTGACGTAGCCGATGCCGGCGATCAACCCGCCCCCAGCGGCGCTGCCGTCTTTGTCATCGTGCAGTTTGTAGCCGGCCAGGCTCGCCAGTTCGAGGAACGGCGCGCCGGGGTCGAGCAATAAATTCAGGCGTTCCCGTGGCAGCAGTTGCCCGCGCTTGTCGAACCTGGCCTTGGCTTCGGCGGCCTTGCCCAGCAGGTTTTGCTCCAGCTGGCGCAATTGATTGACGCCCGTGAGCATCGCTTCGCGGTTCTGCGCGAATTGCGGGCTGTGGGCGTCGAGTTGCGAGTCGATCACCGGCATGGCTTATTTCTCCTCCTTGAGCACGTCCGGCAAGTAAGCCCGGTGGAAACCATTAAAGGACACGCTCGGCGGTTGCGCCTTGTGCAGCGGCCAGGCGCGGCTGCCCAGGCTGGCGGCGCCGTCGATGCGCAAGGTGCTGCCGCTGACGAACGCGGCGGCGGGGCTGAGCAAGAACACAATCGCCGCGCTGACTTCCGATTCGGTGCCGATGCGCTTGAGCGGAACATGCTCGCGCAAGGTCGGGATCACCGCCTTGAATGCGCCTTCGTAGGTGTCCATGCCGCTGGAGGCAATCCAGCCCGGCGCCACGGCGTTGACCCGCACCCCCGCGTAACCCCATTCAAAGGCGGCGGTCTTGGTGAAGTTGTCCATGCCCGAACGTGCCGCACCGGAGTGCCCCATGCCGGGCATGCCGCCCCACATGTCGGCGAGCATGTTGACGATGGATCCGCCGTGCTTGCTCATGCTCTGGTTGAACACTTCCCGGGCCATCAGGAAACCGCCCACCAGGTTGGTGCGCAACACGGTTTCAAAGCCCTTCTGGTTGATCGACGCGAGCGGCGAGGGGTACTGGCCGCCGGCGTTGTTCACCAGGCCATGAATCGGGCCGTGCTCCTGGAGGATATGGCCGACCAGTGCCTTGACCGCTTCTTCATCACGAATATCGCAGGCCTGCCAGCTGGCGCGACCGCCGTCCTCACTGATCTCCGCCGCCACCGTTTGCAGTTTTTCCGGCTTGCGCCCCACCAGAATCACATGGGCGCCGAGGGCTGCCAGCTCGTGGGCGGTGCAACGGCCAATGCCACTGCCGCCGCCGGTAACGATGATGGTCTGCCCCTGGAACAGGTCGGCTTTGAAGATCGAGTCGAAGGCCACGGCGTGGGTCCTTTAAGTGAATTGATCGGCAATGTGCTGCGGCACGGCAATCGGGATTTCCAGCAACTGTTGGGCGAAGGCCTTGCCTTGGGGATCGATGCGCAGGCTGGCAATCCCGCCGCCACCCAGGGCGTTTTCCAGCAGGAAGTTCAGGCTGTGGCTACCGGGCAAATACCAGCGCTCGACGCGGCCGTGGATCGGGTCGAGCACGTGGCTCATCCAGTCGACGATCACTTCGGGCGTCAGCGCCTCGGCGATCCACGGCAGGTACTCGGGCTCGCGGGCGATCACCCCGATGTTGCTGTGGTTGCCCTTGTCGCCGGAGCGGGCCACGGCCAGCTTGACCAGCGGCACGTTGGCGTCGGCGCGGCCTTGGGGTTTGGGCGGATCGATCAATGCGATCGAGGTGTTCAGCGGTTTGGCGACGGGCAATTCGCAGGCATGCCGTTCGCCAAGGAAGTCGACCTGCAATTGGCAGGCGCTTTTATCGATCAGGAATGAAAACAACCGAATCAGCGGGTACACCGTGGGTCGCCCGCCGACGATTCCGGTGAGCCCCGGCGCCATGCCGGTGGCCGCCTGGGCAATCTCCCGGGCGAACAGCACCAGCGCCTGTTTGCTGGGGTGACGCACCGCCAGTTTCACCACCACTTCGCGGCAGTCCTGGCGTTGGGCATGGGGGCCGTAGGTGGCTTCGCTGCCCAGCAGTTCGATGTTGATGTCGGTGTAGGGCGCCCAGCCGCGCTGGCTGAACAGCTCTGAGGTCTTGTTGATGATCGCCTGGCTGACCCGTTCGGCCTTGGCCACCGCGTCGATCCCGGCGATCAGGCAACTGGCGGTGCAGCGAAAACCATCCGGGTAGGTGGCGCTGATCTTGTACTGGTCGGTGGGCGGCAGGCCTTTGGCGCCGTGCAGGTGCACGCGGTTTTTGCCTTGTTGCCGGAGCTTGACCTGGCTGAAGTCGCAGATCACGTCGGGCAACAGGTAGGCGCGCGGGTCGCCGATTTCATACAGCAGTTGCTCGGCGACGCTCAGTTCGCTGATCAGTCCGCCGGTGCCCTCGACCTTGCTGACGGTGAACTGGCCGTCGGCACTGACCTCCACAATCGGGAAACCGATGTGTTCGTAGTCCGGCACCTCCCGCCAATCGGTGAAGTTGCCGCCGGTGCACTGCGCGCCGCATTCGATGATATGCCCGGCCAATGCCGCCTGGGCCAGGCGGTCGTAGTCCTGCCAGGACCAGTCGAACTCATGCACCAGCGCCGCGCTGACCACCGCGCTGTCCACCACACGGCCGGTTATCACGATATCGGCACCCAGCTCCAGCGCCTGCACGATGCCGGGCGCGCCGAGGTAGGCGTTGGTGGATACGCACATCGGCGGCAAGGGCGCGCCGCTGAACATGTCGGTGACGCCTTGCAGTTGCTTGAACTGCGGTTGCAGGTCATCCCCCAGTAGTACGGCGATCTTCAACGGGATTCGGGCCTGGTCGCAGGCCGCCTGCAACGCGGCGGCGCAGGCCTGGGGGTTGATCCCGCCGGCGTTGCTGATCACGCGTATGCCCTGGCGCTGGATATCCGCCAGCAGCGGCGTCAGCACCTCGACGAAATCCGTGGCATAGCCGGCCTGGGGGTCTTTCATTCGCGCTCCGGCGAGGATCGACAGGGTGACTTCCGCCAGGTAGTCGAACACCAGGTAATCCAGCGTGCCGCCGTGCACCAACTGCGCAGCGGCGGTGCAGGTGTCGCCCCAGAAGGCGCTGGCGCAGCCGATGCGTACCGTCTTGTTCATGGGGCGTCCTTCCTCTGGTTTGCTGATACCAACACTACCAAGCAAGCGCTTGGTTTGTAAACTCTGGTCATAACTTTGCCCCAAGCGCTTGCTTGGTTGGCTGCCACGGCCTAAATTGCCGCCCAAGACGTAACCAGAAGTTAAGGAGAGCAGCATGGATGAGCAAAAAGCCCTGCGGGTGATGCGCACCATGGTCGACGCCGGCCAATTGACCGACCCCGACAGTGCCCGTGGCAAGCTGCTGCAAACCGCGGCCCACCTGTTTCGCAACAAGGGTTTTGAGCGCACCACCGTGCGTGACCTGGCCGGCGCGGTCGGGATCCAGTCCGGCAGCATCTTTCATCACTTCAAGAGCAAGGACGAAATCCTGCGGGCGGTGATGGAGGAAACCATCCACTACAACACCGCCCTGATGCGCGCTTCCCTGGCCGAGGCGAGCAACGTGCGCGAGCGGGTGCTGGCGCTGATTCGTTGCGAATTGCAGTCGATCATGGGCGGCAGTGGCGAGGCCATGGCGGTGCTGGTGTATGAATGGCGTTCCCTGTCGGCCGAGGGCCAGGCCCAGGTGCTGGCCTTGCGCGATATCTACGAAGAGATCTGGTTGCAGGTGCTGGGGGAGGCGAAAAACGCCGGTTACATCAAGGGCGATGTGTTTATCACGCGGCGTTTCCTGACGGGCGCCTTGTCCTGGACCACCACCTGGTTTCGCGCCCAGGGCAGCATGACCCTGGAGCAACTGGCCGACGAAGCCTTGCTGATGGTGTTGAAAGCTGACTAGCCCTTTCGCGCAAGCTATTAATTGTGTGGCAGAAAGTTGTCTCGATAGACAAAAACGCCTAGCTTAGCGGGATCAAAGTTTTCGACGGTGTGTGCCTTGATGTTTTCGCCTTGGCGATTGGCTGCAGGACTCTCAATATGGGCACTTGGCGCACTGTGGCTGATGCCTGCCTCGGCCGCCCAACTGGTGAGGGTCGGTGCTGCGCATTTCCCGCCATACACCGTGCGCCCGGAGCAGGGCGCCGACACCGGGTTGCTGCCGCAACTGGTGGAAGCCTTGAACGCCCTGCAAACCGACTACCAGTTTGTGCTGGTACCCACCTCGATTCCCCGGCGTTTTCGCGACTTCCAGCAAGGTCGGGTGGACATGGCGATCTTCGAAAACCCCAAGTGGGGCTGGCAGGATATTGCCCACACCGATGTCGACATGGGCCTGGAGGATGCGGAAATCTTCGTGGCCCAGCAGGAGCCCGGTCGCGACCAATCGTATTTCGCCGACCTGACCGGCAAGCGCCTGGCGGTGTTCAGCGGCTATCACTACGCGTTCGCCAATTTCAACCCCGACCCCAAGTACATGGCGGAGCACTTCAACGCCACCTTGACCTATTCCCACGACAGCAACCTGCTGATGGTCGCCCGGGGCCGGGCCGACATCGCCCTGGTGACACGTTCCTACCTCAGTGATTTCCTGGTGCGCAATGCCGATACGGCGGGGCAGTTCCTGGTGTCCGAGCGGATCGACCAGGTGTACCACCACTATGCGTTGCTGCGGCCCAAGGCGCCGATCACGGGGCCGGCGTTCGCCGGGCTGCTCAAGCAGCTGAGGGACAACGGCCAGTTGCTGAAGATCTTCGAGCCTTACCGCATCGATGTAATGCCGGTACCGTGATCGTCTAAATTTTTGCCCTCGGCTCACGTCACTTGTTGAACTGTCGACGATTCGTGAGCCCATCCCATGTCCAATCTGAATGACCTGTCAGTGCTGCCCTTGCCGGCGGGACCCGCCCTGAATGCTGATGAAACTGATAGCCGCCTGAGCCTCACCCTTGAGGGCCAGCCGCTGATTCGCCTGCGCCTTGAGCGGGGTGATGAGGTGCAGGTGCATTTGCAGGAGCCCGCCAGTGTGCCGGCTGCCCGTGCCTTGTGGGCGGCGTGTTATTGGCTGTTTGCCAGGGAGCCCGGGCGTCAGCGACTGGTCTGGTGTCTTGAGCATGCGCCGGAAGATGCCTTGCGCAGTGGGTTGCTGGTGGCGACCGGGGTTGCCGGGCAGTTTCATTGCGAGCGCACGTTGTTCTGGCAGTTGCCGCAACCGTGGCTGGGGCAATCTCTCACGGGGACTTATCCGCAGCAGATGATCATCAGCGGCGGCAAGCGTCATCCTGCCCGTGCGCCGAAGCCGCGGGGCGAGGTGTATCGGCGGTTTGATGCGCGGCTGGGGGCGTGGATTTCACTGCGTACGGTGGAGATTGATGTTGATCTGGCGCGCTTCAATCGTTGGCAGAACAGTGCGCGGGTGGCGAATTTCTGGCAGGAAACTGGCAGCCTGGAACAGCATCGGGAGTATCTGGACAAGCTGGAAGCGGATCCCCATGCGTTGACGTTGATTGGCTGTTTCGATGATGAGCCGTTTGCTTATTTCGAGGCGTATTGGGCGAAGGAGGATCGGATTGCGCCGTTTTATGATGCAGCGGATTACGATCGCGGGATTCATATGCTGGTGGGCGAAGAGCACCACCGTGGTCCGCACAAGGTAGCGAGCTGGTTGTCGGCGCTGGTGCATTACTTGTTTCTCGATGATCCGCGTACGCAGCGTGTGGTGGCTGAGCCTCGGGCGGATAACGGGAAGATGATTGGGCATATGCAGAATCAGTGTTTCCACTGTGAGAAGGAGTTTGATTTTCCTCATAAGCGGGCGGCGTTGATGATTCTGGGGCGGGAACGGTTTTTTGAGCGGTGTGGGTTGGTTTGACTGAGCAAAAAATCTGAGTGCACGAAGATCAAATGTGGGAGCGGGCTTGCTCGCGAAGCGCAGTGTCAGTCAATGCATGTGTGACTGATCCACCGCTTTCGCGAGCAAGCCCGCTCCCACATGGGATGTGTGGCGCGTCAGGCCCGCCGCGCAAACGTGTCGCTATGGGTCCCGGAAACCTTCCGGCAATGCACCAGCGCATCGCGAATCATAAAGTTCACCAACGTCGGTGAAACCCCCAGCTCCTTGGCAATATCCTTCTGCGGCACCCCGTGCAGCCGGTACATCTCAAACGCATAACGCGTGCGCTGAGGCAACTCGGTCAAGGCGTCGGCAATGTTCTCCAGCGTCGAAAAGTTGATGTGCGAGGTCTCAGGTGAAGCGCCGTGAATAACCACATTCAAGCCTTCCTCTTCCGTGCCGGAATATTTCAGCTCCAGCGCCTGCTTGCGGTAGTGATCAATAGCCAGGTTGCGCACGATCTGGAACAGGTAACTGAGCTGCGCCTTGAACGATGACGTGATGGTGGGGGCCGATTGCAACCGGAAGTAGGCGTCTTGCACCACGTCTTCGGCGCGGGATCGGCAGCCGGTAATACGCGCTGCGATCTTGACCAGGATCAGTCGATTGTCGACGAAGGCCTGGAGTAGGGGTGAGTCGCACCTGCCTGTGGATACTTGTTCCGTCATGGAAATCACCTTGTTGCAAGAGAAGGTTGGGGGAGGGCGTCCTTGCTGAGGCCTCCTACACATCGGGCAACAAATTATGCTTAATGATAATGATTGTCAAATGAGAAGACGAACTAATCTTATGCTTTATCGAGAGGTGTGAACGGCGTCTCGCTGACTAATTATTTCCCGGTGCCATCCGTTCTCATGGGTGAAAGGCCAGTTAACAAACCGGCCAAGGATCAGCGCCTGGAGGAGGACAAAATGGGTTTTTATCGTGTGAGCGGGAGTGGTCTGAAATGAACACGCCGGCTCGATTACGCCTGTTTTGCCTGCCTTACTCCGGCGCCAGCGCCATGGTCTACAGCCGCTGGCGGCGGGCGCTGCCGGAGTGGTTGCAGGTGCGGCCGCTGGAGTTGCCGGGGCGCGGCATGCGCATGGACGAGCCGTTGCAGCGCGATATCAAAAAACTGGCCGGGCAACTGGCTGATGAGATCCGCGCCGAGCTGGACGGCCCCTACGCCTTGTTCGGCCACAGCCTCGGCGGCCTGCTGGCCTTCGAGCTGGCCCATGCCCTGCGCGAACGGGGTGCGCCGCCGCCATTGGCGCTGTTTGCCTCGGGTACCGCCGGCCCGGCCTGTCGCGATGTCAGCGAATACGCCATCGAGAAAAACGACGAACAACTGATCGCCCGCCTGCGGGAACTCAAGGGCACGGGCGAAGACGTGCTGGCCAACGCCGAACTGATGCAGTTGATGCTGCCGATCCTGCGGGCCGACTTCCTGCTGTGCGGCAGTTTCGAATACGGCGAGCGTGAGCCGCTGAGCCTGCCCATCCATGTATTCGGCGGCAAGCAGGACACGGTGCGCGCCGATCAACTGCTGGACTGGCAGCAAGACACCGCCAGCGGTTTCTCCCTCGACATGTTCGACGGTCACCACTTCTTCCTGGTGCAGCACGAGAGTTCCGTACTGCGCTGTGTGCGGCGTTACGCCGACGAACACCTGGCCCGCTGGCGCAATGACGCCGCGCGGCAGATGGCCCGGGCAACCGGCTGAACAAGCCCCCCCGGCCACACATTCCCCGATTTCCCAGTAAGCCGATTTCAGGCAGGAACCCCATGATGGACGCCTTCGAACTTCCCCGCACCCTGGTTCAGTCCCTTCAACGCCGCGCCGCGCAAACCCCGGATCGACTGGCGTTGCGCTTCCTTGCCGAGACGGCCGAACAGAGCGTTGTCCTCAGTTACCGCGACCTCGACCTGCGCGCCCGCACCATTGCCGCCGCCTTGCAGGCCGACGCCAGGCGGGGCGATCGTGCGGTGCTGCTGTTCCCCAGCGGGCCGGATTACGTCGCGGCGTTCTTTGGTTGCCTGTACGCCGGGGTCATCGCGGTGCCGGCCTACCCGCCGGAGTCCGCCCGCCGTCATCATCAGGAGCGGCTGCTGTCGATCATTGCAGATGCCGAGCCGCGGTTGCTGCTGACCACGTCCAGCCTCGGTGATTCGCTGGCGCAACTCGAAGGCGCGCCGCAGTTGCTGTGCGTTGACAGCCTCCATGCCGAAATCGCGGGCAATTGGGTCGCGCCCAACTTGCAGGACGATGACATCGCCTTCCTGCAATACACCTCCGGCTCCACTGCGTTGCCCAAGGGCGTGCAAGTGACCCACGGCAACCTGGTGGCCAACGAGCTGCTGATTCGCCGGGGCTTCGGCATCGACCTGAACCCCGACGACGTGATCGTCAGCTGGTTGCCGCTGTACCACGACATGGGCCTGATCGGCGGGCTGCTGCAGCCGATCTTCAGCGGTGTGCCGTGCGTATTGATGTCGCCGGCGTACTTCCTTGGCCGGCCATTGCGCTGGCTCGAAGCGATCAGCGAATACGGCGGCACCATCAGCGGCGGGCCGGACTTCGCCTATCGCTTGTGCAGCGAGCGAGTCAGCGAATCGGCATTGGATCGCCTGGACCTGAGCAAATGGCGCGTGGCGTATTCCGGCTCCGAGCCGATCCGCCTCGACACCCTCGAACGCTTCGCCGAGAAGTTCGCCGCCTGCGGTTTTACCCCGAACAATTTCTTCGCCTCCTACGGCTTGGCGGAGGCCACCTTGTTCGTTGCCGGCGGCACCCGTGGCCACGGCATCCCGGCCCTGCGCCTGGACGAACAGGCTCTGGCCGCCAACCGCGCCGAGCCAGGGCAGGGCGCGGCGATCATGAGTTGCGGCACCAGCCAGCCCGCGCACGCGGTGCTGATTGCCGACCCCGCCACCCTGGCGACGCTCCCCGACAATGCCGTCGGTGAAATCTGGGCCACCGGCCCGAGCATCGCCCACGGCTACTGGCGCAACCCTGAAGCCACCGCCAAGACTTTCGTTCAGCACGAAGGCCGTACCTGGCTGCGGACCGGCGACCTCGGGTTTATCCGCGAAGGTGAAGTGTTCATCACCGGCCGGCTGAAAGACCTGCTGATCGTGCGGGGCCACAACCTGTATCCCCAAGACATCGAGCAATCCATCGAGCGTGAAGTGGAAGTGGTGCGCAAGGGGCGGGTCGCTGCGTTCGCGGTGAATGACCAGGGCCTGGAAGGCATCGGTATTGCTGCCGAAATCAGCCGCAGCGTGCAGAAAATCCTGCCGCCGGAGGCACTGATCAAAGCGATTCGCCAGGCGGTGGCCGAAGCCTGCCAGGAAGCGCCGAGCGTGGTGGTGTTGCTCAACCCCGGTGGCTTGCCGAAAACGTCCAGCGGCAAGGTGCAGCGCTCGGCCTGCCGCACACGCCTGGCGGACGGCAGCCTCGACAGTTATGCGCAGTTCCCTGGCGTGCAAGCGCAGGCGGGTGATGCGGTGCTGGCGTCCGAGCTGCAAAGCCGGATTGCCGCGATCTGGTGCGAGCAATTGCAGGTGACGCAGGTCGCCGCCGACGATCACTTCTTCCTGCTGGGGGGCAACTCCATCAGCGCCACCCAGGTCGTAGCCCGGCTGCGGGAAACCCTCGGCCTGGAACTGAACCTGCGCCTGTTGTTCGAAGCGCCCACCCTGGCCGCCTTCGCCACCAGCGTCGGGCAATTGCAGCAGGACGGCGGCGTGGCCCAAGGCGCAATCCATGCGTTGTCGCGCCAGGAAGACCTGCCGCAATCCCTCGCGCAAAACCGCTTGTGGATCACCTGGCAACTCGACCCGCACAGCAGCGCCTACACCATCCCCGGCGCCTTGCGGTTGCGCGGCGAGCTGGATGAAGACGCGGTGCGCTCAAGCTTCCAGCAATTGATCCAGCGCCACGAAGCCCTGCGCACGCGCTTCTTTGAGCGCGATGGCCAGGCCTTCCAGCGGGTCGACGCCCAGGCTGATTTCAACCTGCAAGTCATCGACCTCAGCGATTTGCCTGCCGCCGAGCGGGAAGCCCGTGCCAAGCAGATTCGTGAAGACGAAGCCCGCACCCAGTTCGACCTGGAGAAAGGCCCGCTGCTGTGGGTAACGCTGGTACGCCTGGATGACGAAGACCACCAACTGCTGGTGACCCTGCACCACATCATCGCGGACGGCTGGTCGCTGAACGTGTTGATCGACGAATTCTCGCGACTGTACGCCGCTGCGTCCCAGGGCCAACCCCTGGAGCTGCCAGCGCTGGCCCTGCAATACGCCGACTACGGAAGTTGGCAGCGCCAGTGGCTGGCCGAAGGCGAGGGCCAGCGGCAACTGGCTTACTGGAAACAACAACTGGGCGACGAGCACCCAACCCTGAGCCTGGCCACCGATCACCCGCGTTCGGCGCAGCACCTGCGCAGTGCCTCGCGTCACAGTGTGCGTGTGAGCGCGAGCCTCGGCGAAGCCATTCGCAAGACTGCCCAAAGCCACGAATCCACGCCGTTCATGCTGTTGCTCGCGGCGTTCCAGAGCCTGCTCTATCGCTACAGCGGTCAGCGCGATATCCGCATCGGCGTGCCCAACGCCAACCGTCCGCGCCAGGAAACCCAAGGCCTGATCGGGTTCTTTATCAACACCCTCGTACTGCGCGCCGAACTGGATGCGCGCCTGCCCTTCGCCGAGTTGCTGACGGCAACCCGCACCGCAGCGCTGGGTGCCCAGGCCCATCAGGACCTGCCTTTCGAACAACTGCTGGAAGCCTTCCCCCAAGCTCGGGAACAAGGCCTGTTCCAGGTGATGTTCAACCACCAGCAACGTGACCTCGGCGCCCTGCGCCGCTTGCCGGGCCTGCTTGCCGACGAGCTGGCATGGCACAGCCGCGAAGCCAAGTTCGACCTGCAACTGCACACTGAAGAAGACCGCAACGGGCGCCTGAGCCTGTCCTTCGACTACGCCGATGAGCTGTTCGACGCCGCCACCATCGAGCGCCTGGCCGGGCACTTCATCAACCTGCTGCAAGCCATTTGCGAGCAACCACAACAGGCCATCGGCGACCTGAAGCTGTTGCACGTCGACGAGCAGCGCCAACAACAGCAGTGGAGCGCTGCGCCGTGCACACCGGCGCAGCGCTGGCTGCCGGAACACCTCAACCAACACGTCTCGGAACGCACCGCACTGGTGTGGCAGGACGGCAGTCTGACCTTCGCGCAATTGCACACCCAGGCCAACCGCCTGGCCCATTACCTGCGGGACAAGGGCGTGGGCCCGGACGTGTGCGTGGCCATCGCCGCCGAGCGTTCGCCGCAACTGCTGATCGGCCTGCTGGCAATCATCAAGGCCGGCGGCGCCTATGTGCCGCTGGACCCGGATTATCCCGCCGAACGCCTGGGCTACATGCTCAAGGACAGCGGCGTGCAACTGCTGCTGACCCAGACTTCACTGCTGGAACAACTGCCCACGGCGCAAGGCGTGTGCGTCATCGCCATGGACAGCCTCAAGCTCGACCGTTGGCCGACCCACGCGCCGGGTTTGCACCTCAATGGCGACAACCTCGCCTATGTGATCTACACCTCCGGCTCCACCGGCCAGCCCAAGGGCGTGGGCAACACCCATGCCGCGCTGGCCGAGCGCTTGCAGTGGATGCAAGCCACCTACCAATTGGATGAAACCGATGTGCTGATGCAAAAGGCGCCCATCAGTTTCGACGTGTCGGTGTGGGAGTGTTTCTGGCCGCTGATCACCGGTTGCCGCCTGGTGCTGGCCGGCCCCGGCGAGCATCGCGATCCCCATCGCATCGCGCAGTTGGTGCAGGAACACGGCGTGACCACGCTGCACTTTGTGCCGCCGCTGTTGCAGCTGTTTGTCGACGAACCGTTGGCTGCCGAATGCACCAGCCTGCGTCGCCTGTTCTCCGGCGGTGAAGCGCTGCCTGCCGAGTTGCGCAACCGGGTGCTGGCGCAGTTGCCGGCGGTGCAGTTGCACAATCGGTATGGCCCCACCGAAACCGCGATCAACGTGACGCACTGGCATTGCCAGGCCGAGGACGGCGAGCGTTCGCCGATTGGCCGGCCGCTGGGCAATGTGATTTGCCGGGTGCTGGATGATCAGTTCGAGCCGCTGCCGGCGGGTGTGCCGGGTGAGTTGTGCATCGGTGGCATCGGCCTGGCCCGGGGTTACCTCGGGCGTGCGGGGCTGACCGCCGAACGCTTTGTCGCCGACCCGCTGGGTGAGGCGGGCGCACGCCTGTATCGCACCGGTGACCGCGTGCGCTGGAGCACCGACGGTGTGCTGGAATATCTCGGGCGCCTGGATCAGCAGGTCAAACTGCGTGGCTTCCGTGTCGAGCCTGAAGAAATCGAAGCCCGCCTGCTGGCTCTCGACGGCATCGCCCAAGCGGTGGTGCTGGTGCGGGAAACCGCAGCCGGTGCGCAGTTGATCGGTTACTACACCGCCAGCGAACCGTTGGATGAACAGGACGTAAAAACCGCCCTGGCCGCCGAGCTGCCGGAGTACATGGTCCCGGCGCAGTTGATGCGCCTGGACGCGATGCCCCTGAGCCCAAGCGGCAAACTGGATCGCCGCGCCTTGCCGGAACCGGTGTGGCAGGTACGTGAGCACGTCGAACCTGAAACAGCGCTGGAACAGCAAATCGCCGCGATCTGGCGTGAAGTCCTGGCGCTGCCACGCATCGGCCTGCGGGACGACTTCTTCGCCCTTGGCGGCCATTCGTTGCTGGCGACGCAAATCATCTCCCGCACCCGCCAAGCCTGTGACGTCGAACTGCCGTTGCGCACGCTGTTCGACGCCAGCGAGCTGGGGGCTTTCGCCGAGCAGGTCCGGCTGATCCAGGCCGCCGGGCAACGTAACCAACAGCTGGCCATCGGCAAGGTCGACCGCAGCCAACCGGTGCCACTGTCCTATTCCCAGCAGCGCATGTGGTTCCTCTGGCAGATGGAGCCCGACAGCCCGGCGTATAACGTCGGCGGCATGGCGCGCTTTCGCGGGGTGCTGGACGTGGGCCGTTTCGAGGCGGCGTTGCAGGCCTTGATCATGCGTCACGAAACCCTGCGCACCACGTTCCCGAGCATCAATGGCGTGGCGCAGCAGAAGGTCGCGGCGCAAACCGGCGTGCGCATGGATTGGCAGGACTTCTCTGCGTTGAATGAGGCCGAGCGCCAACGGCGAGTGCAACAACTGGCCGACCATGAAGCCCACTCGCCTTTCAATCTGGAAACCGGCCCATTGCTGCGCGCCTGCCTGGTCAAGGCCGGCGAGCAGGAACATTACCTGGTGCTGACCCTGCACCATATCGTCACCGAAGGCTGGGCCATGGACATCTTTGCCCGTGAACTCAGCGCGCTGTATGAAGCGTTCATCGACGACCGCGAATCGCCACTGGCGCCACTGCCGGTGCAGTACCTCGACTACAGCGTGTGGCAGCGCCAGTGGCTGGAGTCCGGCGAACGCCAGCGCCAACTGGATTACTGGACCGCGCAACTGGGCACCGAACATCCGCTGCTGGAACTGCCGGCCGACCGTCCGCGGCCGCCGGTGCAAAGTCACCAGGGCGAGCTGTACCGTTTTGACTTGAGCGACGACCTCGCCGCCCGCGTGCGTGCCTTCAACGCCGAACGCGGCCTGACCCTGTTCATGACCATGACCGCCACCCTCGCGGTATTGCTCTACCGCTACAGCGGCCAGACTGACCTGCGCATCGGTGCGCCGGTGGCCAACCGGATTCGCCCGGAAAGCGAAGGGCTGATTGGCGCATTTCTCAACACCCAGGTGCTGCGTTGCCAGCTCAACGGGCAGATGAGTGTCGGCGAACTGTTTGACCAGGTTCGCCACACCGTGATCGAAGGCCAGTCCCATCAGGACCTGCCGTTCGACCATCTGGTGGAGGCCCTGCAACCAACCCGCAGCGCGGCGTACAACCCGCTGTTCCAGGTGATGTGCAACGTGCAGCGCTGGGAATTCCAGCAAAGCCGCACCCTGGCCGGGATGACCGTCGAATACCTGGCCAACGATGCCCGCGCCACCAAGTTCGACCTCAACCTGGAGGTCACCGACCTCGATCATCGCCTGGGTTGCTGCCTGACCTACAGCACCGACCTGTTCGACGAGCCGCGTATTGCGCGCATGGCGGCGCATTGGCAAAACCTGCTGGAAGCCTTGCTTGCCGATCCGCAACAGCGCCTGAGTGAGTTGCCGTTGCTGGAGGCTGGCGAACAGCGCGCCCTGCGAGACAGCCTTGGCATTGAGGCTGGCGAGCATCGCCTCGACCAGTGCATCCATCACCTGTTCAGCGAGCAGGCCCTGGCCCGTGCCGATGCACCGGCGTTGACCTTTGCCGGGCAGACCCTGAGCTACAGCGAACTCGACAGCCGTGCCAATCGCCTGGCCTGGATGCTCCGCGAGCGCGGCGTGGGCCCGCAGGTGCGGGTCGGCCTGGCGTTGCCGCGTTCGCTGGAGATGGTGGTTGGCCTGCTGGCAATCCTCAAGGCCGGCGGCGCCTATGTGCCGCTGGACCCGGAATACCCGCTGGACCGCCTGCACTACATGATCGAAGACAGTGGCATCGGCCTGTTGCTCAGCGATGCCGCGATGTTCGACGCATTGGGCGAACTGCCTGAGAGTGTCGGCCGCTGGTGCCTGGAAGATGACCTGCCGACCCTGGCGGACTACCCGGCAAGCGAGTTGCCTTTCATCAGCCTGCCGCAACATCAGGCCTACTTGATCTACACCTCCGGTTCCACCGGCAAGCCCAAGGGCGTGGTGGTGTCCCACGGTGAAATCGCCATGCATTGCCAGGCGGTGATCGAACGCTTCGGCATGCGCCCGGATGACTGCGAGCTGCACTTCTATTCCATCAACTTTGACGCTGCCACCGAGCGTCTGCTGGTGCCGTTGCTCAGTGGTGCCCAGGTGGTGTTGCGGGCCCAGGGCCAGTGGGACGCGGAAGAAATCTGCGGGCTGATTCGTCGGCACCGCATCAATATCCTGGGCTTCACCCCAAGCTATGGCAGCCAGTTGGCCCAATGGCTGGCCACGCAAGACCAGACCCTGGCGGTGCGCATGTGCATCACCGGCGGTGAGGCCCTGACCGGCGAACACTTGCAGCGCATTCGCGCGGCATTCAAGCCGGCGCTGTTTTTCAACGCCTATGGCCCGACTGAAACCGTGGTGATGCCGTTGGCCAGCCTGGCCCCGGAAGCCCTGGAAGAGGGCGCCGGCAGCGTGCCGATCGGCAGCATCATCGGCGCGCGTGTGGCCTACATTCTGGATGCGGATCTGGCGCTGGTGCCGCAAGGCGCGACGGGTGAGTTGTACGTCGGCGGTGCCGGCCTGGCCCACGGGTATCACCAGCGTCCGGGCATGACCGCGGAGCGCTTTGTCGCGGATCCGTTTGCCACGAATGGCGGTCGCCTGTATCGCACCGGTGACCTGGTGCGCCAGCGTGCCGATGGCCTGGTGGAATACCTCGGTCGTATCGACCATCAAGTGAAGATTCGCGGGTTCCGCATCGAGCTGGGGGAAATTGAAACCCGCCTGCTGGAACACGAGGCGGTGCGTGAAGCGGTGGTGTTGGCGCTGGACTCACCGAGCGGCAAACAGTTGGTGGCCTATCTGGTCAGCGACCAGGAGCAGGGCGCGCTGCGTGAATCCCTCAAGGCGCATCTGAAAGCGCAGCTGCCGGACTACATGGTGCCCGCGCACCTGATCGTCCTCGACAGCATGCCGCTGACCGCCAACGGCAAACTCGACCGCCGCGCCTTGCCGCAGCCGGACCCCGAGGCGAATCGTCAACAGTACGTGGCGCCGCGCAACGAGCTGGAGCAAACCCTGGCGGCCATCTGGTGCGCGGTACTGAACGTGCAACAGGTAGGCCTTGACGACAACTTCTTCGAGTTGGGCGGCGACTCGATCCTGTCGATCCAGGTGGTCAGCCGGGCCCGGCAGGCGGGGATTCATTTCAGCCCGCGTGATTTGTTCCAGCACCAGACCGTGCAAACCCTGGCCGCCGTGGCGACCCGCAGCGAGCAGGTCAGCGCCGAACAAGGCGTGTTGACCGGCGCGTCCGGGCTGACGCCGATCCAGCACTGGTTCTTCGACACCGACATCCCGGAGCGCCAACACTGGAACCAGGCATTGCTGCTGGAGCCGGTTCAGGCCCTGGAACCTCATCGCCTGGAGCAAGCGTTGCTGGCGGTGCTGGAACATCACGACGCCCTGCGCCTGAGCTTCACCCAGCGCGACGCCCAATGGCACGCCGAACACTTGGCGGTGCCGGAAGGCGGCCTGCTGTTGCAGGCTCAGGTGGCGGACATGGAGCAGTGCGGCGCGCTGTTCACCGACACCCAGCGCAGCCTCAACCTCGCCCATGGCCCGTTGTTGCGCGCGTTGCTGGTGGACGGCCCGCAAGGCCAGCGCCGGCTGCTGATCGCGATCCATCACCTGGTGGTGGACGGCGTTTCCTGGCGGGTATTGCTGGAAGATTTGCAGACCGTGTATCGCCAGTTGAGCGACGGCCAGCCGGTCAACCTGCCGGCCAAGACCAGCGCCTTGCGCGACTGGGCGGCGCGGTTGCAGGCGTATGCCGGCAGCGAATCCCTGCGTGAGGAGCTGCACGTGTGGCAGCAACAGTTGGCCGGCCCTGCCGTTGAGTTGCCGGTGGATCGCCCACAGGGTTCGCTGCGCAATCGCGACGCCGATACCGTCAGCGTGCGCCTGGATGCCGAGCGCACCCGCCAGTTGTTGCAGCAGGCGCCAAGTGCCTACCGCACCCAGGTCAACGATTTGCTGCTGACCGCCCTGGCCCGTGTGCTGTGCCGTTGGAGTGGCCATGAATCCGCATTGATCCAGCTGGAAGGCCACGGCCGCGAACCGCTATTCGACGAGATCGACCTGACCCGCAGCGTCGGCTGGTTCACCAGCGCCTACCCGCTGCGCCTGACCCCGCTGCATATCGAAGAGGCCGCCGGGCAGGGCGCCTCGATCAAGGCGATCAAGGAGCAACTGCGCGGCGTGCCCCACAAAGGGTTGGGTTATGGCGTGCTGCGCTACCTGGCCGACGACCTGTGCCGCCAGACCATGGCCGCGTTGCCGACCGCCAGTATCACCTTCAACTACCTCGGCCAGTTCGACCAGAGCTTTGGCGCCGACGCACTGTTCCACCCGCTGGACGAGTCCGCCGGGATCGCCCACGACCCGGACGCGCCGTTGCCCAACGCGCTGAGTGTCGACAGCCAGGTGTACGGCGGTGAGCTGGTGCTGCGCTGGACCTTCAGCCGCGAGCGTCACCACAGCCAGACCATCGCTGAACTGGCGGACGCTTACCTGGCGGAACTGCAAAGCCTGATCGAACATTGCCTCAAGGCAGACGCGGGCGGCCTTACGCCGTCGGACTTCCCGCTGGCGCACCTGACCCAGGGGCAACTCGATGCGCTGCCGGTGCCGGCCAATGCCATCGAAGACGTGTACCCGCTGACCCCGATGCAGGAAGGCTTGCTGCTGCACACCCTGCTGGAACCGGGCACCGGCCTCTACTACATGCAGGACCGCTACCGCATCAACAGCGCCCTGGACCCCGAGCGTTTCGCCCAGGCCTGGCAGGCGGTGATCGCCCGTCATGAAGCCTTGCGCGCCTCGTTCTGCTGGAACGTCGGCGAAGACATGTTGCAGGTTATCCACAAGCCCGGCAGCACGCCGATCGAGTACCTCGACTGGAGCCAGGAGCCGGAAAGCGAGCAGGAACCGCGCCTGCAAGCGTTGCTGAAAAGCGAGCGTGAAGCCGGTTTCGATCTGCTTAACCAGGCGCCCTTCCACCTGCGGCTGATCCGCGTAGGCGAAGCCCGCTACTGGTTCATGATGAGCAACCACCACATCCTGATCGATGCGTGGTGCCGCTCGCTGCTGATGAACGATTTCTTCGACATCTACATGGCCCTCGGCGAAGGTCGCGAAGCGCAACTGGCGACGCCACCGCGTTACCGCGATTACATCGCCTGGCTGCAACGCCAGAACCTCGCCGAGGCGCGCCAGTGGTGGCAGCAGAACCTGCAAGGGTTCGAACGCACCACACCGATTCCGAGCGACCGGCCGTTCCTGCGCGAGCATGCCGGCCACAGCGGCGGCATGGTGGTAGGCGACTGCTACACCCGCCTGGATGTGCGCGACGGCGCGCAATTGCGCGAGCTGGCCCAGGCTCATCAATTGACGGTGAACACCTTCGCCCAGGCGGCATGGGCCCTGGTGCTGCGGCGCTTGAGTGGCGATCGCGACGTGCTGTTCGGCGTCACCGTGGCAGGGCGCCCGGTAGAGATGCCCGAGATGCAGCGCACTGTCGGGCTGTTTATCAACAGTATCGCCTTGCGGGTCAAGCTGCCGGAGGACGATCAGCAGTGCAGCGTGCGCCAATGGTTGAGCGGCCTGCTCGACAGCAATATGCAACTGCGCGAGTACGAGTACCTGCCGCTGGTGACCATCCAGGAGCACAGCGAACTGCCGAAAGGCCAGCCGCTGTTCGACAGCCTGTTCGTGTTCGAGAACGCCCCGGTGGAAGTCTCGGTACTGGACCGTGCGCAAAGCCTGAATGCCACCTCGGATTCCGGTCGCACCCACACCAACTTCCCGCTGACGGCCGTGTGCTACCCGGGCGATGACCTGGGCTTGCACCTGTCCTACGACCAGCGTTATTTCGATGAAACCACCGTGCAAGGCATGCTCGCTGAATTCAAGCGGCTGCTGCTGGCGCTGGTGCAGGGCTTCCATGGCGACATGGCCGACTTGCCGCTGATTGGCGAGCAGGAGCGTGAGTTCCTGGTGGACGGCTGCAACCAGAGCGAGCATGAATATCCGCTGGAGCGCAGTTACATCGAGCTGTTCGAAGCCCAGGTGGCACAGCATCCACAGCGGATTGCCGCCAGTTGCCTGGATCAGCAATGGACCTACTCTGAGCTGAACCGGCGCAGTAACCGCCTGGGTCATGCGCTGATTGCCGCGGGTGTCGGGCTGGACCAACCGGTGGCGTTGCTGGCTGAACGTAATCTGGATTTGCTGGGCATGATCATCGGCAGCTTCAAGGCCGGCGCGGGTTACTTGCCGCTGGATCCGGGGCTGCCGACCCAGCGCTTGAGCCGGATCATCGACCTCAGTCGTACGCCGTTGCTGGTGTGCACCGAGGCTTGTCGGGAACAGGCGGATCTGTTGCTGGAAGAGTTTGCCTGTGGCTCGCGACCGAGGCTGCTGGTGTGGGAGGAGCTGGTGGGTTCAGAGCAGAACCCGGGCATCTACAGCGCGCCGGATAACCTGGCCTACGTGATCTACACCTCGGGCTCCACTGGCCTGCCCAAGGGCGTGATGGTCGAACAGCGCGGCATGCTCAATAACCAGTTGAGCAAGGTGCCGTATCTGCAACTGACTGAGCACGATGTGATCGCCCAGACCGCCTCGCAAAGTTTCGATATCTCGGTGTGGCAGTTCCTCGCGGCACCGCTGTTCGGGGCGCGGGTGGACATTGTGCCGAATACCATTGCCCATGATCCGCAAGGCTTGCTCGCTCACGTCCAGGCCCAGGGCATTACCGTGCTGGAAAGCGTGCCGTCACTGATCCAGGGCATGCTCGCCCAAGACCGCATGAGCCTGGATGGCTTGCGCTGGATGCTGCCGACGGGTGAAGCGATGCCGCCGGAACTGGCGCACCAGTGGTTGCTGCGTTATCCGCAGATTGGCCTGGTCAACGCGTATGGCCCGGCGGAATGTTCGGACGACGTGGCGTTCTTCCGCGTCGACCTGGCGTCGACCCGTGGCACTTATCTGCCGATTGGTACGCCGACCGACAACAACCGGTTGTACCTGCTGGACGGCGCGCTGGAATTGGTGCCCCAAGGCGCGGTTGGCGAGTTGTGCGTGGCCGGGACCGGCGTGGGTCGTGGTTATGTCAGCGATCCGCTGCGCACGGCGCAAGCGTTTGTGCCGAATCCATTTGGTGCGGACCGGTTGTATCGAACAGGGGATTTGGCCCGCCGTCGCAGCGACGGTGTGTTGGAGTACGTCGGGCGCATCGACCATCAGGTGAAGATTCGCGGTTACCGGATCGAGCTGGGTGAAATCGAAGCGCGCCTGCATGAGCAGCCTGAAGTGCGGGATGCGGCGGTGGGCGTGCAGGAGGGCGTCAACGGCAAGCATCTGGTGGGCTACCTGGTGGCGGCGGATGCGCAGCTCAACCCGGGTGAGCGCCTCGATCGCATCAAGCAACGCCTGCGGGCCGAGCTGCCGGAATACATGGTGCCGTTGCATTGGTTGTGGCTCGACCGGTTGCCGCTGAACGCCAACGGCAAGCTGGACCGCAAGGCCTTGCCGGCACTGGAGATCGGCCAGTTGCACAGCCAGGAATATCTGGCGCCGCGCAATGAGCTGGAGCAGACGCTGGCCGGGATCTGGGCCGAGGTGCTCAAGGTCGAGCGCGTCGGCGTGCAGGACAACTTCTTCGAACTGGGCGGGCATTCGTTGCTGGCCACGCAGATAGCTTCACGGGTGCAGAAGACGCTGCAGCGGGATGTGCCGTTGCGGGCGATGTTCGAGTGCAGCACGGTGGAGGCGTTGGCGGGGTATATCGACGGGCTGGCGGCGAATGAGATCAGCGCCGAGAAGGTGGATCGGTTGAGTGATTTGATGGCGGAGCTGGAGGGTTTTTAACTCGGAGCGCAACGCGCCACTCGTCGGGTGGCGCGGTTTTTAAGGTTCGAACTGTGAATTCTGACAGTAGGCAAGGGGGGCATTTCGGCGTGTGATGGGCAACACCATCACTCGTTGAAATGGAGTTCTATCATGCCCAAGTCATCACCGTTGACCCTTGACCTGCCCAAGCCACAGTTGGTCGAAGCCGAGGGAGAGCCCCGGGTTGACCCGCTCCAGTTGCTGGAGGGGGCTACTGTCCGGGTGTTCTACGAAGGGATGCTCAGCACCGACAGTATTGCGTTGCGCTGGGAGTCGACACCGGGGGAATACGCGCCGATTGCCTCCCTGGATGGCGTCGAAGCGGGCTCGGTCGAGTTCCACGTACCCCCGTATTACGTAGGGCTGCGCATTGATAACTTCGCGCTGTTTTCCTATGTCGTTACCAGCGATGGCGAGGAACATCCTTCCCCCGTTGCCGACGTGTTCATCAAGCTGCCGTCCAATTTGCCGCAACTGCAGATCTCTCAAGCCTCAGGCGGTGTTCTGGACCTGTCCTTGTTGTGCGGTGAAGACCCGGTTCTGCATGTCGATGCCTGGCCGTTCATCGACCCGGTTCAAGTGGCTCAGGTCTATATCGGGGGGATTTACCCTGATGGGTCCAAGGCCAGTCTCTACCCTTATGAAGATGCACCGGTAACAGACGAGGACGTGCGCCACGGCTGGACCCGAAAGTTGTCCCGTGCCGAGCTGGCCACGCTCAAGCATGACAGTGAGCTTTATATTGCGTTCTACGTTGAGTTTTTGCCGCGTGCGGATTCCAGGCCGGTGTATCGGCTGATTTCTGGTTTGGTGTTGACGTTGCTCATCGAGCCTCATTTGGATCTCGTAGCGCCCACGGTGGTGGAAGCCACGCAAATCACACCTGAAAATCTCGTATTGAATCCGGTCAATACCCAGGACGGTGCGACCATCCGGGTCAGCTATGAGCATATGTGCCCTTGCGACTGGGTTTGCGCCTTCTGGGAAGGGACTGCCGGGGCAGGCACTCCGGTAATCGAGTGCAAGCAGGCCGACAATCGGGACGTTGTTGATTTTAATGTGCCGGCGTCAGCCATCAGCGCCAATTTCAATAAGCAGGTGTCGGTCCGCTACACCGTCCGACGGGAAGGGCAAACCTGGTCGGCGCTGCCGCGACCGGTAAAAATCCTGAATATCTCCGGCCTGCCCAAGCCGCAGGTGGAACAGGCCACGGGCAGTACGCTGGACCTCAATACGTTCCAGGGGGACGCGCAACTGACGGTGGCGGCCTATGCCTACGGCGCCTTGGGGCAGCCCTGCTGGATGTGGGTAACCGGTGAGCGGGAAGATGGCGCGCCTTATCGCTTCGATGTGCTGGACGGCGAGCCGCTCTCCGAGCAATGGCAGCAGGAGGGCGTCAGTACGCTGCTGTCCCGCCGCGATCTGCAAAAGCTGGCCGATTGCAGCCGCTTTGACGTGCATTTTGCGGTGAACTTCGATGGCCGGTCCGACAGGGCCAGCGCCGAGCCGTTTCCTGTGCTGCACCTGGATATTCATCAGGAAGACCTGGTCCTGAAACCCTTGACCATTCGGGAGGCCGTGGGCTCGCAGTTGACGGTATGGAATGGCCGTGATGGCGTGACGGCACGGGTGGAATATGACCACATCAGTGCTCATGACGAGATCAGCGTGTGTTGGACACAATCGGACGGTAGTTGCCTGCCGTTGCCACCCAAGCCGGGTAACACTGATCCGAAGTACGTTGACTTCACCATTCCCCGCGAGGCTGTAATCGCTGGAAGCGGCAAAACAGTGCCCGTCAGTTACAGCGTCGCGAGCGCATGCAAGCACGTCACGTCAGCTGACCTGGAGCTACAGATCAGTGTCCCGCAGCGCTTGCCTGCGCCAGAGGTGCCGCAGGCCACTCAATTGCCCGGTGGCCAGGGGACACTGGACTTGCGCACCTTTACCGGGGATGCCGAGATTACGCTGCAAGCCTGGTGGTTCATCCTGGCGGGGCAAAAGGGCTGGCTGGAATGTACGGGAACCTTGCTCGACGGGTCGTCCCATACCCTCAAGCTGCTGGTCAATGAGCCGATCACGCAAGAGCAGGCAAACCATGGGTTGTCGCACGTTCTGCCTCGTGAGGAACTGGAAAAGTTTCGCCACAGGTCCGTATTGAACATCGTGTTCAAGGTTACGGCGGACGGCAGCTCCCATGTGAGCGAAGCAATTGTGTTCCCTGTGCTGATGTTGCTGTTGCGCAAGCAGTACAGAGACCTGACGGATTTCAACGATCAGACCTTGGGTTTATGGACCGTAGGGTCAGGCGCACCCGATGCCAGGGATATCAGCATTGAATATATGGGGACGGGACCTGACGGCAAGCCCGATTACGCAGTCAGGAATTTCACATTTACCAATAACAGTTTCGGCCCGATCCTGCAGCGGCGCTTCTTGGATTTGGAGAGCGGTTTTACTTACCGGTTTTCCGTACGGGTTCGACGGTACAGCGTTGCGTTCGCGACGCCCAAGTTATCGTTGCGCAAAGACTCCATTCAACAAACACCGGTGGAAGAGTTGGTTGACCTGAACTGGCACACACTGAGCTTCACCTTTACGCCAACCATCGCTCCCGTGCTGCTGGAAATCTATAGCCATGAAGGCGCTACGAGCGGCAACGATTGGTACATGGATGATTTCCTGGTCGAGGGGATTTAATCCGCGCTGAAAAGACAATGCCCGCTTCGATGCGGGCATTGTCTTTTCAGGCTAGGGCTGATTATTTCGGACCGAGAATCTTCACCAGCTTATCCGGCGACGGCGCTCCTTGCTGTTGCTGCAACCCACCCTTGTCATCCAGATAGAAAATTGCCGGCGTGGCCGACAACTCCAGCTCGTCCATCAGCTTCATATTCGAATCAAGCTTGGCCTGGATATCCGCCGGGATCTTCTCCAGCGCCTGCAACTTGCTGCCTTTACCGGCCGACTCATGGGCTTCCAAGGCCTGTTGCGGGTCCTTGGCGGCAAACAGCGCGGCCGACTTGCCCGGGCTGTCTTCACGGATAATCCCCACCATGATGTGCCGCAACTGCACCTTGCCCGACTTCACCCACGGCCGTGCCTGTTCCCAGAACATGTTGCAGTACGGGCAGTTTGGGTCGCTGAACAGGTACACGATGCGCGGCGCGTCCTTGTTGCCGTCCTGGATCCAGTTGCTGTGTTCCATCTTGGCCCAGACTTCCTTGGCCATCGGCGCATACACCAGTTTCTCCAGCGGCGCGGTGCTCAGGTCATTGCCGTCGGCGTCGTACAGGTTGCCGGCAATCACGCTTTTGCCATCGGCAGTCAGGTACAGCGCCATGCCACGGTTCTGGTATTGCGCCGCGTAACCTGTGAGGCCGCTGGGCGCATCGAACTTGCCGATGATCTTGGCACCCTTGGCCTCGATGTTCTTGATCGGCGCCGGCCAGTCTTCGGCGTGGACCAGGCTGGCGGCCAGGGTCAGGGGCAGGAGTGTCAGCAGGTGGCGGAGGCGGAGCATGGCGAATTCCTTGTGGTGGCCGGCAAGGCCGGTTTGGCGGGGGTCGGCTCGAAGCGCTCCATGGCGCGGGCCAGGCTGGCCTGTGAGAGTTCGCCCAGGTGGCTGTTGATCAGGCGACCATCAGGTTGGTAGAAGAGGGTGGTGGGCAAGGCCATGGAGCCGACGGCCTGGCCGAGGCGGCCGCTGGCGTCGAACAGCACGTTGTCCAGGTTCAGGCCCTGGGTCGCCAGATAGGTGGCGACGCTTTGCATGCTTTCGGCCTGGTTGACGAACAAGAAGGTCACGTCCGGGCGCTGGCGCTGGGCACTTTCCAGTACCGGCATTTCGCGCCGGCACGGCGGGCACCAGGTGGCCCACAGGTTGATCACCAGCGGGCCGCCCTTGTAGTCGGCCAGTTGCACGGTTTCGCCATTGGCGTTGCGCAGGGCAATGTCCGGCAGGTGCGTGCCTTTTTCGTAGAGGGTCAGGGACAGGCTGGTCAAGGCCCAGAACGCCAGGCCGGTGATCACGCCGGCGCTCAGTGGCTTGCGCAGCAGCGGGCGGCGCCAGCCGTAGATCAGCGCGCCGATGATCAGCACGATCACGCCGGGCCAGGCGAGAAAACCGCCGTCGCGCAGGTCGACGATTTGCAGCGGGTCATTCTGGTAGTACGACCAGTACATCAATACGAAGCTGACGCGTGCGGCGAGCATACCCAGCAGAAACAGGGTGAACAGCACCGACTCGGGGTTCTCGCCGCCGCGCTTGGCCACCCGCCAGCCCACCAGAGTGGCGAGGATCAACGCCGTGATCAGCAGCAAGTGATTCAGGGCGATGGCGAAGGTGCCGATGGTCAGTGTCAGCATCAGAGGGCTTCCCGGGCTTGGGTCCAGCGTTGCAGGAAGGCGGCGGCGTCGACTTCGCCGGTGATGCGCTGGGCGCGGCGCTCTTCACCGTCGGGGCCGATCCAGACGAAGCTCGGCGGGCCGGGGACCTTGTAGCGGCCCAGCAGCTCGCGGCTGGCGGCGTTGTCGGCGGTGACGTCGAGGCGCAGCAGGCGCACATCCTTGAGGGCGTCCAGTACCTCGGGTTTACCGAACACCTGTTTTTCCATGATCTTGCACGACACGCACCAGTCAGCGTAGTAGTCCACCAGCACCCATTGGCCCTGGGCCTTGGCACTGTCGAGCTGGCTTTGCAGCACGGCCGGGTCGTTGATGGTCATGAAGGCTTCGTGGGCGGTGGGAGCACCGGCTGCCCGCGAGCCGCTGTAGACCTTCAGCGGTTGCCACAGGTCGTCGCTGCCGCCGGCCGCGCCGATCACCAATACGCTGCCCCAGAGGCCCAGCACCAGCGAACCGGCACCGAACAGCATGGCGGTACGCCCGAAATCGCGGGCCAGGCGCCAGCCGCAGTAGGCCATGACCAGCGCCAGCACACCCCACAAGCCGAGCCACAGGGTTTCACCGACCACCGGGCGAATCATCAGCACGGCGGTGGCGAGGAACAGGAAACCGAAGATGCCCTTGAGGATATTCATCCAGGTGCCAGGTTTGGGCAGGAAGCGGTTGCCCACGGTCACCAGCAGCAACAGTGGCACACCGATGCCGATGCCCATGGCAAACAGGATCAGGCCGCCGTGCAAGGCGTTGCCGCTTTGGGCGATGTACAGCAGCGCGCCGGCCAGGGGCGCGGTCATGCACGGGCCCACCAGCAAGCCGGACAGGGCGCCGAGCACGCCGGCACCTACCAGGCTGCCGCCGCTTTGGTTGCGGCTGACGTTGTCCAGGCGATCGCGCAGGAAGGCCGGCAGTTGCAGTTCAAAGAAGCCGAACATCGGCAGGGCGAGAATCACAAACAACGCAGCGAAGCTGCCGAGGATCCACGGGGTTTGCAGCAGGGCGGCGAGGTTGCCGCCGAGCAGCGCAGCCAATACACCGAGCGCGGCATACACCAGCGCCATGCACACCACGTAGCTGGCGGCCAGGGCAAAGCCGCGCCGTGGGCTGGCGCCGCTGCCGACCACAAGGCCGGCGAGGATCGGCAACATCGGCAGGGAACACGGGGCGAAGGCCAGCAGCAGGCCCAGGCCGAAGAACACCAGCAGGCTCCAGCCCAGGCTGCGTTGTTGCAGGCCGCTGGCCAGGCTTTGGTCCTGGGCCTGGCCGGTGGCGGCGACGGCAGGGTTGCCGCCCAGGTCCACGGTGATCGATTGCGGCGGGTAGCACAGGCCGGCATCGGCGCAGCCTTGCCAGCCGAGCTTGACCTGGCCGGTGGCGCCGGCGGGAATCTTCACTTCCAGGCCCTGGCGATAGACTTGCTGCTCGCCAAAGAACTCGTCGCTGTGGGCTTCGCCCTGGGGCAACGTCGGCTTTTCGGCCAGGCCATCGAATTTCATGCGCTGCTGGTACAGGTAGTAACCGTCGGCAATCTGCCAATACAACTGGGTTTCGCCGGAGGCCAGACGCTCGGAGGTAAAGGTGAAGGCTTTGCCCACCGGGAGGAAGTCGGGTTTGGTCTCGAATGGATTGTTGCCAGGCGCGGCCTGGGTGAATCCAGCAAACAACACCAGCAGGAAGATAAACAGATGCCGCATGATCAAGCCTTAGTTCGAAGCAAGTGGGACACACAATGTGTGGCGTTGATTAACCGATGATTAACCGGGCTATCCTAGAAAGAAGCGATTATCCGGGATTCTTGGCGTTGGCGGCATAATGCACGCTTAATCCACTGCCTTTTTAATCACCCTCACATTTTGCAAAGGGTTCACCATGCACGTACTGGTCTGTGAAGACGACGAGCTGATCGCCAGCGGCATTGTTGCCGGGCTCAGCGCCCAGGGCCTGACGGTCGAGCGCGTCGGCACGGCTGCGGCTGCCCGGGCGATGCTCAAGGTGGCGGAATTCGACGTGATGGTACTCGACCTCGGCCTGCCGGATGAAGACGGCTTGAAGCTGTTGCAGCAACTGCGCAGCCAGGGCCTGGAGATTCCAGTGCTGATCCTGACCGCACGGGATTCGGTGACCAACCGCGTCGACGGCCTGCAGGCCGGTGCCGACGACTACCTGCTCAAGCCCTTCGACCTGCGCGAACTCGCCGCACGCCTGCACACCCTGTTGCGCCGGGTAGCCGGCCGCAGCGTCAACCTGATCGAGCACGGGCGCCTGACCTACAACCCCAGCAGCCGCGAAACGTTGCTGGGCGGTGAGTCGGTGGACCTGTCCCGCCGCGAGCAGGCGCTGTTGCAGGCCCTGTTGCAGAACCGCGGCCGGGTGCTCTCCAGCGAGCAGCTCAAGGACAGCGTCTACGGCCTGAACGACGAACTGGAAAGCAACGCCCTCAACGTGCACATCCACCACCTGCGGCGCAAACTCGGCAACGGCATCGTCGAAACCGTGCGCGGCCTGGGCTATCGCCTGGGCCCGGCTGACGGTGGAGAGGACGCTTCGTGATGAGCCTGCGCCTGCGGCTGACCTTCAAGCTCGGCGCAGCCTTCGTGCTGATCTGGGTCCTGGCCGCCGCGTGGATGCTCAACGACCTGCGCAACCAGATGATGTTCTCCCTCGACCAGCGCCTGGTGGCGTCGGCGCGCATGGTGGCGGGGCTGATGGAGCAGATGCCCGGCCTCTCCAGCACGGGGGAGGGCGCGCACTTCAGCGCCGAACAATTGAATGTGCCAGGCGGTATGGCGTGCCAGGTCAGTTCCTTGCGCGGCGTGGTTTTGGCCCGCAGCCACACCACGCCGGACCAGGGCCTGGAGTCGCGCAAGAGCGGCTTTCGCGACCAGATGATTGATGGCGTGGGCTGGCGCAGCTTTACCCTGTCCCGTGGCGATTTGTTTATCACCACCGCCGACCGGCAGGTGGAGCGTGAAGCGTTGAACCTGTCGATCCTGCTGGCCGCCTCGGTGCCGGTGGGCGTGGCATTGTTGGGCTGCCTGTGCCTGTTGTGGCTGGGGATCGGCCAGAGCCTGTTGCCGCTCAACCGCATGCGTGACGCCTTGATGCGCCGCAGTGCCGACTCCCTCGAACCGTTGCAGATCAGCCCGCTGCCCAGCGAACTCAAGCCACTGCTCGACACCCAGAACCAGTTGCTGCAACGCATCGCCAAGACCATCGAACGCGAACGCCGCTTGACCGGTGACGCGGCCCACGAACTGCGCAGCCCGTTGACCGCGATCAAGACCCACCTGCAAGTGGCGCGCATGACCGAAGGCGCCGCCCGTGACCAGTCCCTGGCCCATGCTGAAGAGGGCGCCGACCGCTTGCACCGCACCCTTGAGCAGTTGCTGCTGCTGGCGCGGGTCGAAGGCAGCCTGTCGTTTGATGACGGCCTGCAATCGAGTGCCGAGCAAGTTGCGCAACTGGCGATCCAGGATGCCAACGGCGGCGACAATCAGCGTATTGACCTGATCCTCGCAGACGGTTTGTCCGAAAAACCTTTGGAAATGCCGGTGGGCCTGGCCGTCGCCGCCCTGCGCAACCTGCTGGACAACGCGCTGCGCCACACCCCGGCCGATACCCGGGTGGAGCTGAGTGTGTCCAGCGCTGGCGACAATGTGGTGTTCCGGGTGCGTGACCATGGCGCGCCGATTTCCAGCGAAGACTTGCAACACTTGACCCAGCGCTTCTGGCGCAACGGCAACAGCCCGGGTTGCGGCCTGGGGTTGGCGATCGTCCAGGCCATCGTGCAGCGCTGCTCGTGCTCCCTGAAATTCGACAGCCAGGCCGATGGCATGCGCGTCGACCTGGGCATGCCGTTGCGGCGCTGAAACCTTCTTTTCACAGCACACATAGCTACCGCCATCCTCAAGCGCAACGCTTCAGGATGGCGGTCATTTTTTTGTGTTTGAACCGGCTGAATGACTCGGCCTGTGTTGAAAAGGACATCCCCTATGTTGGTTATCGATTCCACGTATCCCGCAAACGACTTCAATGAGCGCAATGGCCAGGCCGTGCGCCAGGTGATTGTGCATTACACCGCCGCGCCCTTTGCCTCGTCATTGCGTGCACTGACCCGCGACGGTTTCAGTGCCCACTACCTGTTGGCCGATCCCCATGACGCCAGCTACCGCGCCGCCGGCTATGACGAGTTGCGGGTATTTCGCCTGGTGGACGAAGCGCAACGCGCCTGGCACGCCGGCACCAGCCACTGGGCCGGGCGCGATAACCTCAACAGCCGCTCCATCGGCATTGAAATCGTCAACCAGGCCCGGGATGACGCCGGTGTGTTGACCTTCCCGGCGTATGGCGCAGAGCAGATTGACGTGTTGATCGCCTTGATTCGTGACATTCAGGTGCGTTACCCGGCGATCGGTCCTACCGACATCCTCGGGCATTCCGACATTGCCTATTGGCGCAAGAGCGACCCCGGCCCCCGCTTGCCATGGCGCTGCCTGTTCGAGGCGGGCGTGGGGGCCTGGTATGAAGAGGTGGCCAAGATGGCCTATCAACGTCGGTTCGACATCGGCCTGCCGCCAGAGGTTGAGGTGGAGCGGGCGTTCCAGCGCTACGGTTATGCCCCGGCGAAAAATCGCCTGGGTTTCCAGCAACGTGTCCGTGCGTTCCAGATGCATTTTCGGCCCTCTGACTACAGTGGGCGGCTGGATGCGCAGACCTGCGCGATCCTGTATGCGTTGAATGAAAAATACACCGGGGTGGCCGGGTAAATCCGCTAAAGCTGTTTTTAACGACCACAGGTGTAAATCCTCCCTTCGCTGATGCGTTTCCAGAACAGGAAATCCGTGCGCGGCCCTTGGGCCTGGCGCCAACGGGTGGGCAGTTTGGTCACCATCATCAGCGTATTGAGGGATCGAGAGATGTCAGTCGCTACCAGCCGTATCGAAGAGACCCAGGCGGTCCCTGCGGAAACGCTTTACCAGTTCGATGAAACCCCGCTGCTGGCCCGCCAGCGCCAGCAGGAATCCAATGCCCGCAGCTACCCACGGCGCATTCCCCTGGCGCTCAAGCGCGCCCGCGGGATCTATGTCGAGGACGTCGAAGGACGCAGCTTTATCGATTGCCTGGCCGGTGCCGGCACCCTGGCGCTGGGGCACAACCACCCGGTGGTGATCGATGCCATTCGCCAGGTGCTGAGCGATGAATTGCCGTTGCACACCCTGGACCTGACCACGCCGGTCAAGGACCAATTCGTGCAGGACCTGTTCGGCCTGCTGCCGCCGGCGCTGGCGCGGGAAGCCAAGATCCAGTTCTGCGGCCCCACCGGCACCGATGCGGTGGAAGCCGCGCTGAAACTGGTGCGCACCGCCACCGGGCGGAGCACGGTGTTGTCATTCCAGGGCGGTTATCACGGCATGAGCCAAGGCGCCCTGAGCCTGATGGGCAGCCTGGGGCCGAAGAAGCCACTGGGCGCGTTGCTCGGCAATGGCGTGCAATTCCTGCCATTCCCGTATGACTACCGTTGCCCGTTCGGGCTGGGCGGCGCGGAAGGGGTCAAGGTCAACCTGCATTATCTGGAAAACCTGCTCAACGATCCCGAGGCCGGTGTATTGCTGCCGGCGGCGGTGATCGTCGAGGTGGTGCAAGGCGAGGGCGGCGTGATCCCGGCTGATCTCGACTGGCTGCGCGGCCTGCGGCGCATTACCGAGCAGGCTGGTGTGGCGTTGATTGTCGACGAAATCCAGAGCGGCTTTGGTCGCACCGGCAAGATGTTTGCCTTCGAACATGCCGGCATTGTCCCGGACGTGGTCGTGCTGTCCAAAGCCATCGGCGGCAGCCTGCCGCTGGCGGTGGTGGTGTATCGCGACTGGCTCGACACCTGGTTGCCGGGCGCCCATGCCGGGACCTTCCGTGGCAATCAGATGGCCATGGCGGCCGGCTCGGCGGTGATGCGTTACCTCAAGGACCACGACATTCCCGCCCACGCGGCCGCCATGGGCGAGCGCCTCGGCGAACACCTGCGCATCCTGCAGCGCGACTTCCCGCAGTTGGGAGACATTCGTGGCCGTGGGCTGATGCTCGGTGTGGAACTGGTGGACCCCGCCGGTGCGCCTGATGCCCAGGGCCACCCGCCGGTGCATCGCCAACTGGCGCCGCTGGTGCAGCGTGAATGCCTCAAGCGCGGCTTGATTCTCGAACTGGGCGGGCGACACGGCAGCGTCGTGCGTTTCCTGCCACCGCTGGTGATTACTGCCGCAGAAATCGACCGTGTGGCCGAGATTTTTGGTCGCGCCCTGGCGGCGTCGGTCACCAGCCTCTAATTTTTTATCGGGCTGGCACGTTCCTTCTTACATCAGCTGTGCGTGGTGCGCAGCCAGCCTTACCCCGACGGAGAACAGCAATGACCTCAGTATTCGACCGCGAAGACATCCTGTTTCAGGTAGTGGTCAACCATGAAGAACAATATTCCATCTGGCCCGACTACAAGGCCGTGCCGGAAGGCTGGCGCACCGTGGGCAAGAGCGGGATGAAGAAAGAGTGCCTGGCCTACATCGAAGAAGTGTGGACCGACATGCGTCCGCTGAGCTTGCGCCAGAAGATGGATAGCCAGGCACTTGCCGGCTGACCCGGACCTCGGGCATAACACCGACTCAAATGTGGGAGCGGGCTTGCTCGCGAAGGCGTTGTTTCAGTCACCGTATGTGTTGACTGTCACACCGCATTCGCGAGCAAGCCCGCTCCCACATTTACTGTGTTTCGCCGGTGAGAGGCGCGTTACAGCGCCTTGATCACCTGATCCACATTGCCTTCCAGTTCCGCCACCGGGTCGGCGCCATCGGTGCCCAGCACCAGCAACTTCGCCCCGCCCGCCGTGACCGCCGCCTGCACTGCATCGCTTGGCTTGCGGTGATGCAGCACCACGGCCACCTCATTCTCCTTCAAGCCTTCGCTCAGTTGCTGCAACGCCTCGGGTGTCCACTCGGTATCCGCCCTTGCATCGGTGCTGACCAGTTCCAGGTTCAAGCCACTGACGAGATAACCAAAGTGATCGCTCAAGCTGGCCACCGTCAGGTTATCGGCCTTGGCCAGTCGCGCTTCGCTGTCGGCGGTGAGCTTGAGCAGGCGTTGCTTGAGCGCGGCCAGGTTGGCTTCGATCTGCGGCTTGGCCTCGGGCGCCAGGCGGCTCAGGTCGGCGGCCATCACATCGGCCATGCGCCCCATGTTGTTGCTGGCTTGCCACGGCTGGCTGTTCAGGCCGTCGGTGGCGCCCGGCTGCACGGCAATCCCCGGCAAGCCGCCGTCCACCGGGCGCGCGGCGTCGACTTCGACGATGCGGATATTGCTGCGCCGGGCCACCGGGTACAGCGGGTCGTCGGGCCACAGCGAGCGCAGGCCGATGGCTGCATCGGCGTCCAGCGCCAGGGTGTTCAGCGCCTGCGCACCGCGCCCGGTGAAATAGGCGACTTGCCGCGAGCCGGGCAGGTTGGCCGGTGCCGCGCGCTCAAGCTGCACATCAGTGCCTTTGAGCAACACCTGCGCCAAGCCATAGGTGATCGGCAAGGCGGCGAGGACTTTCACCGGTTTTGTCGCCTTGGCCTGGTTCAAGGCAGCATGGCCAACGCCTTGGTTGGCGGTGATCTGTAGTGGCTTGACGCCGTCGGCGGCGAATGCCGGTGTGGCGATGGCCAGGGCCAGAAGCAGTGGTCGAAACATCGGGCGCATTATCCAAGATTCCCTTTCAGGCTGGGGACCGTGCCGCGGGCGATGGCGGCGAGGGCGAAGGCGATACCGGCTACCAGGATGATCGCGGCACCGGACGGAATCGGCAGGTCGAAGATGATCGGCAGCAGGATCCCGCACAGGGTGCTGACGGTGGCGATCACCACCGAGATCCAGAAGAAGCCCTTGAGCGACTGGCTCAACAGGCGTGCGGCGGCCGCCGGAATCACCAGCAACGCACCCACCAGGATCGCGCCGATGACCTTGACCGCCGCCACGGTGATCAGGGTCACCAGGATCACGAACAGGTAGTCCAGGGTCTTCACCGCCACCCCGCGCACCGCCGCCAACTGCGGGTTGAAGCTGGCGAGCATGATGCGGTTGTACAGCGGCAGGGCCAGGGCCATCACCAGCGCGCCGACAATCGCCAGCACCAACAGGTCATTGCCGTTGACGGTCAGCACCGAGCCGAACAGCACGTTTTCGAGAATGTGCACGTTGATCTTGCCCGCCAGAATGAGCAGCAGGCTCGCGCCCAGGGCCAGGGACACCGAGAGGAATACGCCGATCAGCGTGTCCGGCGCCAGGCCGGTGCGGTTGCGCAAGTAGTTGAGCAGGATCCCGAACAGCAGGCAGTAGCCGAACAGGCTGCCGTAAGGCCCGGTATACGGTTCCCCCAGCAGAATGCCCACGGCCACGCCGGTCAGTGCGGCATGGCCCACGGCTTCGGAAAAGAACGCAAAGCGCTTGACCACCACCAGGGTGCCCAAACCACCCAGCACCGGGCCGATCAGCAGGCCGGCGAGCAGGGCGTTGACTACAAATCCATAGGCCAGCGCTTCCGGCAGATACCCGGAAGACGCCCAGCCCTGGACCATCAGACGAAAGGCTTCATAGCTCATAAGGCCGGGCTCCGTGGGTGGGTGGAGAACAGGGTCAGCAGGCGGTCCGGGGTCAGTGCCTCTTTCGGCGTGGCGTCGAACAGCACACGGCGGTTCAGGCCGGTGACGCGATCGGCCAGGCGGCCGACGGCTTCCAGGTCGTGTTCGATCCACAGCACGGTGATCCCGGCCTGGCGCCAGTCGTTCAGCAGCCGCTCGAACACCTGGATCCCGGCTTCGTCCAGCGCCGACATCGGTTCGTCCAGCACCAGCAATTGCGGTGCCGGGATCAAGCCCTGGGCCAACAGCACCCGCTGGCGTTCACCGCCAGACAGCGCACCCATGCGCCGCTTGCGCTTGTCCTGCATGCCGACCCGTTCCAGTGCGTCGCCAATCGCGGCGGCGTAATGTTTGGACAGCCCGAGAAACGCCGGACGCCGCTGGCACATCGCGGCCATGAAATCGTCGACGGTCATCGGCAAGCCCCGGTCGAACTCCAGCGCCTGGGGCACGTAGCCGATGGTGCCGGGTGCATCCGGCCAATGCAGGCTCAACTGGCCCTGGTGCGGCGTTTGCCCCAGCAGGGTCTTGATCAGCGAGCTTTTGCCGCCGCCGTTGGGGCCCACCAGCGCATGGATGCTGCCGGGCTGCACCTGGAAACTCACTGCATCGAGGATCACCGTACGGCCCAGGGTCAGCGCGACGTTATCGAAGTCGACGGTCGGGCCAACGCTGGCCACACTCAGGTGTTCAGCCGCCGTCATGCCCCGGACTCCTGAATCGCCCGCACCACGGTGTTGAGGTTGCCGGTCATTTCCACTTCGTATTTTTCCGCGCTGTAGTCGCCATAGGAAATATGCGACAGCGGGTACAGCTTCACCCCGGATTCACGCTGGATGGTGTCGACGTAGCTGGACGGGAAATCCATCTCCGAGAAGATCACTTTCACGTCCAGTTCCCGCAGTTGGTCGATGGTCTTCTTCAACTGGCTGGGGCTCGGCTCGATGCCGTGGGCCGGTTCCACCACGGCGGTGACTTCCAGGCCGAATTCCCGCAGCAGGTAGTCATATGCCGCGTGCACGGTGGCCACCCGCAGGTCGGGGTTGGGCGCGCTGGTGAGCTTGGCCAGGGCGTCGGCGCGCATCTGGCGCAGGCGCTTGCCGTAGGCGCGGGCGTTCTGGGTGTAGGTCTTGGCGTTGTCCGGGTCGAGTTTGCCCAGTTCCCGGGCAATGTTGTTCACCTGGGCAATCGAGGCGCTGATGGACAGGAAGGTGTGCGGGTTGACCACCTTGCCCGCACCGCGCGCAGCGTTGCCGGTGGCGGCCAGCAGCGGCACGTTGGCGTTGGCCTCGATCACCGGGATGTCCGGGCGCTCGCTGGTGGCGATCATGCGGTCGGCGAAATCGTCATGGCCGACGCCGTTGAGCACGATCACATCAAGGGTGCCGATGCGTTTGATGTCTTCGGCGCGGGGTTCGTAGGCATGGGGATTGAAACCGGCCGGGATCAGCGGGACAACTTCAGCCTTGTCGCCGACGATATTGGCGACGTAGCTGTAATACGGGTGCAGGGTGATGCCGATGCGCAGGCGCTTTGCCGGGTCGGCACTGGCGAACGGGGCCAGCAGCACGGTGATCAGGCCGACCAGCACCAGACGTAATAATGGAGATGAAATAGACATGGTCTTCTCTCGGCTGCAACGTGAATTCAGTGACGATGCTGGCGGGTGACACCGGCATCGAATTGCGCGACTACCTGCTGCCAGCCCGCGCTGATCAGCGCCTGGTCAGTGAGGTCGGTGGGGGCGGTGAGGTGGGCGCTGCGGTTGAGCCAGATATCCGGCTCGGCGCCGCGGATGCGCATCAACAGCGAACCGCTGAGGTCCGGCGTCTGGCTCAGGCCCAGATAGGCCGCGTCCAGCAACTGCCAGCGGTGGTCGCCACGGCTCACCGAACTGGCGTCCTGGGCGAAGGGCGCGAAGCCCTCTTCGGCCAGCTGTTCAGGCGTCGGCAGGGCGCTGTGTTCCTCCTGCAGCAAGTGGATTTCATCCAGGGTCACCCGCAGGTCGGCGTAGATGCCTTGCTCGGCGGCGCTGAGGTCGCGGCGGGCGTCCAGTTGGTGGCTGGGCACGGCGGCGATCTCCTGGCTTTCACCGCGCAAGGCCACCACCGTGCCGGCAACGGCGAGGATGATCAGGCACAACAGCAGGACATACAGGGTTTCGTGCCCGGCACCGGCCGGGCGCACGACTTGGGTTGTACGGCTCATTGGGGCTGGATATCCGCTTGGTCGATTTCCACCACGTGGCCGGGGCCGGCATCAAACAACACGTAGAACTCGGCGGAGGGTTTCTTGAAGGTCAGCTTCGAGTCTTCTCCCAGCTTGCCTGGCACCAGGATGGTCTCGTCGTAGCCGATCACATCCAGGGTCACGCCGGGGGCACCGCTGCCATCGGAGAAACCACCGGTGCACTGGATCTGCTCGCCGGCGATTTCCTTGCATTCGCACATCGGGTTGTGGGCGAGGGCGACGGTACTGAAACCGGCACTGAGGATCAGCGCGCCAACGGTGCGGGCCAGTTGCGGCAAAGTCATGGTTTAACTCCTCGTTTTTTCAGCCAGTCGATGGTGGCCGGCGATGCCTGGCTCAAGGGAATGGAGGCCTGGTGCATGGCGCCGTCCCAGCCTTCCATGGTGATCCACACTTCGGCGTCCAGCGGGGTGCGCTCAGGGATCGGCAACGCGGCGCCCATGCGGTATGGGGTGCCGAAGAAAATCACCCCGGCCGCCCGCAGGCTGCGAGGCTTGCCGATACGCAGGTAGGTCGCCTTGACCTGGTCGATGCACGTGGCACACAGGGCAGCGTTGAAGGATTTCATCGGGCCTGCCGGGTCCGGGCGCGGCGGCTCGTTGCGTAGCTCGGCGAGCTTCAGGCTCCAGGGGCCGACCTGTACTTCGCCGATCTCCCGTTCGCCCAGGCCGCTGTCGCCGCGAAACAGGGCCGCGTCGGCAAAGTACTTGGGCATGAAGCCCAGGGGCACCAGCAACAGCAGGATATTGATGTGGAAGCGCCATTTGAGCCAGAAGGCCCGCAGGGGCGAGGGGGGTTGAACCGTCATGGCCTTGTTCATGGGGTGGCCTCCGTGGTCTCAGCCTGCAAGGCCTGGGTTTTCGCCGGTTGACGGGCTGCCTTGGCTTCGCGTTTCAGCGCATTGAGGGTGGCCAGGGCCGTGCGTTTGGTCCAGATCAGCAAGCCGCTCAAGACCATCATGCTCAGCACCAGGCCGAAGAAGGCCCAGATAAGCTTGATCCAGATCCCGCCAAAGTCCCCGGTGTGCAACGGGCGCATGGATTCGGTGACGAACTCCAGGGCCGAACGGTCGGACAGCAGGTGCGAGGCGGCGATTTCGCCGTTGTACGGGTTGATTTCCGCGGTCTGGAACATCAGCGGGTACCAGCCACGCCCGCCGATGCGCAGGTGGCTGTAGGCGTTGCTGGGCAGGCTCACGAAGCTGGCCTCAAGCCCGGGAATGCGCTGGGTGGCGATGTTGATCGCCTCGTCCAGGGGAATCATGGGCGCCGGTACGCCCGGGGCGGACATCGGCACTTTGTCGCGGGCAATCGCCGGGACGATCGGCTCGCTGGAAATGGTGATCTGGTTATCACCCAGGATCGCCTGGATCAGGAACCAGGTGCCTGTGATGGAAATCACCGCGATAAACCAGATCGACCAGATGCCGCTCAACCGGTGGAAGTCGCCCCAGAAAATCCGCGCACCGTGACGAATGCGCAGGGTCGGCCTGAAAAAACCTTTCCAGAAACGCTTGTAGACCACGAGGCCGGTGACCAGCGAGGCCAGCAGCGGCAAGCCCAGCAGCGAGACCAGGTACCAGCCCCAGCTGTAGCCATTGGTGAAAGGCACCAGCCACCAGCCATGCAGGGCACGGGTAAATTGCTGGAAGTTGAACGATGGGCTGATGCCCTGGATCACCCCGGTGTATGGGTTGACGTAGACCTCCAGCGAGCGCCCGTCGGGGTAGCTGAGGTCGGCGCTGAGGGCGAAGTGCGATTCGTCCGGGCGGCTCAGGGATTCGACGATCACCTGGGGTTCGGCGCGCTTGATGGCGCCGATCACCTGGTCGTAGGTGAGCGGTTCGGCATCGTCCGACGGCTTGCTGGCGCGGATGTCCGGGTTGGCCAGCCAGACGATCTCCTGGCTGACCACCGCCAGGGTGCCGGTGACGCAGACGATCAGCACAAAGAACCAGATGGGCAATGCCAGCCAGCTGTGCACGAGAAACCAGAGTTTTGAGCGTGACTTCTTCGACATGTGAATGAGGGTCTTGATCGGAGGGAGGCGGTAAAGGCCCGGAAAACGCCACCCGTAGCTTTTGCTGACGCGAGCGGCTGTATCTAAGTTAAGACGGATGAGAAACGCAAAACCCTAAGGCGGATATGAAAGTAAATGTTTCAGATACGCACTCATGCAACACGAAACATGTTCCGAGCCATCACCAAGGCGGGATTGATGGGGCGGGGGCGCTGCCTATGATGGGGGCATACCGTTGAGCGAGCCCCATAATGACTTCTGCCAGAACCCTCTACGACAAACACATCGATTCCCACACGGTGTGCCGCCTGGATGACCAGGGCCATGTGCTGCTGTACATCGACCGCCAGGTGATCAATGAATACACCAGCCCGCAAGCTTTCAGCGGCTTGCGCGAGGCGGGCCGTGGTGTGTGGCGGCCCGGTACGGCGTTGGCGGTGGTCGACCATGTGAACCCCACCACGCCCAAGCGCATCGCGACCATGCCGGATGCGGGCGGTGCGCGCCAGGTGTCGTACCTGGCGGAAAACTGCCGGGATTTCGGGATCGAGCTGTTGGATATCCTCGACAAGCGCCAGGGCATCGAACACGTGATCGCCCCGGAACAGGGTTTTATCCTGCCGGGCATGGTAATCGCCGCCGGCGACAGCCACACCACCACCTACGGTGCCTTGGGCGCGTTCGGCTTTGGCATTGGCACCTCGGAAATCGAGCATTTGCTGGCCTCGCAAACCCTGGTCTACAAGCGTCTGAAAAGCCTGCGTGTGACCGTGGACGGCGAACTGGCCCGTGGGCTGACCTCCAAGGACGTGATCATGGCGCTGATCGGCAAGATCGGCGCTTCGGGAGCCACCGGCTACGCCATTGAGTTTTGTGGGTCGACCATCGATGCCTTGAGCGTCGAGGCGCGCATGACCATTTGCAACATGGCGGTGGAAGCCGGCGCACGTGGAGCGTTCATGGCGCCGGATGAAAAAGTCTTCGCCTACTTCAAGGGCAAGCCACGCGCGCCGAAGGGCGAGTTGTGGGAACGCGCCCTGGTGGGCTGGCGCCAACTGCACTCGGATGCCGACGCGGTGTTCGACCTCGAAGTGCAGCTGGATGCCAGCGCCCTTGAGCCGATGGTCACCTGGGGCACCAGCCCCGACCAGGCCGCGCCCATCGGTGCCCGCGTGCCGGACCCGCAAGACATCAGCGACCTGATCCTGCGCCAGGACATGCGCCGTGCCTTGAACTACATGGGCCTGGAAGCGGGCATGCCGTTGAGCGACATTGTGATCAGCCACGCGTTTATCGGCTCCTGCACCAACGCCCGCATCGAAGACCTGCGCGACGCCGCCAGCGTGGTGCGCGGCAAGCACGTGGCCGACCATGTGCGGGCGATGATCGTGCCGGGCTCCACCGAAGTGCGTGACCAGGCCGAAGCCGAAGGCCTTGCCGCGATCTTTATCGACGCCGGGTTTGAATGGCGCCAGTCGGGCTGCTCGATGTGCCTGGCGATGAACGACGACGTGCTGGAGCCGGGCGACCGCTGCGCCTCCAGCACCAACCGCAATTTCGAAGGCCGCCAGGGTGCGGGTGCCCGCACGCACCTGATGAGCCCGGCCATGGTCGCCGCTGCGGCCATCACTGGCCGGCTGACGGATATTCGCCACTTTGGAGACCGCACATGAGCTTGCAACCCTTCACTCGGATCACCGGCAAGGCGGCGCCGATGCTGGCGGCCAATATCGACACCGACGTGATCATGCCCAAGCAGTTTCTCAAGGGCATCGACCGCAACGGGCTGGACCGCGGGTTGTTCTTTGATTTGCGCTTTTTGCCCTCGGGGGAGCCTGACCCGCAATTTGTGCTGAACCAGCCGGCCTGGCAGGGCGCGAGTTTTATGGTAGTGGGGCCGAACTTCGGCTGTGGTTCCAGCCGGGAGCATGCGGTGTGGGGCTTGAAGCAGATGGGCATTCGCGCGTTGATCGGCAGCAGCTTTGCGGGAATTTTCTATGACAACTGCCAGCGTAACGGGGTGTTGTTGATCACGCTGGAGGAGGCGGTGTTGCAGCGGTTGGGGCAGATGGTGAGTCAGCCTGAGCAGGCGCAGATCAGTGTGGACCTGGAGGCGCAGGAGATCCTTTTGGCGGACGGGCAGGTGATTGCGTTCCAGATCGATACGTTGCGCAAGACTGCGTTGTTGTTGGGGTTGGATGCTATTGGCACGACGTTGCAGCGCAGTGAGCAGATCAAGGCGTTTGAGCGTGAGCATTTGGCGGCCAATCCTTGGCTCGGGTGATGGGGCTGTAGTTGCAGGTTGGCTGCTGCGCACTGCCTGCGTTCGGCCTCGGGCTGGATGGGGCAGTCAGATCAAAATCAAGAGCCCAGCGGCCTCCCGGCCGGCTTGAGTG
>NZ_JACAPT010000025.1:0-19707 GCF_013385565.1 Pseudomonas sp. E6002 | reverse complement strand
GTGCCCGCTTTTGATTTGGCTTTTTGCTCTACGACACTCAAGCCGGCCGGTAGGCCGCTGTAAGAGCAGAACCGTCAGCGGCCGTTACCGCAGCAACGGATATGTACTCAAACCCGGCACGCTAAATCGACAACCCCTTGAAGTGCTCCTGCAAAAACTCCACACACGCCCGCAACTTCCCGGAGTAGGCCAGCCGCGTCGGGTACACCGCCCACACGTTGGCGCTCTGGGTGTAGTCGTGCAGCACCTGCACCAGTTTCCCTTGCTCCAGCAGCGGTTTCACATCCCACATCGAACGCAGCAACACGCCGCGCCCGTCCAGGGCCCATTGCAAAACGATCTCGCCGTTATTCGACGACAACGGCCCGCGCACGCGCACGCTGTCCTGCACGCCATCGCGCTCCAGGTGCCAGATGCCAAACGCGTTGTCGCGCTCCTTGAGCACCAGGCAGTCGTGCTGTTCCAGGTCGCTCAAGTGCTGCGGCACACCACGGCGTTCGAGGTAGGCGGGCGCCGCACACAGCACCCGCCGGTTACTCACCAGCCGGCGACCGATGTGTTGCCCGGGGATGTCGTCGCCCACGCGAATCTCCAGGTCGAAACCCTCGCTGACGATATCCACCACCCGGTCGAACAGGTCCAGGCGAATCTCCAGGTCCGGGTATTGTTCGGCCAATAGCGACAAGGCCGGTGCCACATGGTTACGACCGAAACCGAAGCTGCTGCACAAATGCAGGTGGCCGCGCGGGCTGTCGTGGGCGTCGGAAAGCTCGTCGGACAACTGCTGGAAGTCTTCGAGAATCCGCACGGCCCAGCGCTGCACGCGCTCACCGTCTTCGGTCAGGGCGATACGGCGGCTGGTGCGGTGCAGCAGGCGGGTGGCGAGGGTGGTTTCGAGAATCTGGATACGCTTGCTGACGTAGGCCGGGGACAAACCCAGCTCGTCGGCAGCCGCAGCAAAGCCGGCCTTGCGGATCACGGTCAGGAATACCCGCAGGTCTTCAGGTAGGGGCACGGTATCTTTCTTGTTGTTCATCAGAAACAGGCATGGCGGCATGAACCGCCAGAATAGCACCGGTATGGCGAAGGAGTTTCTGTGGTGAGGGAGCTTGCTGTGGCAAGGGAGCTTCTGTGGTGAGGGAGCTTGCTGTGGCGAGGGAGCTTGCTCCCGCTGGAGTGCGTAGCGCTCCCAAAGATCTTGGGGCCGCTGCGCAGCCCAGCGGGAGCAAGCTCCCTCGCCACAGGGGATTGGTGTTTAAGGGTTACTCGGCGGCGATCTTCGCCTGGGCGGCGGCCCGTGCGTGGCGGCCGTGCTTGAGGGCGATGGGCGCCATTTTCTCGCGATCCAGTTCACCTTCCCACGCCGCCACCACCAGCGCCGCCACGGCATTGCCGATGATGTTGGTCAGTGAGCGGCATTCAGCCATGAACCGGTCCACACCCAGGATCAGCACCATCGCCGCCACCGGCACCGTCGGCACCACCGCGAGGCTGGCGGCCAGCGCGACAAAACCTGCGCCCACCACCGCCCCGGCGCCTTTTGAGGTAAGCATCGCCACCGCCAGCAGGGTTAGTTGTTGCTCCAGCGTCAGGTCGATATTGGTCGCCTGGGCCAGGAACAGCACCGCCAGGGTCATATAGATGTTGGTGCCGTCCAGGTTGAAGGTGTAGCCGGTGGGCACCACGATCCCCACCACGCCTTTGGACGCGCCAAGGCTTTCAAGTTTCTGGATCAGTTGCGGCAGGGCCGATTCGGAGGAGCTGGTGCCCAGCACGATCAACAGTTCAGCCTTGATGTACGTCAGCAGCTTGAAGATGCTGAACCCCACATACCGGGCGATGCTGCCCAGCACCACGGCGACGAAGAAAAACGCGGTGACGTAGAACGTACCCACCAGTTTCAACAGCGGCAGCAGCGAGCCCAGGCCGTATTTGCCGATGGTGAAGGCGATGGCCCCGAAGGCCCCGATCGGCGCGACGCGGCTGATCATCCCGACGATGCGGAAGAACACTTCGCTGGCCTGGTTGATCACGCCGACCAGGGGCCGGCCCTTCTCGCCGATCATCACCAGCCCGAGGCCAAACAGCACCGACACAAACAGTACCGGGAGGATTTCGCCTTTGGAGAAGGCGTCGAAGAAGGTAGTGGGGATCACATGCATCAGGAACCCGGTGACGCCTTCGCCGTGTTCGGCCTGGCCGACAAAACCGGCGATGGCGGAGGTGTCGAGGGTCTTCACGTCGATATTGAAACCCACGCCGGGGTGCAGCAGGTGCGCGGCGAGGATGCCGATTACCAGGGCGATGCTGGAGACGATCTCAAAGTACAGCAGCGCCTTGCCGCCGACGCGGCCCACCTGCTTCACGTCGTGCATGCTGGTGATGCCGGAGACCACGGTGCAGAAGATGATCGGGCCGATGATCATCTTGATCAGCTTGATAAACCCGTCGCCCAACGGCTTGAGGTCGATGCCCACCTGAGGCCAGTGGTTGCCGATCAACACGCCCAGCACAATGGCGATGATCACCTGCACATACAGGGTTCCCAGCAGTTTTCTGATTGTCATTTTTATTATCTCGAGACGTTTTTTGGGCAAGCAGATCCCGTCGCAGGCTGTTTCAAGCCTGCGGGGCGGGATCGGTCAGGTCAGCGGTTCATAAAGGCTCAGCGAAGGAAGGTCAGGACTTCGCCGAGCAGCACTTCAGGGATTTCTTCTGCGATGTAGTGGCCGGCCGGCAGGGCCTTGCCACGTACGTCGGTCGCGACTTTCTGCCATTCCTTGAGGGGTTCGAAGCAGCGCCCGACGGTGCCTTCGGCGCCCCACATCACCAGCAGCGGCAGCTCCAGGTGGTTGCCCTTGTCGATATCGGCGCGGTCGTGCTCAAGGTCGATGCCGGCGGCGGCGCGATAGTCCTCGCAGATCCCGGTGGCGGTGCCGGGCAGTTTCAGGCAACGCAGGTATTCGGCGAAGGCTTCATCGGTGAACGGCTTGAGCCCGGCACTGCGGCTGCCCATGACGCTGCGCAGGTAGAGTTCCGGGTTGCCTTCAATCAGGCTCTCGGGCAACGGCGCCGGGCGGATCAGGAAGAACCAGTGCCAGTAGGCGCGGGCAAAGGCTTCGTCGGTCTGGGCGTACATGGACAGGGTTGGTGCGATGTCCAGCAGCACCATGCGCTGCACGGCCTTGGGGTGGTCCAGGGCCAGGCGATGGGCGACGCGGGCGCCACGGTCGTGGGCCAGCACCGAGAACTCGTCGAAGCCCAGGGCTTTCATCAGCTCGACGCCGTCGCGGGCCATTTCACGTTTTGAATAATTGGTGTGATGGTCAATGGCGGCGGGCTTGCTGCTGTCGCCATAACCGCGCAGGTCGGCGGCGACCACGGTGAAGTGTTCGGCCAGTTGCTCGGCGACCTTGTGCCAGATGACGTGGGTCTGCGGGTGCCCGTGCAGCAGGAGCAGGCCGGGACCCGCGCCGCCTTTGCGGTAGCTGATGTCCACACCGTTGACGTGGCGCTGGTCTTTTTGGAATCCGGCGAACATGGAATGACTCCTTGTGATGATTGCTTGCATCCTGAAATCACACGGCGCCCGGGGCAAGGGGGAAAGCGTGGAGGGGTTGTTCATGAAGTGTGTTGAAGCCCGATCTTTCAGGCAGTGCAGGTCAACGGTGGGAGCTGGCTTGCCTGCGATGCAGGCAACTCGGTGTATCAGTCGCACCGAGGTGATGCCATCGCAGGCGAGCCAGTTCCTACCGTTGGGTTGCGTCGCCCAGGCGACTTCATCCTTGCTTGAACAACGCCTCGGCACGCTGGCGAACCTGCGTCTCGGTCAAGTCCTCCTTGCGCGTGGCCAGGAACCACACATGCCCGAACGGGTCTTTCAGCGTCCCGGAACGGTCACCGTAGAACTGATCCTTGGGTTCTGAAATCGCCGTGCCGCCGGCCTTGATGGCCTGGGCGAACTGTTGGTCGACATCTTGCACATAGAGATGCAGGCACACGCTGGGGTGTTCTTTTCCCGGGCTGCCGAACGACATTTCGCCACAGGGCGAGGCCATCATGATCGCCGAATCGCCAATGCGCAGTTCGGCATGGCCGATCTTGCCGTCGGGCATGTCCAGGCGCATGACTTCGGTGGCACCAAAGGCTCGTTTGTAGAACTCGATGGCTTCAGCGGCTTTGTCGATGCCCAGGTACGGCGTGATGCTGTGGTAGCCCTCGGGAATGGGTTTAACGCTCATATCGTTCTCCTTGATGGTGGTAGTGGAGGGACGGCTTTTTCACTATAGGCCACGTGCGCCGTGGCTTGCGGGCAGCCGACGAGGTGTTGCCCAGGCAACAGCAAACCGGCAGTTTGCTGCGCCAAGGGCGGTCTGCCGCGCGTACATCGAGAGCAAACCCTTGTGTTTGAAGGCCAGGCGCCTCAGGCACAGAAGCTGCAATGCCTCTGGCAAACCATTCGCCCGAGAGCGTTGTATGTCTGTACTGCCTGTATCTGCCGATTACCCGATTCACACGCCCCACGCCGAGTTGATCCGCGACGAGGCCCACGCACTGGCCGTTGCCCACCGGGTTGCTGCCGTGTTGCTGGAGCAGGACGCCGAGCGCGACCGCACCCGCCAGGTGCCTGCGGAGGTCGTCGACCTGTATTCCAACAGCGGCCTGTGGGGCATCAGCGTGCCCCGCGAGTTTGGTGGTGCCCAGGTGTCCTACGCGGTGTTGGCCCAGGTGATTGCGATTATCTCGGCGGCCGACCCTTCGCTGGGGCAAATCCCGCAGAACCATTACTGCCTGCTGGAAGATATCCGCCTGCAAGGCACGCCCGAGCAGCAGGCGTACTTTTTTGGCCTGGCGCTGGAAGGGCATCGGTTTGCCAATGCGCTGTCGGAAACCGGCGGCAAGAACGTCCAGGACATCCAGGCGACCATTCGCCGGCAAGGCGATGGCTATGTGATCAACGGTCGCAAGGGTTATTGCACCGGTTCGCTGTATGCCCACTGGCTGGCGGTGCTGGCGCTGGATGAACAGCAGAATGCGCAATTGGCGTTCGTGCCGCGCGGCACCGCAGGCCTGGTGGTGGTCGACGACTGGGACAGCATGGGCCAACGCACCACCTCCAGCGGCACGGTGCTGGCCGAAGGCTTGAAGGTGCCGGCGTTCAATCTGTTTCCTACCCATCGCTCCTACGATTCGCCGACCCTGGCCGGGCCTTTCGCTCAATTGACCACCGCCGCCATCGATGCCGGCATCGCCCGTGCCGCGTTGCGTGACACGGTGCAGTTCGTCCGGCAATTCGCCCGTCCATGGATCGATGCCGGGGTGGAAAACGCCAGTGAAGACCCGCTGACTATCATCCAGGTCGGCGCGCTGGATATTCGCCTGGAAGCGGCGGAAGCCTTGCTGGAGCGGGCCGGAAAGGCCCTGGACGCCGCGCGCCCGGCACCCGATGAAGACAACGTTGCCCACGCCTCCCTGGCTGTCGCGCGAGCCAAGGTACTGACCACTGAAATCGCCATTGAAGCCAGCAACAAGCTCTTCGAACTCGGCGGCACCCGCTCCACCCTGAAGAAGCACAACTTCGACCGTCACTGGCGCAATGCACGGGTGCATACCCTGCATGACCCGGTGCGCTGGAAGTATCACGTGGTGGGCAACTGGCTGCTCAACGGCGCCAAGCCACCGCGTCACGATTGGTCTTGACCCATGGCCGAGCTGTTTAAAAACATCTATTGGGCCGACATCGGCCAAGCCTGCCTGGAAACCCTGAGCATGCTCAGCGCGGCCCTGGGTTTTACCGTGCTGCTGGGGTTGCCGCTGGGGGTGCTGTTGTTCCTCACCGGCAAGCGCCAGTTGCACGAAACCCTGGTGGTGTATCGGGCGCTGTCGGTGGTGGTCAACGTGCTGCGCTCGCTGCCGTTCATCATCCTGCTGATTGTGCTGATCCCGGTGACTACCTTGCTGGTGGGCACCTCCCTGGGCGTGGCCGGCACCATTCCGCCGTTGGTGGTGGGCTGTACGCCGTTCTTTGCGCGGCTGGTGGAAACCGCCTTGCGCGAAGTCGACCGTGGCGTGGTGGAGGCCACCCAATCCATGGGCGCCAGCACCTGGCAGGTGATCCGCCACACGCTGTTGCCGGAAGCCCGGGGCGGGCTGCTGGCAGCGGTCACTGTCACCGCGATTGTGCTGGTGGACTACACCGCCATGGCCGGGGTGATCGGTGGCGGTGGCCTGGGCGACCTGGCTATCCGCTACGGCTATCAGCGTTTCCAGACCGACGTGATGGTGGTCACCGTGTTGCTGCTGTTGGTGCTGGTGCAGGCCCTGCAGATGACCGGTGACCGTTTGGTGGCGCATTACAGCCGCCGTTGATTCCTATAACTAATGCCTTCGGAGCAACCATGAAAAAATCCCTGGCCATCTTGGCCGCTGTCTTGTCCTTCAATGCCGTTGCCAACGAGACGCTGGTCGTCGGCGCCACGCCCGTGCCTCACGCCGAGATCCTCGAGTTCGTAAAGCCGGTGCTGGCCAAGGAAGGCGTGGACCTGCAAATCAAGGTCTTCACCGATTTCATCCAGCCCAACCAGCAACTGGCGCTGAAGAACATCGACGCCAACTACTACCAGTACCGGCCATTCCTGGATGACTACAACAAGACCCGGAATACCAACCTGGTGCCGGTGGTCGGTGTGCACATCGAGCCTTTCGGCGCGTACTCGACCAAGATCAAAAATATCTCGGAGTTGAAAGACGGCGCGACAGTGTCGATCCCCAACGACCCGGTCAACACTGGCCGCGCCTTGGTGCTGCTGGACGAAGCCGGCCTGATCAAGCTCAAGGACCCGAGCAACACCCTTGCCACGCCGCGGGATATCGTTGAAAACCCCAAGCACCTGAAAATTCGTGAACTGGAAGGTGCGTTGCTGGCCCGCTCGGTGAGCCAGGTGGACCTGGCGTTCGTGTTTGCCAACTACGCCCTGGAAGCGGGGATCGACACCAACAGCGCGTTGATCGTCGAGAAGGGCAAGAGCCTGTACGTGGAGTACCTGGTCGCGCGCCCGGACAACATCAATGACCCTGGCATCCAGAAACTGGCCAAGGCGTTGAACTCCGATGAAGTGCGCCAGTTCATCCTGACCCGCTATAAAGGCCAGATTGCCCCGGGATTCTAAGTCTGACGGCGATCAAAATGTGGGAGCGGGCTTGTGTGGGAGCGGGCTTGCTCGCGAAGGCGGTGGATCAGCCACTGCATCTGGCGACTGACACCCCGCTTTCGCGAGCAAGCCCGCTCCCACATTGATCGAGTGTTACCCCGCCATTATGTGGACGGCTCCAAGAGTTGTGCCCCAGGCCCGCGCTCACCCAGCACGTCGTCGTGATTGCGCAACGGGCACGCCTCCAGCGACAGGCACCCGCAGCCAATACAGCCGTTGAGTTTATCCCGCAGCAACATCAGTTTTTCGATGCGCTGGTCGAGGTCCTCACGCCATAGCGCAGACAGGCGCTCCCAATCGGCAGCGTTGGGCGTGCGGCCATCGGGCAAGGTTTGCAGCGCGTCATGGATCGTCGCCAGGGGAATGCCCAAACGCTGGGCAATCTTGATCACCACCACCCGGCGCAACACATCCCGCGGATAGCGCCGCTGGTTGCCGGCGTTGCGGTGGCTCTTGATCAATCCCTTGGTTTCATAAAAGTGCAGCGCGGTAACCGCCACGCCACTGCGGGCTGCCAGTTGGCCGACGGTGAGTTCTTTGGTGACCATGAAAAAGCCCTTGACCTTGACTTAACTAGAGGTTTTACCCTGCGTGGCATCGAATCGCAAGATTGTGCCTACAGTGAGAGGGGAATGTTCATGCAGGTATTAGAGAAGAGTCTGAGTTTTACCCAGATGGTCGAATTCCACATCGAGCCTCAGCAGCAATCGGCTTTGGTGGCGGCCCTGTCATCGCAAAGCGAGCGCCTGGCCCAGGGCCATGGTGGCTTTATCAATGCCAGCGTGCAGGTCAGTGATGATGGACGCCGGGTGCTCAGCTACCTGCAATGGCGCTCCCGCGAGGAGGGGGAAGCGGCCTTCAAGTGTTTTGAGCACGGTGAGGAAGATTTCTGGACGCTGATACGCGCCCACCAGGCCACGGCGGTGACCTTCGGTTCGTTCCAGGTGCTGCGCAGCATCGAGCGCAGCCATGACAACGCTCTGCACTGCCGCCTAAATTGACAGATGCAGCATGCGCTCGCCCTGTACGTTTTCGCCGGGGCGTCGCTTGTTCACCGCCAGCTCGCCGATCTTGATCAAACGGGTACGGGTCACGTTGCGGCTCAGGCCCAGCAGGTTGGCGGTGTGCACCTGGTTGTAATGGCTGAAGCGGTAGGCGGCGCGCAGCAGCGCATCCTCGACCTTTTCATGCAGGGCCCCGGCCTGTTCCTCGAAGAGCTTTTGAAAGGCGCGTTCCAGCAGGGCTTCGGCGCTGTTGTCGGTGCCGTGCTGGCTGTCGTCCTGACGCTCGATGCGCATGTTCGACAGGCGCAGGTCGTCGCGCTCGATCACCCCGTTGCGGCAGATCAGCAGGGTGTGGTGGATCACGTTTTCCAGCTCGCGGATGTTGCCTGGCCAGCTGTAGCTTTTGAGCTTTTGCTCGGCCTCGCGGCTGATGGTGATCGGGCCGTAACCCAGGCGCTGGCTGTAGGCTTCGATGAAATGCCGGGTCAGTGGCAGGATGTCACCGGGCCGATCCCGCAGGGGGCTGAGTTCGAGGCTGACCACGTCTAGGCGGTAGTACAGGTCTTCGCGGAAATGCCCGGCATTGATGGCTTTCTCCAACTGAACGTTGGTGGCCGCCAATACCCGCACGTCGATGGGAATGCTTTTGCGTGAGCCCAGGCGCACCACTTCGCGTTCCTGCAGTACCCGTAGCAGCTTGACCTGGATCGCCATCGGCAAGTCACCGATTTCATCGAGGAACAAGGTGCCGCCGTCCGCCTCTTCGAACCAGCCGGCCTTGGCACTGAGGGCGCCGGTGAAGGCGCCTTTTTCATGGCCGAACAGCTCGGCTTCCACCAGGGATTCGGAAAACGCGCCGCAGTTCACGGCCACGAAGGGCCGGTTGCGCCGGGCGCTGAGGTTGTGGATATGGCGCGCCACCAGCTCTTTACCGGTGCCGGTTTCGCCGATGATCAACACGCTGGCTTCGCTGGGCGCGACTTGCTGGATGTGCGCCAGCAGCGCCTGGGATTTGGGGTCTTCGAAGACCTGGGCCGTGGCGCGGATCGAGGTCGCAAGAGCGGGCGAGGGCGGTAAGGTTAAAAGCTGCATGGGCACCTCTTCTAGGAGTAGAACGTGGGAATCGGCAGGGACTGGTTCAACGCCCAGTCCCCCAGTTCGTGGAGCTTGTAGTCCACCGGGTCGTGCAAGGTTTGCGTGCGCAGGTTGCGCCAGTGCCGGTCCAGGCGCAGCGAGGCGTGGGTGGAGCGCGCGCCGGTGACTTCGAACAGGCGGCTGCACAGTTCCAGGCCGTTGCGGGTGGCAGCGACCTTGGCCGTGGCGATGGCGATGGCCAGCTCGCCGCGCTCGCTTTCACTGAGGCTCGGGCCCTTGGCCCAGGCCTGGTCCAGCAGTTCGGCGGCGCGTTCCACCAGCAGGCGCACGCCTTCCAGCGCGACCCAGAATTCGCCGTAGTGGTTGAGCACGTACGGGTCCTGGCGAATGTCCTGTACCGTGGATTTATGCCAGGGCCGGGTTTCGGTCAGGGTGTAATTCCGGGCTTCGGCAAAGGCGCCTTCGGCGATGCCGAGGAACATATGGGTGAAGGTCAGTTGAGCGATCAGCGGGCGCAGGCAGGCGAAGGGAGTACTCAGCGGGCCGGGATCGAGGAGCAATTCCGACTCTTCCACGCGTACCCGTTCGAAGCTGGCGCTGCCGCTGTCAGTCTGACGCTGGCCGATGTTGTTCCAGTCATTGTGCAGGGTGATGCCACTGCGCCCGCTGGGGATGGCCGCGATCAGCAGCTTGCCGCCGGCGCTTTCATCCACCGCCGAGGCGATCAGCATTTCCGAGTCGCTGGCTCCGGAGCAAAAGCTCTTCTTGCCGGAGAATTCGCGCCAGCCGTTGTAGGCTTTGACCACCGTGCGCGTGTCCAGCGGGTTGAGGGCGTTGCCCCAGAACCAGTTCTTGCGCGCGGTTTGTTCGAACCAGGGTTGCCATTGCTCCGGGCGTGAGAACAGGCGAACGGTGGCGAGCATCAGGTGATGAAAGCCGAAGACGTGGGCGATGGAGCTGTCGACCTTGGCGAATTCGCGCACGATCTCCAGGGTTTCGCTCCAGCGGGCGCCGAGGCCGCCGTATTGGGTGGGAATGCTCAGGGCCAGCAAGCCGCTTTGGCGCAGGGCGTCACGTTCGGTCTTCGGTGTGCCGCCGCGCTCGTCGCGTTCGACGGCAGTGAGGGCAAATTCGGCGGCCAGCAGTTTGGCGGTCTGCAAGGGTGAGGGCAGGACGCTGTTGGGTTTGGCTGTCACGCGGTATTCCTCATGGTGTGCCGGGGCGTGCCCCGGCAGACGGCAGGTCAGGCCTTGGCTTTTGCCGGCAGGACGTCGTTGGCAATCATTTCGCCGAACGGCCCGGTGAGGTTGGTGACGCCGCGCCCGGCCAGGCTGGCGTAGGGTTCCGGCAGCAGCGGGAACACCAGTTCGGCAAAGCGATACGCCTCTTCCAGGTGCGGGTAGCCGGAGAAGATGAAGCTTTCGATGCCCAGGTCTGCGTATTCCTTGATGCGCTCGGCGACTTGCTGAGGGTTGCCCACCAGGGCCGTGCCCGCGCCGCCACGTACCAGGCCGACGCCGGCCCACAGGTTGGGGGCGATCTCAAGGTTGTCGCGGCGCCCGTCGTGCAGGGCGGCCATGCGCCGCTGGCCTTCGGAGTCAAAGCGCGAGAAGGATTTTTGCGCGGCGGCGATGGTCTCGTCGCTGATGTGCTCGATCAGTTTGGCCGCGGCTTTCCAGGCGTCTTCTTCGGTTTCGCGCACGATCACATGCAGGCGAATCCCGAATTTGACGGTGCGCCCGTGGCGGGCGGCGCGCTCACGCACGTCGGCGAGTTTCTCGGCGACGGCGGCCGGTGGTTCGCCCCAGGTCAGGTACACGTCGACTTGTTCGGCGGCGAGGTCGTGGGCAGCGTCCGAGGAACCGCCGAAGTACAGCGGTGGATATGGCTTCTGCACCGGTGGGTAAAGTGCCTTGGCGTTCTGCACGCGCAGGTGTTTGCCTTCGAAATCCACCGATTCGCCTTGCAGCACGCGGCGCCAGATCTTCAGGAATTCGTCGGTCACTTCGTAGCGTTCGCTGTGATCGAGGAAGCTGCCGTCGCCGCGGTTTTCGTCGGGGTCGCCGCCGGTCACCACGTTGATCAACAGGCGGCCACCGGACAGGCGGTCGAGGGTGGCGGCCATGCGTGCCGAGACGGTTGGCGAGATGATCCCCGGACGAATCGCCACCAGGTAACGCAGGCGTTCGGTCAACGGCACCAGCGCCGAGGCAATCACCCAGGAGTCTTCGCAGGAGCGGCCGGTGGGAATCAGCACGCCGTGGTAGCCGAGGTTGTCGGCGGCCTGGGCGACTTGTTTCAAATAGTTGAGGGTGACCGGGCGAGCGCCCTGGGTGGTGCCCAGGTAGTGGCCGTCACCGTGTGTAGGCAGAAACCAGAAAACATCCATGACAAATCCTTAAGCGATTTTCAGCAGAGAGGTGGGATGCGCGGCAAACAACGGCGCGGCGCGTTCTGCAGCAAGGCGAATGCGGGCCTTCAAGGGCTCACTGGTTATGTGGTAATCGGTGAAATCGGCCTCGGTGGCGTACACGCCAATGGGCAAGGTCAGGGCCTGGAAGAAACTGAACAGCGGGCGCAACTGGTGATCGAGTACCAGGGCGTGGCGTTCGCTGCCGCCGGTGGCCGCCAGCAACACCGGGGTGTTGATCAGGGCGTTGAGGTCGACCAGGTCGAACAGGTGCTTGAGCAGGCCGGGATAGGAGCCGCGATACACCGGCGCGGCAACGATCAGCAGGTCGGCCTGTTCGATGGCCTGCAGTTGCGCTTCGACGTCGGCGGGCAATTCCTGGCGGGACAGTGCGCCGCCCAGCGGCCGGGCAATGTCGCCCAGTTCGATCAGGGTGGCCTGGATCGGCAATTGATCGGCCAGTTCGGCCAGCACCGCCTGGGTCAACACCAGGGTGCGGGACGGACGCCAGGTTCCGCCGGAGAGGGCAACGACATTCAGTGGACGGGTCATCAACAGTTCCTTTTTCAACAGTGGCTCAGGGCAAGAGCAGTAGCAGGGCTTGAGCAAGAGCTGTACCAAGCTGTGCAGCCCTTGACTGGCGTGGCCTCTGTGCCAGGTGTTGGAAAATGGTGGTGTTGTCTGCCTGGTGTTTTGTTGAATGACTGTTGCCTGGGCAACAGTTGCCAGGCGAACAGTGGCGTGAGTGTTGAGGCCATTTATAGAGGGTTGTGTTTATTCCGTAAATGAACGTATTTCCATATTTATAGACCTACATGGAATATAAGGCGCGACTATCAGAAGTGTCGCAAAGGTTGATAGCGACTATCACGGCTGATGATTTTTCACCGTGCAGGGGCGGGAGTAGCCTGTACTCATTGACTTCAGCCCGTTTCGCAGGACCTTCGCCATGAACCGTTTTCTCGCCATTTCCGTATTGCTTGTCACCTCAGTCCTTGCCGGTTGTGCGACACATTCGTCGCCCGAACTGCGTGGCTACTCGGCCGAGGAGAGCAAGGAACTGGCGCTTGAAGCCCTGAGCCGTCGAGGCCTGTCATTTGATGAATACCAACAGAAGAAAGCCGAACTGACCGGCCGGCCACAGAACACCTTCGGTTTCGACCGTCAGGGTGAGATGAATGCCGAGCGCAGCATGACGCTGCACGGTCGCCCCAGTTGAGTCAGTGGCGAGGTCTGAAAAGCCCGAGGTTTCCCACAGGAACCTCGGGCTTTTTGTTTGCCATCCGTTTCCCGGAGCCTGTTAAGCTGAATTTCAGGAGCGTTCCTACGCACTTTTAAATAAAGTGGTCTTTCTTTAACGGCACGGGATCAGGTAAACCATCTTCCTTCCTGATTGCGGCCCCTGAGACGTTGTTCTCGGGAACCTGCTCTGCGAGTCTTTAACGTCATGAATAAACGTCCGCTGTATTTCGACTACGCCGCCACCACGCCGGTGGATGAGCGGGTCATCCAGGTGATGGTTGAGTGTCTGGGCTTCAATGCCAACTTCGGCAACCCTGCGTCCAGTTCCCACGCGTTCGGCCAACAGGCCCGGCAAACGGTTGAGCAGGCACGGGGCCAGGTGGCTGAGTTGGTCGGCGCCGAGCCGGCACAGATTGTCTGGACCTCCGGTGCCACCGAGTCCAACAACCTCGCCATCAAGGGCGTTGCCCAGGCGCGCGGCGTGGCCGGCGGGCACATCATCACCAGCCAGATTGAACACAAGGCCACGCTCGACACCGCTCGCCAGTTGCAGGAAGCCGGGGTTGCCGTGACGTACCTGGTGCCGGACGCCGAGGGTTTGATCAGTGTCGAGGCGGTGAGCGAAGCATTGCGTGAGGACACCTTCCTGGTGTCGCTGATGCTGGTGAACAACGAGCTGGGCACTCTTAACGATATCCGGGCGATTGGCGCACGCGTGCGCGAGCATGGCGCGCTGTTTCACGTGGATGCGGCGCAGGGCGCAGGCAAGGTCGAGATTGACCTGGCCGAATGGCCAGTGGACCTCATGTCATTTTCCGCACACAAACTCTATGGTCCCAAGGGTATCGGCGCGTTGTACGTCGGCCCACGTGCGCAGCAGAAAGTGCTGGCGCAGATTCACGGCGGTGGCCATGAAGGTGGTTTGCGTTCGGGCACCCTGGCGACTCACCAGATTGCCGGCATGGGTACCGCGTTTGCCCTGGCGGCAGCGTCCTTTGCTGAAGAAAAGGCGACCATCGTTGCCTTGCGCGAGCGCCTGCTGGAACAGCTGAATACAATTGCCGGGGTGCGCCTCAATGGCAGCCTTACCCAACGCATTCCCCACACCCTGAGCCTGACGTTCAGCGAAGGCGAGTTCAATTCCGCCGCCTTGAGCGCGGGCATTGCCTTCTCGGCCACTTCGGCCTGCAATTCGGCGAGCAATGCACCGTCCCATGTGCTTATGGCGCTGGGCCATGACGCCCGCAGCGCAGGTCGCACCATTCGCTTGAGCCTCGGGCGGTTTACCACCGAGCAGGATATCGATCAGGCGGTACAGTTGATCAAGGCGGCACTGGCCAGCGCACCGGCGTTCTGGGCCGTTTGACCCCATAACAATTATTAGTGGTTAGCAGGAGACACGATGAGCACACAGCCTTTGACCCATGGAACGGTTCCCCAGCGCCTGGCGCACACCCGCGAACTGATGAGCCGCGAGGGCATTCATGCCCTGTTGGTGCCGTCGGCGGACCCGCACTTGTCCGAATACCTGCCGGGTTACTGGCAGGGCCGTCAGTGGTTGTCGGGTTTCCATGGGTCGGTGGGCACGCTGATTGTTACTGCGGATTTTGCCGGTGTATGGGCAGACAGCCGCTATTGGGAACAGGCGACCAAGGAACTCAAGGGCAGTGGTATCGAGTTGGTCAAGCTGCAACCCGGCCAGCCCGGGCCGCTGGAATGGCTCGCGGAGCAGACGCCGGAAGGCGGCGTGGTAGCCGTTGATGGTGCGGTCATGGCCGTGGCCTCGGCGCGCACCCTGGGCAGCAAGCTGGAGGCACGTGGTGCACGCTTGCGCACGGATATCGACTTGTTGAATGAAGTCTGGCAAGACCGTCCAACCTTGCCGAACCAACCGATCTATCAACATCTGCCACCCCAGGCCACCGTCAGCCGTGGCGAGAAGCTCGCAGCCCTGCGTGCCAGCTTGACGGAAAAGGGGGCCGACTGGCATTTCATCGCGACCCTGGATGACATTGCCTGGCTCTTTAACCTGCGGGGTGGCGACGTTTCGTTCAACCCGGTGTTTGTCTCGTTTGCCTTGATCGGCCAGCAGCAGGCGACGCTGTTTGTGGCCCTGAGCAAAGTCGACGCCGAGCTTCGCGCGGTGCTGGAACAGGATGGCGTGACCCTGCGCCATTACAGCGAAGTCGCAGCGGCGTTGAAGGACATTCCTTCGGGCGCGAGTGTGCAGGTCGACCCGGCCCGGGTGACCGCCGGCTTGCTGGAAAACCTGGGCAGTGGCGTCACGCTGATCGAGGGGCTTAACCCGACCACCTTGGCCAAATCGCGCAAGAGCCTGGCGGACGCCGAGCACATTCGCCAGGCCATGGAGCAGGATGGCGCGGCCCTGTGTGAATTCTTCGCCTGGCTCGACAGCGCGTTGGGCCGTGAGCGCATCACCGAACTGACCATTGATGAGCACCTGACGGCAGCGCGTACCCGTCGTCCGGGTTATGTGTCGCTGAGCTTCAATACGATTGCCGCATTCAACGCCAATGGCGCGATGCCGCACTATCACGCGACCGAAGAAGAACACGCGCTGATCGAAGGCGATGGCTTGCTGCTGATCGACTCCGGTGGCCAGTACCTGGGTGGCACGACCGATATCACGCGGATGGTGCCTATCGGGACGCCAAGCGAAGAGCAGAAGCGCGACTGCACGCGGGTGCTGAAGGGGGTGATCGCGTTGTCCCGCGCGCATTTCCCCAAGGGCATTCTTTCGCCGCTGCTGGACTCCATCGCCCGTGCGCCGATCTGGGCCGAGGGTGTGGACTACGGCCACGGTACCGGTCATGGCGTCGGCTATTTCCTCAATGTGCATGAAGGCCCGCAGGTGATCGCGTACCAAGCCGTCGCGGCGCCGCAAACGGCAATGCAGGCCGGCATGATTACCTCCATCGAGCCCGGCACTTACCGTCCGGGCCGCTGGGGTGTGCGCATCGAGAACCTGGTGTTGAACCGTGAAGCGGGCAAGACCGAGTTTGGCGAGTTCCTCAAGTTCGAGACACTGACACTGTGCCCGATCGACACCCGTTGCCTGGAGCCGTCGTTGCTGACGGTGGAAGAACGCCAGTGGTTCAACGATTACCACGCGCAAGTCCTTGAGCGCCTGAGCCCGCTGCTCAGCGGTGCAGCGCTGGAGTGGTTGCAGGTGCGCACGGCTGCGATCTAGCCCAGCGCTTCGCGCACAAAGTCCAGGCGATCCTGGCCAAAGAACAACTGGTCGCCGACGAACATACTGGGGGCACCGAATACGCCACGCTGAATCGCGTGTTCGGTGTTGTCCTTGAGGGTTGTCTTGACTTCGTCATCGTTGGTCAGCGCCAGGACTGCTTCAGGATCAAAGCCGTGTTCGGTCAGCACTGCGGCTACCACAGACAGGTCTCCCATGTGTCGGCCTTCGACCCACAGTGCGTGGAACAGGCAGTCGATGAAGTCGAGAAAGCGTTCGGGCTGGCGCATTTGGACGCCGGTGACCGCACGCATCAGCATTAATGTGTTGATGGGAAAGTGCGAATTGAACTTGAGCGGAACGTGGTAGCGCTGGGCGTAGCGTGCCAGGTCCTGGAACATGTAGCGACCTTTGGCGGGAACGGTGGCCGGTGACGCATTGCCGGTGGCCTTGAACACCCCGCCCAGCAGCATTGGCTTGTAAATCAGCTGGGTGCCGGTTGCAGCGCACAGGCCTGGAAGTTGGGTATAGGCCAGATAGGTGGCAGGGCTGCCGAGGTCGAAGAAAAATTCTACTGTTTTACTCATGCTGGATACTCGCAGTTTATTGTTATGGGGCGCGCTTACCAGGGTTCATTCCAGGGGCGCAGGTCCAGCTCGAAGGTCCAGGCGTCCCGGGGCTGGCTGTGCAGGTACCAATAGTTATCGGCGATGTGGTCCGGATTGAGAATGCCGTCCTGATCCTTGAGGGCGTATTTTTGCGGGAAGTTGTCGCGGATGAAGTCGGTGTCGATGGCGCCATCCACGACGACGTGGGCGACGTGGATATTCCGTGGGCCCAGTTCGCGAGCCATGCTTTGCGCCAGTGCACGGATCCCGTGTTTGGCTCCAGCGAACGCGGCAAAGCCGGCGGCTCCACGCAACCCGGCCGTGGCACCGGTAAACAGGATGGTGCCGCGGTTACGGGTGACCATGCGCTTGGCCACTTCCCGCGCGTTGAGGAAGCCTGAGAAACAGGCCATCTCCCAAATCTTGAAGTACTTGCGGGCGGTTTCTTCCAGGATGCTGCACGGCACATTGGCGCCGATGTTGAACACGAAGGCTTCGATGGGGCCCAGTTCGGTTTCAATCCGTTCGATCAGCGCGATAACGTCTTCTTCCTTGCGGGCATCGCAGGCAAAGCCATGCGCCTCGCCACCTGCTGCGTGGATGCTATCCACCAAGGGTTGCAGTTTATCGGCGCTGCGCCGGGTGACGCAGGCGACGTAACCCTCACGGGCGAAACGCTTGGCGATGGCACCACCTGTGGCATCGCCGGCACCCACTACCAGTACGATTTTCTTGTTGTTCGTCATGGGAGATCCTTTAGTAAACGATCGTTTGCCAAACGAACGTTATGCTACGATCCAGCAGGCGTCAAGCTGACAGCACAGTGGAGGAAGCGATGCGATATTCGGCTAGTCACAAGCAGCAAACCAGGGAAAAGCTTCTGGACAGCAGTGCGGCACTGGCGAAGAGAGAGGGTTTTGCCAGTGTCGGGGTGGATGGCTTGATGAAGGCCATTGGCTTGAGTGGCGGTGCGTTTTATAGCCACTTCGCTTCGAAGGATGAATTGTTCAGTTCGATTGTCGAGCGTGAATTGAGCCACAGCCTTGAGCGATTGAATGGCGACGGGGTGCAAAGCCGTGAGCGGCTGGATCGCTGTTTGAAGTTCTACCTGAGCATGGCCCATGTGGAGCAATCCGAAGCCGGATGTGCGTTGCCGAGCCTGGGGGCGGAGATTGCGCGATCTGATGTGGCCGTTCGTCAACAGGCGCAGGACTGGATTTGCCGATTGCAGGTGGGGTGGGCAGCAACACTGGGCAGCGAGGCCCTGGCGTGGTCGATTCTGTCGCAATGCATCGGCGCCCTGGTGGTGGCGCGGATGATGGTCGACCCGCAGGTGCAGGCACAGGTCCTGTCATCGAACTACGAGGTGCTCAGCCAGCAGCTGTCGAGGCTGTGAGGTCATCGACAGTTACTTGCAGATGACAATCATGCTTCGGCTTGTGTAGCCGGCGGGGTTAAGACCGAACGGGTAGTCGCCTGGGTCTTCGGCGTTGTCCCCCGACTTGGCGATGACTTTATAGCCTTTGGCGCCACACGAATTAGCTGCACTGGCGTAGCACTGGTCCCAGGAAGAGGACAGGCCTGAGCAGTTGATATGCAGGCCCTTCTTTCCCCGTTTTACTTCGGTCTTGGTGGTCGCGGCACAACCTGCGATTGCCACAATCATGAACAGCATCAAAATTCGCTTCATTACTATCCTTAATAGCCGCCTCGCTTAAGTGCACGAAGCTGGCTTTGCTCGCTCTCGAGTGTAGCGTTCATGATGTCCTTATCGAAAATCTCCATGAATGACACTGGGTTACGACCTAAACATGGCCTAATTGAGCGGCAAATGCCATAGCTACGTCAAATCCTGAATCAATCGGCTGGAACGAGTGGTTTTGATTCGTTACGCATGGTCAGGGTTGCACCCACCGAGGCCAGGATAATGCAGGTGATGGCCAGCCATTGCGCCAGGGACAAGTGCTCTTGAAGGAAAAACAGCCCGGACAGGGCGCCGAACGCGGGTTCGATGCTCATCAGGGTTCCGAACGTGCGGGCTGGCAGGCGAGTCAGGGCGACCATCTCCAGGGTGTAGGGCAGGGCGGTGGATAAAACCGCGACACCAATGGCGATCGGGATCAGCGAGGGTGTGAGGAGTGCGGCGCCCGCGTGGACGATACCTATCGGTGCAACAAACAACGCTGCAATCATTACGCCGAGGGCCGCAGTCTGAACGCCATTGTCGGCGCCGGCCTTTTGGCCAAACAGAATGTAGAGTGCCCAGCACGCACCTGCGCCGAGTGCATAGGCGGCGCCTGTGAGGTCAATGCCGCTGCTGGCTTCGCCCACTGGGATCAATAGCAGAAGTCCGACAATCGCCAAGGCTATCCAGAGAAAGTCTACGGCGCGTCGCGAAGCGTAGATGGCTACTGCCAGTGGGCCGGTGAATTCGAGGGCTACTGCAATTCCCAGCGGAACGGTGCGCAGCGACATATAGAAGAGGAAGTTCATTCCCCCCAGCGCCATCCCGTAGACGATCACCGTCTGCAACGACTTGGCTGTCAGCTTGGCGCGCCATGGGCGTAAAAGGAGCAGCATGATCACACTGGCGAAAATCAGGCGCAGGGTGGTGGTGCCCTGGGCGCCCACGATGGGGAACATGCTTTTGGCGAGTGAGGCGCCTGATTGAATAGAGGCCATGGCAATGAGTAGCAGGCCGACCGGAAACAGTGTCGAAGCCAGGCTACGCGGGGAAGTGGTCATTGAGGGTATTCGTCCGAGGTCGTATTGAAAGAAACCGAGTGGCTATGATGCTTAACTGTTGAGCGTTGGGCAATATATTGCTCAATTAGTTAAGGGGTCCTTCCTATATAGACGAATTCCGTGATTGTCGGGATGGATTGATAGAAAAGCTGAATTAAGGGTTGACGGCAGATTCTGGAAG
>NZ_JACAPT010000024.1:0-150584 GCF_013385565.1 Pseudomonas sp. E6002 | reverse complement strand
TTTTGATCTTGATCTGACTGCCCCAATAAGCCCGAGGCCGAACGCAGGTATTGCGCAGCGGGTAAACCGGCAGGACGCCGGTTTAGCCGCGCCGGGCCATGGATGGCCCGTCGCGGCGGCCCGCGGAGCAATGCCGGAGTGAGGGAACGCCGAGCCTAGGCGAGGCGCCGACAGGCGGGGCAGAGCCCTAATGAGATGGTCAGCCCGGCACGGGCCCCCGGTAAATCTAGACTTACCGGAGGGCCCACTTCCCGCTCAATAAAACCGACCATTACTCTCTTCCCCCCGGGCAAAAAAAACGCCAGACCAGCCTCCCGTGAAAGAGCGCATGATCCAGCGTAAAAATGAACCTCGGCTGCTTCAGCCAGGCCCCATGTTCAACCCCTTCAGACCGGAATCACCACAAAGCTTTCCGGTTTGCAGGTCAACGCCACATTCGTACCCGGCGGCAGTGCGTGGCTGCCGGGAGTCGGCAGTTGCTGGCATTTGAGATCAAGCGTGCCACCGGCCACCTCCACGCGGTAGATCACCCGATTACCGATAAACGAAGTGTCCTTGACCTTCCCGGCAAACGCACCGTCGGCCAGTGCGGCGCCCAGAGCCGGCTCAAGGCCGATGGTTTCAGGCCGGATCGACACATTCACCGGCCCTGCACCCACGCCGCTTTTAGCCGTATGGGCATAACGCCCAAACGGCAACTCGACCACGCCACCCAGCCCATACGTGCCGTTGACGATATTGGTATCGCCGAAAAACCTGGCGGCAAACAACGTGCGCGGCGACCAATACATCTCCTGCGGCCCGCCGATCTGCTCGATGCCACCCTTGTTCAGCAGTACCACACGGTCCGACAAGATCATCGCTTCGTCCTGGTCGTGAGTCACATACACAAACGTGGTGGAAGTCTCTTCGTGGATGCGCTTGATCTCGTTAAGCATGTGATGGCGAATCTTCAGGTCCAGGGCCGCCAGCGGCTCGTCCAGCAGCAACACCGCCGGGCGATTCACCAGCGCGCGGGCCAGGGCCACACGTTGCGCCTGCCCGCCACTGAGCTCGGAGATCCAGCGGCTCTTGAAGCTTTCCAGTTGCACCAGTTCCAGCGCCTTGTTCACTTCACGCTTGATCTCATCCTTGGGCTTCTTCTTCAAACGCAACCCGAAGGCCACGTTGTCGAACACGTCCAGGTGCGGGAACAGCGCGTACTTCTGGAACACCATATTCACCGGGCGGTGTTCAGGCGCCAGGGCGGTGGAGTCCTTGCCGTCGATCACCACTTTGCCGGTGGTGGGCTCTTCGAAGCCGGCAATGATCCGCATCAGGGTGGTCTTGCCGCAGCCACTGGGGCCGAGCAGGGTCAGGATCTCGTTGCGTTTTACCGTGAGGTCGACTTTGCCCAGGGCAGTGAGGTTGCCGTAGCTCTTGGAAATCCCGGTCAGTTCAATACTGTTGGTCATGGTGATTACTCTGCAGTTTCAGCACGTTCAAGTTCGAGGCGGCGACGACGCAAGGTCATGACCAGGCCGGCAATGGCGATGATGGCGATGGTCACCACCAGCATGAATACCGAGGCGGCATTGATGGTGGGGCTGACGGCGCGGCGCATCATCGAAAGAATCATGAGGGGCAGCGTGGTGTCGCTGCCGGTGACGAACACGGTGATCAGGAATTCATCCATCGACAGCGCCACCGCGAGGATCGCGGCGCCGGCAATGGTTGGCCCGATGATCGGCAGCGTCACCAGCCAGAACGCTTTGAGGGGCGAGGCGCCGAGGTCACGCGCGGCCTCCTCGAACGACAGGTCGAAATACTCCAGCCGTGAGCGCACCGACTCCACGAAGAACGGAAAGGTGAACAGGGTGTGGCCGATGATCACCGTCAGCAGCGAGCGGGGCAGGCCGACCAGTGAGAAGAAAATCACCAGTGCAATCCCCAAAAACAAACCGGGCAAGGCGATGGGGGCGAAGTTCATGAACGCGAACACCGCTTTCACCCGGCCTTTCATGCGCATCAGCGCCAGGGCCGAGAACGTGCCCAGCAGCGTGGTGAGAATCGCCGAACCGGCGGCGACGATCGCACTGTTGGTCAGGGCTGTCATGAAGTCCGAACTGCTGAACAGCGCCTCGTACCAGCGCGTGGAAAAACCCTCGAACGGGAACGACAGCGAGGCGGACGAGTGAAAGCTGAACAGCGCGATAATCGCGATGGGCGCGTAGAGGAACAACATGTAGACGTAAGTGAATAACCGGATCATGGCGAGTTACCTTTTTTATGAGCGGCAGTCAGTCGTGGTAACGCTTGCCGGGTGCCAGGTTGGCTGCGCGCAACACCCCCAGCAGCAACGCGTACACCAGCATGAACACGATCAACAGCAGATAAGCCATCGCCGCACCGAGTGGCCAGTTACCTACCGAGCGGAACTGGTTGGCGATCACCAGCCCGGTGGTCATCGCATCCCGGCCGCCCAGCAGTTGCGGGGTGACGTAGTCGCTGGCGGCCAGCACGAAGGTGAACATGAAGGAGCTGACGATGCTCTTGTGGGCCATCGGCATGATCACCCGCCACAGAATGGTGACACCGCCGGCGCCCAGGTCGGCAGCGGCCTCCAGGTAGTCCTTCTTGATGTCCCGCAGGCCCGACACCAGCAGCAACAGGGTGAAGGGCAGCATGATGTGCACCAGGGTCAGCACCACGGCGAACTTGCTGAACACCAGCCACTCCAGCGGCTGGTCGATCAGGCCGAAGTGCAGCAGGGTGGAGTTGATCACGCCGTTGGTGCCCAGGATCGAGCGCCATGCGTAGACCCGTACCAGGTAACTGGAAAACCACGACACCAACGCCAGGTACAACACGGCGTTGGAGCGTGTGCGGTACACGATGTAATAGGCCACCGGTGCACTGATCACGGTGGAGAGCAGGGCGGTCCAGAAGCCGTTTTGCAGGGCGATCCACAGCGAGTCATAAAACCCGCTGGCGCTCAGGGCCTTGGCATAGTTGGCCAGGGTGGCGGCGGGCTCCATGCTGAAGGTCTTGGCGGTCCAGAAACTAGCAATCAGCAACAGTGCCGACGGAACCAGAAAGAACACCACCAGAAACAGCAACGGCGGCGACGCCAGCCAATACCCGCTGAGGGTTCTCTTATCCATCTTCACGTGTTTACCGACCCTTGAATCGCCGTCGTCCAGGGGCATGGACTCGGTGTTGTTGACTACGGTCATGATGAGGTTGCCTTTGCGTTTTTATTCGAGAGTCAGGGCGCGTTGACCCGTGGGGCGCGTGTTGATGAACACCCACCCCACGGTTGCCAGCGCCGGCGTGCCAAGCGCTCTAGAACGAGCCTTTGAAGTTCGCCCACTGATCGATCCATTCCGCATAGGTCACATACTTTTCGGAGCTCAGGGGCGGTTGGCCATAGAGTTTGGATTTCTCGAAGAAGCTGTCGAGGTTCGCGTAGTCAAAGGTGTTTCTCAGGTCCTCCGGCAGCAGCGGCACGGCCTTGGGGTTGACCACGCCGGAGAACATCGTGGTTGCCATCTTGGCCTGGATGTCGGGCTCCAGGGTCTTGTTGATGAACTCCAGGGCCAGGGGAATATCCTTGGCGGTTTTCGGGATGAACAACGCATCGCACCACAGCGCTGCGCCTTCGCTGGGCACCGACAGGGCAGTGGTCACGCCACGCTTGATGGTTTCGCTCGGGGTGTTGGCGGAGGCCGAGAACACCGCGTCCACTTCACCCGATACCAGCAGCGATACCGCGTCACCCGACGAAGCCGCGAACACGCGGCATTGATCACGGTACGGCTTGAGTTTTTCAAAGGCGTCGTTGAACTCGGCGCGGGTCAGGTTGGGGTACTTGTCGCCGTAGCCGGCGATGGTCGCGATCAGCGACCAGTTCGAGGTGCCGTCATCGACAAAGGTCAACTTGCCCTTGAGCTTGGGGTCCAGCAGGTCGGTGTATTGGGTGGGCTTTTTGACGTTCTTGGGGTTGTAGATGATGGTGTTCATCCCCCACAGCAACGGGATGCCCCATTGCTTGCCGTCCCAGTACCAACGGCTGCCCTTGTAGAACAGCGCGAGGGTATTGTCGGCGGAATAGTTGGGGATCTTCGTGGTGTCGATGGCCTTGAGCAGGCCCATTTCCTGATAGATCTTTTCGTAGCCCAGGGCGTACATGGTCAGGTCGAGTTGCACCGGATCGGAGCCTGCCAGCCGGGCGGTGATGTCGTCCTGGTTGCTGGCATAACTGGAGCGCACGGTAACGTTGCGTTGCTTGCGCCAGTCGGCGAGTTCGGCGTCGCCGGTTTCGCCTTCCCAGCCGAGGATTTCCAGGTGCCCGGTGGTGGCGGCAAATGCGCTGGGCACGAACGAGCCGAGGTACAAGCCTGCGGCAGAGGCGGCAGCGCCCAGCAGGAACGAGCGTCGTTTCAAGCTGAGGGAATTGAAGTCAATGCCGGTCAAACCATAACCCGTCTCTATTTCTTTTTTCATTTCGAGTTCCTGCCTGGGTGGTGGGTGCAAATGTTGAGCGACTTGCAAGGCATGGGCCTGGTGTCGATGCCAGGTGCGTCCTTTTGTATGCAGTCAGTTGGATCGGCAGTGTTATGGCCAGCATTGATTCCATGCTGCTGGGGAGGGTGGTAAGGCCTCCACTGTTCCGATTGACTCTTCCTTGGCGGGGCGACGCACGCTTATTCCGGGCTGCAGGGTGTTGCGGGCCTGAAGCGGTGCGCCCAGCGCTTGATAGGCTCGGCTTGTTGTTTTCATGGGTTGAGTATTGAGCGGGGAGGCGGGGGGCTCAATTTCGCAGGGGGGTTAAAAGCGACGCACTCTGACGCATTGGAGTGACCTAAGCGGCGCACGTGGGGGGCCAGGGGTTTCTGGGGGGATCCGTAGCAAGAGCACGGCGGCCTGAAAGCCGACCTGCAGGTTAGAAACCAGAGCAGAAGCAGAGCGGCTTTTCTGTAGGCGCTGGCTTGCCTGCGATGCAGACAACTCGGTACATCAGACACACCTGGGCGATGCCATCGCTGGCAAGTCAGCTCCCACATTTGACCGTGCCCGCTTTAGCTTTTGATTTGGCTTCTAACACTCAAGCCGGCCTGCAGGCCGCTGTGCTGTAGTGAGCCCCAATATCTGCGTCAATCTGCGTCTCTTTTACCCAAGGTGCGAAATTGAGCCCACCCCGCACCAGGCGAATACTCCAAGCCTGATCCCGGCCCAGACGCCGCGCATTCGCTGGAGTATCGAGTGAAATTCACAGGTGGCCAAATCATCGCCAAGGCACTCAAGGCCAACAGTGTCGACTACGTAGCCGGGCCCCCGGGCGACGGCGCCCGGGCCCTGGTGGAAGCGCTGCTGACCCCGGGCACCGACATCCCCTTTATCCACGTCATCCAGGCCCACAGCGCCGTGCACCTCGCCGACGGCTACTACCGTGCGTGCGGTCGCCCCATGGCCGTCGTACTCACGGGCCCCCTGGGCATCCCCTCAGCGCTGGGAGCCCTCGCCACCGCGCACCAGGACGCCTGCGCGCTGCTGGTTATCAGTAACGCCCAGCCCGAAACGATAGCCGCCAACGTCATGAAAGATCACGCGACGGTTTCGACACTACAACAGCTACCCCAAGCCCTGCGCCAAGCCTTCGACACCATGCTGAGCGCCCATCCCGGCCCTGTCAGCCTGTCCATTGACGACGCCCTCCAAGGCGCCTCCACCAACGCCAGCCTGCCACCCGCCACCCTGCGTGCAGAACCCCAACCCACCCCGCGTAAAATCAGCGTACTGCGCGAAGGCCGCGCCTCATCCTCCGTGCTGGAAAACGACGCGATCCTCGTCTTCGGTAGCGGCCCCACCCAGCCCATGGCCCGCAAAATGTTCCCGGTGCATTACCCCGGCAGGCACTTGTGCGCCGGCAACCCCGCCACCCTCGGCTGGGCCGTCCCGGCAGCGATCGGCGCCAAGCTCGCCATGCCCGCCCGCCAGGTGGTCTGTGCCGTGGGCAGCCGGGATTTCCTGCAGTCGATGCAAGAGATGGCCGTGTGCGTGATGCACAGCATTCCGGTGGTATTCCTGGTCTTCAACAGCAACGGTGACGAAGCCCTGGGCGACGTACAGACGTCGCCCATCGAGCAACACCGGGCCGGTGAATTCAACCTGCCGGATGGCAAACCCTATGCCCCGGACTTCGCCGGCATCGCCCGAAACTTCGGCCTTGAAGCCTGGCGCGTGGAACACGCGTCACAACTCAACGCGACCCTCGTCAAAGCCCTCAACAGCAAGGGCCCGTCGCTGGTTGAAATGATGACGGCACGCCAGCCCCTGCAGGTCCCTCAGTCCTGACCGCCCCAGACGATGGTGGCGTTGTCGCCGGTCATGTATTCACGTACGTCCAGCGGGATCGACTGGTCGCTGGGCAACAGCACCGTTGCATTGCGCAAGTGGTGCTTGCGGATCTTGCCCTTGTCCACCAGTCCCAGCGCCATGCGCGTGGAGAAGGGCTGGCGGAACGAGGACGACGCCACACCCGTCACCAACCCATAGAGAAAACGGATCGGCCGACGATGCTGCGGCGTCAGGATCGAGAACGTCATTTCGTTACGTTGCTTGCCTTCGAAATCCACCATGAACAGGCGATCGCCCAGCAGCAGGCAGAACCCGTGGTAGGTGAATGAATACCCGATCTTGCCGCTGCCATCGCGCAGCGGAAAGCGCTCGACGGTGACGTACTGCACCATCGAGTCGGCGCGGTACAGGCAGGTGACCGAACGCAGGATCCGGCCCTTGTAGATCGATGAATTGTGGTAGCGGTAATACACCCCCAGATAGTCTTCGAGCACGTCAGCCGACTGCTTGGCCAGCGGCAGGAAATGATTGAACTGCTCCGAAGCCCGCAAGCCGGTCGGCAGTTCGTTTTCATAGCCTTCATAGAACTTCTTGAACTCGGCGGGCGGGCGGAAGAGGTCTTCGGCTTCCATCATGAAATAGCGGCCGATCTTTTGCAGAATCTTCTGCGACGGCACGTGCTGGCCCACCAGGTACTTGTTGAACTGCTGGCGGTTCACATCAACTTTGCGGCACATGTCGGCCACCGACCGGCAGGACTCCACCAGCGTGCTCAGGTTCTTTTGCACATTGGCCTGCAAGTCGCTGCGCGCCTGCTGTCGCTCGGGGTGGGAGGTGGCGGCGGCTAATGACAGAGGCGATGAGTCCGGGCGGCTGGGCATTATTATCTCGATGTACTTGGCTGGGTTAAGGCGCCAGTTATTAAAGTTATAGCGCAGTTATCGAATAACCTTGGGCATAACCGTAATAACCGTTTAAGCGTTTGAAACTTCCGATCATTACCAAAGCATCTTTCATGCCGTTTGTTTAAGTTCAAACATGAAGTTTGAGCATAACTGAATGCGTCAGATTGTAAGCGCTTTTGCTGAAGGTTCGGCGCCAGTGCGTTGTGGTTTTCACGGGTCAATCGTGACGGTGGCGGTCCGCCCAGTAACACATTCGATAGCGACGGGTAACACCCCGTGCTGCGCAGGAGTGCTTCAGTCCGCGTCAGGTATCGCCAAGGGTGCGAAATGGTGGAAACACCGGTCACCCTTGATACTCGGGCCAATGCTTTTTGCGGAGGATTGGGCGATGGCAAGGTTGACCGGCGACATTCCCGGAAAGAGGCGACTCAAGGTCGGCATGGTCGGCGGCGGGCAGGGCGCTTACTTCGCCAGTTACCACCGCGCCGCGATGCGCCTGTGTAATCGCTTCGATATCGTCGCCGGCGCTTTCTCTGCCGACGCGGATAAATGCCGCGAGGCGGGCGCAGCGCTCACTATTGAACCCGAACGTATCTACTTGTCGTTCGAGGACATGGCGGCCGCCGAGTCTCGCCGCCCCGACCCGATCGAGGCGGTGGTTATCGTGACGCCCAACCACTTGCACGTCGAACCGTGCCGGTTGTTCCTGGAGGCGGGCATCCCGGTGATCTGCGACAAGCCCCTGGTCAACCACCCTGACGAAGCCCATGAGTTGGCGAGCCTTGCCGAGCGCCATGGGACATTTTTTGCGCTGACCTACACCTACCAGGGCTACCCGATGGTCAGGGACGCCCGCAGTCGCATCCAGGCCGGCGAGCTGGGTGAGCTGCGCTTCCTGTACGTCGAATACCTGCTGGAGTGGCTGGCCCCCGGCGTGTCCGGCTTGAGCAATAGCCTGGCGTGGCGCGGTGACCCGCAAAAGGCCGGCCCCACCGGCGCGCTGGGAGACGTCGGCACCCACGCCTTCAACCTGTTGGAGTTTCTGTCCGGGCAGTGCTGCACCCAGCTCAACGCCAAGTTGACCAGCGTGGTGCCGGGTTGGGGCCTGGACGATACCTGCGTGGTGCAACTGGAATTCGACGGCGGCGTGGATGGATTGTTGTGGGCCAGTTTCGCCGCGCCCGGGCATCGCAACGGCTTGCGCTTCAAGGTCGTCGGCAGCCTGGCTTCGCTCGAATGGTGCCAGGAGTCACCGGAAACCCTGTTGTTCACGCCCACTGACGGTGCAGACCGCATCTATCGGCGAGGCCAGTCCGACAACAGGCCGCAGACGCTGACGTTCACCAGCTTGCCGGCGGGCAATACCGAAGGTTATCTGGAAGCGCTGGCCGTGCTGTACGCCGACTTCGCCGAGGCCCTGGACGCCGGGGCGCAATGGCGCACAGCGACCAGCGTCCCGTTGCCGGATATTCACGAAGGCGTGCGCGGGGTGTTGTTGTCCCAGGCCAGCCTCGAATCCCACCAGCAGCGGGCCTGGGTGCCTTTCCCGCGGTAATTGATTTCATACGTGGCACCGCTGCGCATCCAACGACTCACCCAAACGCTGTTGAGGAAAAACAATGTCAAGCGAACTGCATCGCGCCGCGTATTCGGTACTGCTTCCCGCATTCGGGGATTTGCACCTGGACGACAATGTGCGCCGTTACCTGAGCCGTGGTGGTGTGTCCCTGTTGCTTGGGGAAACCCGGGATGAATACGTGGGCCGAGGCATGAGCCCGGCGCGCAAGGCGGCCGAGTCCAAAGCCGATTTCATCAGTATCGTCAAGGAAGCCACGGCGCTGGCGGGCTCTGCGGTGCTGATCGCGGTAGACCAGGAACTCGGCGGAATCGAACGCCTGCACCAACTGGTCCCGGCGGTCGCCACCCGGGCGCAGCTCCAGGACCTCGGCGCCGAGGACCTCGAGCAACGTTGCTTCGAGATGGCCGCCGCGGCCCGTGGGCTGGGTGTGAATCTCTTCCTGGCGCCCATCGTGGACGTGGTCACCGGCGTCAATCCATGGCTGCACAACCGGCACCTGGGCGCGGATCCAGTGGAAGTCAGCCGAGTGTCCTGCGCGTTTATCCGCGGGGTGCAGCGCGCGGGTGTGATCGCCACTGCCAAGCACTTTCCCGGGCACTACGTCACCGAGCACGATCCGGCCATTGCCGAAGCCACCGTGCCGGGGCCGCTGGAATTGCTGCATGACAATCTTGAAGTGTTCAAGCAGGTCATCGCCACCGGCGTAAAAGCCGTCATGCCTGGCCCGGCGGTATTTCCTGCGATTGATGCGCAGCAGTCGGCGTCCACCTCGTCGAAGGTCATCGGCGTACTGCGTGACACCCTCGGCTTCGAAGGCCTGATCATTTCCGATGACCTGGACGCGGTGTCGATACTGCGCGGCAACACCATCCCCGACACCGCCGTAGCCTCCCTGGTGGCCGGTGCGCACCTGTTGCTGGTGTCCAGCGAGTCAGGCCTGGACAGCATCGCCGAGGCGATTGTCGCCGCCGTCCACGAAGGCACCCTGGACCGCCAGGTTCTGTTGGACGCCGCTGCCAAGGTTCGTCAACTGGCAATCGCCACCCAGGAAACCAGCCATGAGCGCGAATGACCGCAAGGCCTACGGCGTACTGTTCCCGGTATTGCTGGACGTGCAGATGACGGATGACGTGCGTCGGTTCCTCGGCAATGGCGGGCGCAGCCTGTTGTTTGGCGAGACCGGAGAGGAATACGTCAGCGGAAAAATGAGCGCCAGCCGCCTGCAAACCGAAACCCTGGACATCTGGCAGCGTTTTACCGGCACGGCCACCGAACTGGGTGGGCCGCTGCTGCTGGCAGCCGATGCCGACATCTCCGCCGTGCACCGCTTGCAAGGGGTGACCCCGGCGCTGCCGGAGCCCGATGTGGCCCGGGCGATGGATTGTGCGGCGCTGGAGCAGGCGTGCTTCAAGGTCGCCACCGCCGCGCGGGCGACCGGGGTCAACCTGCTGCTGTCGCCGACGGCGGATGTGGTCGGCGGCCGTAATGTGTGGCTGGCGGGGCGCACGCTGTCGGGCGATGTCCACCAGACGGCGGCGATGGTCGGTGCGTATGTGCGCGGCGTGCGGCGGGCCGGGATGGCCAGCACCCTGAAGCACTTCCCCGGGCACCCGGTGCTGTTTCAGCAGCCGTCGACTGAAACGGCGGTGGTCAGCGAGTCCATGCAGCAACTGCGGGCCTTCTGGCCCGGGTTTCAGGCCGGGATCGACGCTGGCGCCGATGCGGTGATGATGGGCCCGGCGATATTCGCCGCATGCACACCGCCCACGGCAGCCTCGGTGTCGCCTGAATTGATCGGCGTGTTGCGCCAGGAGTTGGGCTTCAAGGGGCTGGTGATGACCATCGACCTCGATCACCGCTCAACCATCGGCCAGATGTCCCTCGGCGAGGTCGCAGTGGCCGCGCTGAATGCCGGGGCCGACTTATTACTGATTTCCGCAAAGGCTATGCCCCACGTACCGCAGATCGTTCGGGCGATTGTCGCCGCCGTCGCCGAGGGCCTCTTGCCCCAAGCGCGGCTGGACGCCGCGGCGTTGGCCGTTGGTGCCTTGGCTGATCGCTGTTCAACCGTAGGAGCGCCATATGGCAACCCAAAATAACGTCCTCGCCCTGCATTCCACCGTTGCGAAACACTCGACCCTGGCGATGGATATCGACATCGCCCGGACGCTGGGTTTTGACGCGCTGGAGATCAACAGCGGCAAGCTGGAGGCGTATCTGCAGGCCGGCTATACCGAGTCAGAGCTTCAAGCACTGCTCAACGACGTGCCTGTCACCGGCATCGGCTACCTGCGGGATATCGAACGCCAGGGTGACGAGCGTGACGACCTGTTCAAAGAAGCCCGGCGGCTATTTGAGCTGGCCAATCTGGTGGGCGCCAAAGGCGTGCAGGTCCTCACCGGTCCGATCAATGTACAGGCGGTGATTGATTTTCAGGCGATCGGCAAGAGCCTGCATTACTCAGGCTTGCTGGGCATGGATCAGGCCGAACAATACGCCCGCACGGCAAGCAACCTGGCGGAGTTGGCCGATGTGGCCAGGCAATACGGTCTGCTGCTCTACCTCGAAGCCTTGTCCTGGACGCCACTCAACACCCTGGATCACCAACTGCAGCTGATTGAACGCACCGGGCGCAGCAACGTGAAGATGGTGATCGACTATTGGCATTGCTTTACCAGCGGCGTGACCCCTGCGGACGTCGCCCGGCTCGACAAGGACGTGATCTACGGCGTGCATGTCTGCGACTCACTGGCCTTCGAAGGCGGTATCCCGAATGAGGAGGTGCTGCGCGATGTGCCCACCGGCAGCGGCGTGCTCGACCTGGTCGAGTGGACCGCCGCGGTAAAGGCCACCGGGTACGCCGGGTGGTGGAGTTGTGAGTTGTTCTGCAAAAAACAGCAGCAGCAAAACAGCTACGCCGTCGCCCAACAATTGAAGACGCTGTTAACCGGCCTGGTCGGTTGATAACGCGCGTTTCGACACTGGCTGAATACTAAAAAGATCTGAGGTTGTCATGGTGGATTTCATCGTAATCGGGGGCGGCTCCACGGGCTGCACAGTCGCATCGCGCCTGAGTGAGGATGCGGGAGCGTCGGTGGTGCTGTTCGAGGAAGGCCCGCGGGATCGCAGCCCTTACATCCATATTCCCGGCGCCTACTACAAGACCGCCCAGGGCCCGCTGCTCAAGCGTTATGCGTGGGAGCCGACCGAGGACCAGCACCGCAGCGAAACGCCGACCATGGTCCAGGCCAGCGTGCTCGGGGGCGGCAGCTCGGTGAATGCGATGATTTATATCCGTGGCGTACCCGCCGACTACGACGGTTGGGCCGAACAGGGCGCCGCCGGGTGGTCGTATAAAGACGTGTTGCCGTACTTCAAAAAGGCCGAGGACAACGAGCGGTTCTGCAACGAGGTGCACGGTGTCGGCGGGCCGTTGGGGGTGTCGGACCCGATCAATATCCACCCCTTGACCAAAGTCTGGCTGCGGGCCTGCCAGCAGTTTGGATTGCCCTATAACGAAGACTTCAACTCGGGCCAGCCCGAGGGCTGCGGGCTGTACCAGATCACCGCCAAAAACGGCTTTCGCAGCAGTGCCGCCGTGGCCTACCTGGCGCCGGCCAAGTCGCGCAAGAACCTGACGGTGAAGACCGGCTGCCGGGTGCTGCGTATCCTGATGCAGGGCAACAAGGCCGTCGGCATCGAATACCTGGAGAAGGGCGTGCGCCAGGTGATGCACGCCGACAAGGAAATCATCCTGTCCTGCGGCGCCATCAACTCACCCCGGTTGCTGATGTTGTCGGGGATCGGGCCCGCTGAGCAGCTGGAAAAACACGGGATCAAAGTGGTTCAGGATTTGCCCGGTGTGGGGCAGAACCTGCAGGACCATATCGAAATTTCACTGGTGTATGAGCTGACCGGCCCCCACAGCTATGACAAGTACAAAAAACCCTGGTGGAAGCTTATGGCGGGGTTGCAGTACGCGTTGTTCCGGCAAGGCCCGGCGGCGTCCAACCTGATTGAAGGCGGGGCGTTCTGGTGGGGCGACAAGACGGCGGTGCACCCGGATATCCAGTATTTCATGGTGGTGGGCGCGGGCATCGAAGAGGGTGTGGATTCGGTGCCCGGCGGCAATGGCTGCACGTTGAACCTGGGGCAGATACGGCCAAGGTCCAGGGGCTATGTGGAGCTTTACTCCGCCGACCCGATGTCCCCGCCGCGCATCGTGCCCAACTACTTTTCCGATCCGTACGACATTGAAAGCCTGGTGGACGGTTGCCTGGTGGGCGAACAGATCATGGCCCAGGCGGCCTTCAAACCCTACGTGGCTCGTCGGCATGTACCGGAACCCACCGTGCGCTCGCGCGAAGCGATGAAGCAGTTCTGTCACGAGGAAGCCCACGCCGCACTGCATCCATCCGGCACCTGTCGCATGGGTGTGGATGAGCGGGCGGTGGTGGGGCCGGACCTCAAGGTGCATGGCATCGAAGGGCTGCGGGTGGCCGATGCGTCGATCATGCCGACCCTGATTTCAGGCAACCCCAACTCGGTGTGCATCATGATCGGCGAAAAAGCTGCCGACATGATCCGGACCGCCCGATAGAGTTGCCCGGGCGGTAACACCAGCCTCTTTTTGGGGCAGGCTCAGGCGCCGATCAACCACAGCGCGAAACAGCTGCCGAGGGCCAGCAGCCCAAGGGCGATGCCAAGCTTTGCCTGCAGTTCAAGGGGCATTGCCCTAGGGTCCGGATGTTTGTCCATGGAATCAACGGACTGTACGCGGCCGTTGATCATCTGAGCGGTTGCAAAGAACAAACTGTGCATGGCATGTGCCTCGTGGGTCGTTTCTGCTCAAGTCGAGGCCGATATCGGGCCCCTGCTTGTCAAGAGCAAGCTCCATGCCATTGCCCCAACCTCAACGACGCCCCGTCCGTGTACTCACATCCACCCACACCGCCAGCACCAGGATGCTGCCCTTGACGATCATCTGCCAGTAGCTGTCCACGTCGAGCATCGACATGCCGTTGTCCAGGCTGCTGATCACCAGTGCGCCGAGCAGGGCGCCGTACACCGTGCCCGAACCGCCGCGCATTGAAGTACCGCCGATAAAGCACGCCGCGATAGCATCCAGTTCGCCCATGTTGCCCGCCGAAGGTGAACCCGCCGCCAGGCGCGCGGTGTTGACCAGCCCGGCGAGGGCGCACATCACGCCCATGATCCCGAAGATCCACAGTTTGACCGCCTGCACGTTGATCCCCGACAGGCGCGTGGCCTCCATGTTGCTGCCCACCGAGTAGATGCGCCGGCCAAAGACGGTCTGGCTGGTGACGTAACTGAACACCCCCAGCAGCACCAGCAGAAGCAGCACCGGCACGGGAATGCCGTCGTAGCTGTTGAGGGTGTTGACGAAGCCGGCCAGCACGAAACCGATCAACACCACGCGCACGCTGTCGCGCAGCATCGACGGCAGCGCCAAGCCGTGCAGGGCGCGGTTGTGGCGTTGGCGCCAGGTCAGGAATATCGCCAGCCCGAACAGCAGCACGCCGAGAGTCACCCCGACCACCGTCGGCAGGTAACCCTGGCCGATGTACACCAGTTGTGGCGAAACCGGTGCAATCGTAGTGCCGCCGGTAATGCCCAGCAGCACCCCGCGAAACGCGAGCATGCCGCCCAGGCCGACGATGAAGGAGGGGATGCGCAGGTACGCGGTCATGTAGCCGTTGCCCAGGCCAATCAGCAAGCCACAGAGGGCGACGATGGCCAGGTTCAGCGGCAGGGGAATGTGATAAACCACATCCAGGATCGCCGCGACGCCGCCGAGCAAACCGAGCATCGAGCCCACCGACAGGTCGATCTCGCCGCTGATGATCACCAGCACCATGCCGCAGGCCAGGATGCCGGTAATGGACATCTGCCGCAGCAGGTTCGACAGGTTGCGCGGGGTCAGGAAACCGCCTTCGGTCTGCCAGCTGAAAAACACCCAGATCAGCACCACGGCGATCAACAGGGCGAGCATTTTGTAGCGGGTGAAGAGCTGTTTGACCTGGTTCATTTACGCGGACTTCCGATCATTATTATTGTCATGCCCGTTCGGTTGGCTGAGGGCGGCGGCGAGCACCTGTTCCTGGGTCAGGCCCTGGTTGATAAAGTCGCCGCGCAACTGGCCCTCGCCGATCACCAGCACCCGGTCGGAGACCCCCAGCACCTCGGCCAGCTCCGAAGACACCATGATGATCGACACGCCTTCGGCCGCCAGCGCACCCATCAATTTGTAGATCTCATATTTGGCGCCCACGTCCACGCCACGGGTCGGTTCGTCGAGGATCAGCACCCGGGGTTTGGTCAGGAGCATCTTGGCCAGTACGGCCTTCTGCTGGTTGCCGCCGGACAGGCTGGTGATCGGCAGGAACGGGTTCGCCGTCTTCAGGTGCATGCGCTTGATTTCCTGCTCGACGCTGCCCAGTTCCGCCTCGGCATCGATGCGCGTCAGGTGCGAGAAACGGTCCAGCACCGCCAGGGTGATGTTTTGCCCAACGCCCAGGTCCGGGACGATGCCCTGGCGCTTGCGGTCTTCCGGGACCATGCACAGCCCGGCGCGAATCGACTTCAGCGGCGTGCGTGTATCAATGGGCTTGCCATCCAGCCACACCTCGCCTTGGTAGCGCCCGGGGTAGCTGCCGAACAGCGCCGACACCAGTTCCGTGCGGCCGGCGCCCACCAGCCCGGCGATGCCGAGGATTTCGCCACGGCGCAGGCTGAACGAAACATTGTCCACCCGCTTGCGGCCCGGGTTGTCGACGTCGTAGCAGGTGACGTTGCGCGCCTCGAACAGCACCTCGCCGACCGCATGGGGTTCGGTGGGGTAGAGGTTGCTCATCTCACGGCCGACCATCTGCGTGATGATGCGCGACACGTCCATCTCGGCCATGGCCGTGGTCGCGATGTGTTTGCCGTCGCGGATCACCGCGATGGTGTCGCAGATGGCCGAGACCTCATCGAGCTTGTGGGAGATGTACACGCAGGCGACGCCCTTGGCCTTGAGCCCACGGATGATGTCCAGCAGCACCTCGATTTCCGAGCGGGTCAGCGCCGAGGAGGGTTCGTCGAGGATCAGCAGGCGCGCCTGCTTGTTCAGGGCCTTGGCGATTTCCACCAGTTGCTGGTAGCCGCCGCCGTATTGCGAAACGGGCAGGGCGACGTTCATGTCCGGCACTTTCAGCTCGCGCATCAGGGCTTCGGCACGGTGCATCATGGCGGGGTAGTTCATGCGCCCGCCGGGCAGTGTCAGCTCGTGGCCCATGAAGATGTTTTCGGCCACCGAGAGGTCGGGTACCAGGGTCAGTTCCTGGTGGATGATCACGATGCCGCAGGCTTCGGTTTCGGCGATGGAGTGGGCGCGCAACGGCTGGCCGTCCCAAAGGATTTCACCGTCCCAGGTGCCATGGGGATACACCGCCGACAGCACTTTCATCAGGGTCGATTTGCCGGCGCCGTTCTCGCCGCACAACCCTACGCATTCCCCGGGTTTTACCTTGATGTCGATGCCATTCAGGGCTTTGACGCCGCCGAAGGTCTTGACGATGTTGTTCATTTCCAGCAGGTAGTCGGACATGGCGGGCACTCATTCCACAGCGAAAAGGCAGGAGCGGCCTCAAACCGCCCCTGCAGTGAGCCGTACGCTTACTGCCCGGCGATTTGCGCTTTGGTGTAGAACCCGTCTTCTTCCAGCACGTTGACGTTGTCCTTGGTCAACGCGGTCGGCTTGAGCAGGATGCTCGACACCTGCTTGCTGCCGTTGTCGTACTGCGAGTTGTAGGCCGGTTTCTCGTCACGCACCAGTTGCACCGAGAGCTTGGCCGCCTCGGACGCCAGCAGCTTCAGGGGCTTGTAGACGGTCATGGTCTGGGTGCCGGCGATCACGCGCTTGATCGCGGCCAGGTCGGCATCCTGGCCCGAGACCGGCACCTTGCCCGCGAGTTTTTGTGCCGCCAGGGCCTGGATCGCGCCGCCGGCGGTGGCGTCGTTGGAGGCGACGATGCCGTCGATCTTGTTGCTGTTGGCGGTCAGGGCGTTTTCGACAATGCTCAGGGCTTCGGTGGGGTTCCATTCCTTGACCCATTGCTGGCCGACAATCTTGATGTCGCCCTTGTCGATCGAAGGCTGCAGCACCTTCATCTGGCCCTGGCGCAGGATCTTCGCGTTGTTGTCGGTAGGTGCGCCGCCCAGCAGGAAGTAATTGCCTTTAGGCTGCGCGCTCAACACGCCCTGGGCCTGCATCTCGCCGACCTTTTCGTTATCGAAGGAGATGTAGGCGTCGATATCGGCATTCAAAATCAGCCGGTCGTAGGACAGCACTTTCACCCCGGCTTTCTTGGCCTCGGCCACCACGTTGTTCAGCACCGTGGCATTGAACGGCACGATCACAATCACGTCGACGCCCCGGGAGATCAGGTTTTCGATCTGCGAGATCTGCCGTTGCTCGTTGGCGTCCGCCGACTGCACGTAGACCTTGGCCCCCAGTTGCTCGGCGGCGGCGGTGAAATAATCGCGGTCGCGGGCCCAGCGTTCAAGGCGCAGGTCGTCGATGGAAAAGCCGATTTTCGGGTGGGCCGCGTCAGCCATGACCGAGTTGGAAAGCAGTGCCAGAACGCTGGTGAGCAAGACGGTTTTCAGGTGTTTCATGATGGTGAGTCCCTTTTATTGTTGTTTAGACGCACTGCTGGACCTGGAGCGTAGCGGTCATGGGTAGATAAAGCGATTCACTACGCCTTCGAGCATCTCCTGGCGGCCACTCACAGCTTGTGGGTTCAGTTGGTGGCTGAAGGCATGCTCGGCCAGCGACGCCAGGCTGAAGTCGCCGCCAAGCACGGCACGCCCGAAGGATTGGTCCCAGCCGGCATAACGCTGGGCCTTGAACTGTTCGAGGGCGTCGTTCTGCACCATGGCGGCGGCACGTTCCAGGGACAGCGCCAGCACGTCCATTGCGGCCACGTGGCCATGGAACAGGTCCACTTCGTCGAGGCTTTGGCGGCGTACCTTGGAGTCGAAGTTGTAGCCACCTCCCTTGAAGCCACCGGCCTTGAGTACCTCGTAGGTGACCAGGGTCAGCTCCTCGACGCTGTTGGGGAACTGGTCGGTGTCCCAGCCGTTCTGCGGGTCGCCACGGTTGGCGTCGATGCTGCCGAAAATCCCCAGGGACGCGGCGGTGGCGATCTCATGGTGAAAACTGTGGCCGGCGAGGGTGGCGTGGTTGGCCTCGATGTTGACCTTGATCTCTTTCTCCAGGCCGAACTGATGCAGGAAGCCAAACACGGTGGCGCTGTCGTAGTCGTATTGGTGCTTGGTGGGCTCCTGTGGCTTGGGCTCGATAAACAGCTCGCCGGTGAAGCCGATCTTGTATTTGTGCTCGACCACCATGCGCATGAACCGCCCGAGTTGCTCGCGCTCGCGCTTGAGGTCGGTATTGAGCAGGGTCTCGTAGCCTTCGCGGCCGCCCCACAACACATAGCTGGAGCCCTTGAGACGGTGGGTGGCATTCATCGCGCTGAACACCTGGGCCGCCGCATAGGCAAACACTTCCGGGTTCGGGTTACTGGCGGCGCCGGCGGCAAAGCGCGGGTTGCTGAAGCAGTTGGCAGTGCCCCACAGCAGCCGGATACCGGTCTGTTCCTGATGGCCTTCGAGCTGGTCGACCATCCGCGCAAAGTTGTCGCGGTACTCCGCCAGGCTTGCGCCTTCGGGAGCCACGTCGGTGTCGTGGAAGCTGTAGTAGTCGATGCCCAGCTTGGAGAAAAACTCGAACGCCGCTTCGGCCTTGCCGCGTGCCACTTGCAGGGCTTCCCCCGGTTGCTGCCAGGGCCGCTGGAAGGTGCCGGAGCCGAACATGTCACTGCCGGGCCAGACGAAGTTGTGCCAGTAACACGCGGCCATCCGCAGGTGCTCGCGCATCGGTTTGCCGAGGATCAGCTTGTTTGCATCGTAGTGCCGGAAGGCCAGGGGAGAGTCGCTATCGGGGCCTTCATAGAGGATTTTTTCGACCGCGGGAAAGTAGGGCATCGCCAGATCCTTGTTGTTATGAGTGCACGTTAACCTTGCCTCGATACTAGCAACGGCCCCCGGCCAACCGATTATGAAAATCACCAGAGCGGGGTTCGATTTTGAGTGGTTTTGCGCGCATAGTGGCTCGACATATCGCATGGAGCCGCCCCTGTGAAAACTGTCCCGCCTGTGCACCGGATTGCCCTGCTGTTCAATGGCAACAAGATCTACGATCGCGGCATCATCACCGGGATCGGCAACTACCTGAGCAGTACGCGGGTGTCGTGGGATCTGTTCCTGGAAGAGGACTTCGTCTGCCGGCTCAAGGGTATCGAGCGCTGGCATGGCGACGGGATCATTGCCGACTTCGACGACCCGGCGATGGGCCCCGCGTTGGCGGGTGTGCATGTGCCGGTGGTGGCGGTGGGCGGGTCTTATGAGGATGAGCGGGCTTACCCCCGGCATACTCCGTACGTGGCCACTGACAATTTTGCTTTGATCAAGCTGGCCTATGAACACCTGATCGAAGCCGGGCTGACACGCTTTGCCTGTTTCAGCCTGCCTGAAGCCGATATCAACCGTTGGGCCCAGGAGCGCGAAAAAGCCTTCCGCCGCCTTCTGGAGCGCGATGGCTTGCCGGTGGAGGTGTATCGCGGGCTCGGCACCAGCGCGCCGCTGTGGGACTCGGCGGTGGAACAACAAATTGCCTGGTTGCACAGCCTGCCCAAACCCATCGGCATCATCGCGGTCAGCGACGCCCGTGCCCGCCAGTTGCTGCAGGCCTGCCTCACCGCCGGCATCCCGGTACCGGAGCAGGTGGCACTGATCGGCATCGACAACGACCCCTTGACCCGCACCCTGACCCGTGTACCGCTGAGCTCGGTGATCCAGGGCACTGAAAAAATGGGCCGCACCGCCGCGCGCCTGCTGCACCAGATGCTGCACGGTATGCCTTCGGCAGGCAGCCAGATCCTGGTGCCGCCGGAAGCGGTCAACGTGCAGACCTCAAGCCTGCACCAACCCCTCGGCCATCCCTACGTGATGCAAGCGCTGCATTTCATTCGCCAGTACGCCTGCCAGGGCATCAAGACCGCCCAGGTCGCCAACTACGTCGGCGTGTCGCGGTCGTCCCTGGAAGCGCATTTTCGCAGCGAACTGAACCGCAGCGTCCACGATGAAATCCTGCGCTTCAAACTCGCGGCTGCGGTTTCCAGCCTGGAAAATACCAGGGCCGCGATTGCGGATATTGCCTATGACTGCGGGTTCAAATCCGCCCAGTACCTGCACACGGTGTTCAAGCGCGAGTTCGGGTGTACGCCGAGGGAGTACCAGGTAGGGCAGGTCGAGCGCGATTCGAGCGATGTCATTTCTTTGTCGCCTTGAGTCCCTATTTTGTCCTGAGCTTCGCTCCAGAACTTCAAGGGATTGAATCGTCTTATGCCGACTCTTACACGCAGAACGTTGTTGCAAGCAGCTGCCATCGGATCCGCCTACACCCTGTTGCCCGACTCCATTCGCCAGGCCCTGGCGATCCCCGCCAGCAACCGCACCGGCACCCTGATGGACGTCGAGCATGTGGTGATCCTGATGCAGGAAAACCGCTCCTTCGATCACTACTTCGGCACCTTGCCGGGTGTGCGCGGGTTCAGTGACCGCTTCACCATTCCACTGCCGGGCGGGCACCGGGTGTGGGAGCAGCAGGGCGTTGGGCGGCGGATCCTGCCCTATCACCTGGACAGCTCCCGTGGCAACGCGCAGCGGGTCAGCGGCACGCCGCATTCCTGGGTCGACGAGCACGCCGCCTGGAGCAGCGGCCGGATGAACGCCTGGCCAACGTTCAAGACACCCACCTCGATGGGTTACTACCGTGAGCAGGAAGTGCCGTTCCAGTTCGCCCTGGCCAACACCTTTACCCTGTGCGACGCCTACCACTGTTCGGTACACGCAGGTACCAATCCCAATCGGCTGTTCCACTGGACCGGCACCAACGGCCCGACCGGTGCAAATGTGGCGGCGGTGGTCAACGAATGGGACGGCCCCGGTGCGGTGGGCGTGGGCTACACCTGGAAAACCTATCCCGAGCGCCTGGAAGAAGCGGGTGTGAGCTGGAAGGTTTACCAGTACCTGCCGGATAACTTTGGCGACAACCCCTTGGCCGGGTTTCGCCAGTTTCGTGCGGCCAGCGTCGCGGCCGGCAACCCCGCCGTGCCACCGAAAGACTTCAAGGATTTTGTGCCCTACAGCGATCAACTGAACGCCCGCGTGCCGTTGTACAAAGGCAATGGCAACACCCTGCCGGCGGTCAGCGGCAGCGACCTGGAATCGATCATCCAGGGCTTTCGCAAGGACGTGAACGACGGGCGCCTGCCACAGGTGAGCTGGCTGGTGGCGCCGGCCGATTACTCCGAACACCCCGGGCCTTCGAGCCCGGTGCAGGGTGGCTGGTTCACCCAGGAAATCCTCAAGGCACTGACCGCCAACCCGGACGTGTGGAGCAAGACCGTGCTGCTGGTCAACTACGATGAAAACGACGGTTTCTTCGACCACGTGCCGTCGCCGTCAGCCCCGTCCAAACGCCTGGACGGCAGCTTTGCCGGAAAGTCCACGGTGAAGTTCGACAGCGAGATCTTCACCCACCCGGCACCGCCCGGTTCAAGCCAGCAACCCGCGCCGGACGGCGGGGTGTACGGCCCCGGGCCGCGAGTGCCAATGCTGGTGCTGTCGCCGTGGAGCCGTGGTGGCTGGGTCAATTCCCAGGCGTTTGATCACACCTCCGTGCTGCAATTTCTGGAGAAGCGTTTCCACGTGCGCGAACCCAATATCAGCGCCTGGCGCCGGGCGGTGTGCGGCGACCTCACCTCGGCCTTCAACTTCGTCAACCCCAACACCGAGACCCTGCCGCCGCTGCACACTATCAGCCGCCAGGCCGCCGACTCCCTGCGTCAACGCCAGGAGCAACTGCCCCAGGTCGCCCTGCCGACGGTGGGCCAGCAACAGGCACCGTTCCAGGCGCGAATGGCGCGGCCATCCCGGGCGCTGCCGTACCAGTTGAACGTTGAAGGCTCGGTTGACCGTCGCGCCAGTTCGGTGAGCCTGGACTTCTTCAACAATGGCGAACAGGGCGTGGTCTTCCACGTCTACGACCGCCTGCACCTGGACGAGGTACCGCGCCGCTACACGGTGGAAGCCGGCAAACACCTCAGTGACACCTGGCAAGTCGCGGGCGCCTACAAGCTCTGGCTGTTGGGGCCGAATGGGTTCCACCGTTCGTTCAAGGGGCACCTGCAGCGTCGCGAGCCGGAGTTATCCCTGGCGTATCACGGCGACACCTTGCTGCTGACCCTGGTCAACCCCGGCAAGCGTGCGGCCTCAATCACCATCGAGCGTTGCCCTTACACCAAGCAGGGGCCGTGGCTGCTGGAGATTGCGGGCGGCAGTACCGTGCAACGAACGTTCTCCTGCCAGCCGAATGGGGGCTGGTATGACTTCAAGCTACGTGACGAGCATGGTTGGGTGCGGCGGGTGGCTGGGCGGATCGAGACGGGGGCGCATAGCATCAGTGATCCGTTGATGGGCAAGCGTGGGTAAAGGCTGTTGATCTGCGGGGTGATTTCGTGGGCTTTTTCCCTGTTTTGTGTAGGAGCAGGGCTTTCTCCCCATGCAGCGCTTGAAACGCCACCCCTCTGGGCCATAGCCTCACGCTTTTCCTGACACTGAGGCCCGGCATTGGGTAAGCGAAAAACGGTTTGGCCCACGGAGCGGGAAGTTCGACTGCGCTTTATCCTGCTGGCAATCATTGAAACGGCCTGTATTCGAGGCGTTCCCCTCGAACGCCTGCTGCTTTCATACATACTGTTGCGCAACAAGCCGACCCAAGAGCAACTTTGGGAGGCCATCAGCGATTGCCTGCTCCTCGATGAGATGCGTGGCTTTCGATTTGAACCCGGGTCGGAAGCCGATCGGTTGATGCGCAAGATCAGCAGCGAAATCAATCAGTCCTGACGAGCCACCAGCGCCGGCGTGCGCGGCGGCACCAGGCGCTTGCTGCCCGTCGACTCATAGGCCGATGCCAATCGCAGCAGCGCCGAATCGTCATACGCCCGGCCAGCAAATGTCAGCCCCACCGGCATGCCGATGTCGGCCATGACGCCCATGGGCACCGTCACTGTCGGCACGCCCAAATGGCGGATGGCGAGGTTGCCGTTGGCGACCCACACTCCGTTGCTCCAGGCGATATCCGCCGACGCGGGATTCACATCCGCATCCGCCGGACCTACGTCGGCGACTGTCGGAAAAATCACCGCATCCAGCCCCAGGTTATCCATCCAGTCTTCAAGGTCGATGCGTCGTGTCTGTTCCAGGCCGCGCAGGCCGTCGGGCACGGTGCTGATCCTGTCCCACGGCGTGATGCCGCGCTCGGCCATGCGCACGTATTCGTCCATGCCGGCGGCCAGGTCGTCTTCGCGGTTGGGCAGGGTGCCGGGGTCGTGGGGGAAGATCTTCGGGCCGTCGACATCCGCCAGGCGGTTCAGCGCAGGGTCGCCGTTGGCCCGCAGGAAATCATCGAACGCCCAGGCCGATAGTTCCCACAATTCATCGTGGAGGAATTCCTTGGAGACCAGGCCTCGGGTAAACACTTTCGGTGCGCCCGGGCGATCGCCTTCGCAATTGGAGACCAGCGGGAAATCCACCTCGACCACTTCTGCGCCGGCGGCTTCAAGTGCCTTGCGCGCAGCTTCCCAGAGCTCGATCACCGAGGCCCGGGTTTTGATTGGCTGGCCAGTAGGGCCGCCGATTCCCGGGGCGTCGCTGGTGCCTGCCTCGGGGTCGGCGTTGATGTACATGCGCGGCACGCCGAAGCGTTTGCCGGCGAGTGCATCGCCGGTCGCGGCCAGGTCTGCGTAGGATTGCGGGCGTACCGAGGCGACGCCGGGGATTGGCACCCAGGGTTGCATCCGCCACAGGTCGCCGCGTGTGTCGGGGTCTTCTGCGACCACGACGTCGAGCACTTCAAGCAGGTCGGCCATGGTCCGGGCGTAAGGCACGACCACGTCCATGGTCGGGGTCAGCGGCCAGTTGCCGCGCACCGAGATCACGCCACGGGACGGGGTGTAGGCACACAGGCCATTGTTGGACGCCGGGCCGCGCCCGCTGGACCAGGTCTCTTCCGCCAGGCCAAACGCCGCGAAGCTCGCCGCAGTGGCCGTGCCGGCGCCGTTGGAGGAGCCCGAGGCGAACGGTGCGGTGAGGTAGTCGGCGTTGTACGGGCTCTCGGCCCGGCCATACACGCCGCGCTGCATGCCGCCGTTGGCCATCGGCGGCATGTTAGTCTTGCCCAGGCAAATGGCGCCTGTTGCCCGTAGTCGCTCGATGGTGAACGCATCGCGGTAGGCAACCAGGTTCGCGAAAGCCGGGCTGCCGGAAGCGGCGGTGAGGCCCTTGACCAGGTAGCTGTCCTTGGCCGTGTAGGGAATGCCGTCGAGCGGGCCCAGGGTTGTGCCGCTGGTCCGGCGTGCGTCGGATGCCCGGGCTTCCTCCAGCGCTTGCGGGTTGCGCACCACCACCGCGTTGAGCGCGGTGGCAGTCGTGGGGGCGTCGTAGGCGTCGATCCTGGCGAGGTAAGCCTCGACCAGTTCAACCGCCGTGGTCTGGCCGGATTCGAGCGCAGTGCGCAGCTGGGCAATGGAAACTTCGGTTACTTCGATCACGTGGTTATCGCCGGGTGCAGAAAAGGGGGAGGGCTTGAGTGCTGACTCAATCCAATCAGTGAAAGTAGCTTACTGATAGATTTTTCATAGCGCCAGAGAATGGCATCCCTTACTGTGGCGCCTCAATTTCCTTATCGATAACGGTGCTGTTTATGTCCGATGAAGTGCGGCTTGTCGTCATCATCAATACCCAGCCTGGCCGGGGTGCGGACCAGTTGGCGGCCTTTGCCGGGCTCGCTCCGCTGGTCCGGGCCGAAGCCGGTTGTATCCAGTACGACCTGCATCCGGTCGAGGGCAACAGCGACAGTTTTGTGTTGATCGAGACGTGGGCTTCAAAGGCGGCGCTCAAGGATCACCACGCAGCGCCGCACATGCTGGAAGCCGCGAAGCACAACCCGACATTCCGTGCGGGCCCCTCCAACGTATTGGTGCTGGAACCTGCCGTCCAGGCACGTTGACTTCAACCCGGCAGCTCAAGGGTTTATCATTGCCCCTTCATTTTTTGCTGCCCGGAAAGATTTCGATGTTGTTTACAAGGACTGTCATGGCGAGCGCACTGCTCGCCGTTCTGGCCACCCAGGCCCATGCGTCCAGCCTGGACCTGACCTACGAGGCACCTGTCCTCAGCGCTGTACCGCTCACGCCGCAGGCTGAGCCCAAGCCGCGCTTTCCGGTCAAAAGCCTTGCGCCGGTGACCGTGGAAAACAGCTGCACCGGCCGCGAGTGCACCTACGAAGGCGACATCAGCCTGCCCCGTGAGGAGCAGACTGTGCGGCGTATTTCCATCGGTATTCAATAAAGCCGGCTGGCGCCTCAGACAATCCCATACCGGGGCGCCGGCTTGCCTGTTTGCGTGGCCGCAAACAACGCACCACGCGCCGCATCATAGGTCTCCCACAACGAACCATCGGCCACCGACGGCCAGGTGATCGTCTCACCCTGATCCAGCCCGGCCAGTGCCGCGTCCACCAGGTTTTCGGTGGTCATGACCGACTCCTGTTGCAGGGCGGAAAGCGGAATGCCCGACGCGTCCCAGATCTCGGTAGCGGTGGCTGCCGGCAACACGATCTGCACCTTCACCCCGGTTTCCGCCAGTTCCGATTGCAAGCCACGGCTGAATGCCAGGACATAGCTCTTGGTGCCGCTGTACACCGAGCTGACCGGCAGCGAGTGCACGCCCAACACCGATGCCACGTTGATGATCAAACCTTCATTGCGCACCAGCATGCCCGGCAGCGCCGCGTGGGTCAGGCGGGTGAGGGCGGTGATGTTCAGGGCGATCTGGGTCGTGGAATCCTCGACCGAGGATTGAGCCAGCGGATGCAGGCGGGCCAGGCCGGCGTTATTCACCAGCACCTGGATCGCCGGGTTGCCGGCGAGCAGGCTTTCAACACGGGCCAGGTCCGCGGGGTTTACCAGGTCGGCGCCGATGGTCTGGACCTCGCGCCCGTAGGCTTGAGTGATCTTCGCCGCCAGGGCTTCGAGGCGGTCTTCACGACGGGCGACCAGGATCAAGTCGTAGCCACGGGCTGCCAATCGGTCGGCATACACGGCGCCAATACCTGAAGAAGCACCCGTGATCAGGGCAATTTTTGTGGAAGCAGGGATCGACATGAACGGCTCCAATAGATGAGTACTCAACCAATATTGTTGAGGGCTCAAGTTATAGGCTTGGCGTTTGTCCTTGTCAATGGTTTAGTACTCAATCATTCTACCGGCATGGAGGATCTGAAAATGCCAACACACAAGACTGACAAGCCTGATGCCCGTGCCGACCTTTTGAGCCTGCTGGGGGACGTGGCGTGCACCAACAACGCACTGCGCCGTGCCGCCCGGCGGCTGGGCCAACTGTATGACGAAGCGCTGGCGCCGATTGGCCTGAAGGCTACGCAGGTCGGCTTGCTGGGTGAAATCGCCCGGTGGGCGGCGGTGGATGAGCAGGCAGGGCCGACGTTGCAGGAGCTGGCCGGACGCCTGGCGATCCTGATGTCGGCGCTGACCCACGCGATGAAGCCGCTGGTGCGCGACGGGATTGTCGAGCTGCGCCCGGATGCCCTGGACAAGCGCACCAAACGCTGCGTGCTCACGCCCAAGGGCGAAGCCCTGTTCAGTGAGGCGCTGGTGTATTGGGCGGCGGCCAATAACCGGGTAGAGGAGGTGCTGGGGCATGATTCGGCCGCGCAGCTGCGGGGCATGGCAGACCATGTCGCCTCCGAAGAATTTCTGGCGGACTACAACAGCCGATCCGCGCAGGCATAAGTCAGATCCTTTGGTTATTAGACAGACGCCGTTCGCCCATCCGATGCTGGGCCCCTCTCGATCAGGGGCTTTCCATGACCACTCAACGCCAACTGAAGCTGGGCGCGTTCATGCGTCCGGTCAGCATCCACACCGGCGCCTGGCGCTATCCCGGCGCTTACCGTGACGCCAACTTCAACTTCACGCACCTCAAGCAGTTTGCCCAGACCCTGGAGAAAGCGCGTTTCGATGCGTTCTTCATGGCCGACCACCTGGCCCTGCTCAACATGCCTATCGACGCGTTGAAGCGCAGCCACACCGCCACCTCCTTCGAACCGTTCACCTTATTGTCGGCCCTGAGCCAGGCCACCGAGCACATCGGCCTGGTAGCCACGGCCTCGACCACCTACGACGAGCCGTTCCACATTGCCCGGCGCTTTGCGTCCCTGGATCATTTGAGCAACGGCCGCGCCGGCTGGAATATCGTCACCACTGCCAACCCGGATGCGGCGCAGAATTTCGGCCTGGAGCAGGCCTATGCCCACGACGAGCGCTACGCCCGTGCGCGGGAGTTCTACGATGTGGTCACCGGGCTCTGGGACAGTTGGGCCGATGATGCCTTCATCCGCGATGCCGACAGCGGTGTGTACTTCGACCCCGACAAGCTGCACACCCTCAATCACCAGGGCCGCTACCTCAATGTGCGCGGCCCGCTGCACATTGCCCGCCCGGTGCAGGGCTGGCCGGTGATCGTGCAGGCCGGCGCCTCGGAGCCCGGCCGGCAATTGGCGGCAGAAACCGCCGAGGTGATCTTCGTGGCGCCCGGCACGCTCGAGGAAGGGCGTAAATTCTATGCCGATATCAAGCGCCGGATGCTGGCGGTGGGGCGGCATCCCGACCATCTGAAGATCTTGCCCGGGGCGTTTGTGGTGGTCGGCGATACGCTGGAAGATGCGCGGCGGATTCGTGCGCATCTCGACAGCCTGGTGCATTACGAAAGTGCGATTGCCTCGCTGTCGATCGCGCTGGGTACCGACGCGACGAAGTTTGATCCCGACCAATACCTCCCGGCGATTCCCCAAACCAACGCCAGCCAGAGCTCCCGCGAACGGGTACTGGCGCTGGCTGATCGCGAACAGTTGACGGTGCGCCAATTGGCCCAGCGTCTTGGCGGTTATGCAGGTCTCTCGTTTGTCGGCACCGCCCACAGTATTGCCGATGAGATGCAGCAGTGGCTGGAAGAAGAGGGCAGCGATGGCTTCAACATCATGTTCCCGTGGCTACCGGGCGGGCTCGATGACTTTGTGGCCAGGGTGGTGCCCGAGTTGCAGGGGCGCGGGATCTTCCGGCGCGAGTACGAAGGCTCTACCCTGCGGGAAAATCTCGGACTGCCGCGTCCGGCGAACCGCTTCTTCGCCGAATGAGCGGGTATTTCTACCGTGGTTAGATCGTTTATTTCCTTCTGATTGGGGGCCATTCCCCAATCGCATATCCATCGCGCCGGTTTGGCCCTGATAGCGGAGCCGGCCGGCGTGATCACGCCAAAGCATCTGTCATCGCGGAATTATCCGCTGCCGCGCCCCGGGAAATCCCCATGCAGCGTCTATTCCTGCTGCTGGGCCAGCGTCTTGCGCCGTTGTGCGGCCTCTCTAGAATCGGCCCCAGAACTTACTCATTTCCTGTCGATTACGGAGTTTCGAAGATGATGAACGCCATGCAGATGCCAATGAACAACGCGATGCCGATGATGCCGATGATGGGCATGCCGATGATGATGGCGACCATGACCTGCAAGATGACCGACGAGGCCATGATGTGCACCATGAAGCCGGCCGCGGGCATGGACATGGCGATGTTCAAGAATAACGCCGAAATGATGGCGATGATGATGAACTGCGGCATGCCGATGATGATGCAGTGCGCCAACATGTCGATGATGTGCATGTCTGAAGACGGCATGGCGATGATGAACAGCATGTCGACCATGAACATGCCGATGATGATGCCGATGGGCATGCCTATGCCGATGATGAAGTGCGTCATGGAATGCAAGATGGAAGCCGACTGCATGACCTGCAAGATGATGCCGATGCCTGGCATGAGCATGGACATGATGAACAACTGCTGCATGCTGATGATGAAGATGATGAACGACTGCGCCATGCCGATGATGATGAGCTGCAACGGCATGCCGATGATGTGCTGCACCTGCTGATTGGTTTGGCGTGAAATCAAAAAGCCCCGGCGTGTGCCGGGGCTTTTTGCGTTTCAGTCCAGGCGTTCCGGGTAGGTGATCACCAGGAACGCCACCGCCTCACTGTCTGCGGGGTTGCGGTAGCGGTGGGGCTGGTCGGCGTAGAACAGGATCGAATCACCGGTGGACAGCAGGTAGCGTTCCTCGTTGACGCTGACTTCCAGCACGCCCTGGGCCACCACCAGGTTTTCCTGGATCCCGGGCCCGTGACCTTCTGAAATCTCCTCGCCGAGGGCCTTCAGGCGTATCTCGTAGAACTCCGACTGGCGCGCCATATCGTAGGGAAACAGCGCCCGGCTGATGAAGCTGCCATCGGCGCTCACCAGGCGTTTGCTCTGTTGCGCCGGCAGCAGCTCAACCCCTTCGAACGCTCGATTTTCCAGGAACGCCGCCACCGACACTTTCAAGCCTTTGGCGATCTTGCACAGCACCTTGATCGACGGCACGCTGCGCCCGGACTCGATCTGCGCAAGCATCGCCCGGCTTACGCCGCAGTTGCGCGCCAGGGCATCCAGCGACAGGTAGCGTTTACTGCGCAGGCGCTGCAGGTTCTGCGCGACGCACTGGCCGATGGCGTCATCGTCGCCGCTGTTGCAGTCCTTGGGTTTGGTGGGGAGGTCGGGCACTTCGGGTATCGCGTGCAGGAAATTCATGGCCTCACGCCCGGCGGGTATCGCTGGACGTGGTGACGTGTGCGGTAAACAGCGCGACCCCGGCCCGTGCCGCATACATCGCCCACATCAGTTCAGCCGCTGCGCGAGCCTGGCGGCGTTTGCGGTGGAGGGTGAAATCGATGACGGTGGCGGATGTTTGCATGACGTAAATCTCTGGGGACTCAATGGCTCTACAGTAATCGGTGCCGCTTATTTCCATAAATACTGAGTTTGCATTTGGTAATTCTATTTTGGACTTAACGCCGATGGGGGCCTGTGCGTTCATCAATGGTGACCCGCCGCGCTTCACGGGCTTCCCACCACAGACCTTGTGCCGGACCGAGCCCGTCGCAAAAACGAATTCCAAGGATTTACCCCCATGCCCCCCGCGTTTCCGTTCATCTCCCGAAAAGCCTGGCCCTTGCTGGGCTTTGGCGCCGTCCTGAGCTTCAGCCCGGCCACCCAGGCCGAAGACACGCTGCAACTGGCCCCCGTCGAAGTCAGCAGCGCCGAACTCAGCGCCGACGAACTGGCCGAGGTCCAGCTCAAGAGCGTGCCCGGCGCTACCAACTACATCGACATGGGCAGCGTCGATCAGGGGCGGGTGAGCACCAACGAGGACGTGTTCAAGTACCAGGCCGGTGTTTATGCCAAGGCGGCAAACAACGAAGGGGTGAAGCTTTCGATCCGTGGCTCGGGTATCAACCGGGGCCCGGGCGCCCACGCTTCCGGCCTGTATGAAACCTTCGACGGCCTGCCACTGACCGGCCCGGGTGGCACGCCCTACGAACTCAAGGACCCGTTGTGGCTCAGCCGCGTTGAAGTGCTGCGTGGCGCCAACGGTTTTGACCAGGGCGCATTGGCCCTGGGTGGGGCAGTCAATTACGTGACCCACACCGGCTACGACGCGCCCAGGCTGCAAGTACGCTACGAAGCCGGCAGCCATGGCTACGGCCAGCGGGAGATCAGCTCGGGCCAGGTGCTGGGGGATGCCGACTACTACATCAGCCTCACCGACTCGCAATACGACGGTTTCCAGAACCACAGCGCCGGCAGCGGCAAGGGCATCGCGGCCAACTTCGGCTACCGCTTCAACCCTGACCTGGAAACCCGCTTCTACTTTCGCTACCGCGAAACCGACAACGATTCCCCCGGCAAACTGACCCGCGACCAGATCAGCCACGACCCGCGCGCCGCCGCCAGCCTCAACGTGGCGCGAGACTCGAAACGCACGCAACCGGGCTCGACCTGGATCGCCAACAAAACCACCCTGCACCTGGGCGACAACGCCCGGGTCGAGGTCGGGCTGGCGTATCACGATTACCCGATGGACCTGCGCGAGGGCACCAACCGTCTCAAGGTTGCCTACACCGACGTCAGCGGCACCCTGAATTACATCCGCCAGGACACATTGTTCGGGCGTGACAGCAAGACCACCCTCGGCCTGCGCACCACCCAGGCGATGCCGAACAACGGTGGCTCGGAATTCGTGCGGATCCCTACCGGCAATACGGCGGGCTACACACCCGGCACCAAGACCCGCGACTACAGCTACCTGGGTTCTGACAGCGTGCTGCATATCGGCAACGACCTGGAACTGCTGCCGGACCTTTGGCTGACCACCGGGCTGGCGGCGATCTATACCCGTCGTGAAACCGAAGTCAGCTACCCGCAGACCCACACACCCGTCAGCCAGCACGATTGGGATTACGCGCCCAGGGTTGGCCTGCGCTACGACTTCAGCCCCCAATTGCAGGTGTACGGCAACCTGAGTCGCTCGGTGGAACCGCCCCATGCGTGGTCGATGATCTGGGGTTCCAACAAGTACTTCCCCGTGGGCAGCGGCCCGGCCAGCGGTTTGCAACGTGAAGGGGTGAAGCTGAAAAACCAGACCGCCACCACCCTGGAAGTCGGCGGTCGCGGTGAAGCGTGGTTCGGTCAGTGGGACCTGGCGCTGTACCGCTCCGAGGTGCGCCACGAACTGCTCAGCGTCGAAACCCAGGCCGCGACGTCCACCACGTCCGCAATAATCGCCGAATCCAACGCCAGCCCAACCGTGCACCAAGGCCTGGAGCTGAGCCTGATCAGCCCGCTGTGGGACGGTGGCCGCACGGGCCAGCTCGCCCTGCGCCAGGCCTACACCTACAGCGACTTCCACTACCGCAACGACGACCGCTTCGGCGACAACACCTTGCCCGGCATCCCCAGGCACTACTACCAGGCGCAATTGCGCTACAGCCACCCTAGCGGTTTCTACACCAGCCTCAATGGCGAACATTCATCGCGGGTCGCGGTGGACTACGCCAACTCCTACTACGCGGCGGCCTACACACTGCTCGGCGCGACGCTCGGGTACGACGCGCCGAAGCACGACTGGCAAGCCTGGGTCGACCTGCGCAACCTGACCAACCGGCGTTACGCGAACACAGTCACGCCGGGTTATGACGACAAGGGGCTGGATGTGGCGCGGTCGACGCCGGGGGATGGCATGGGGGTTTACACCGGGGTTTCCTGGAGCTGGCGTTAATCCATAAAGTGTTTGATGCTGGCAGTGGGTGATTGCTGGCAAAGGGCACGTTCAGCGAACGAAGGCTGCATGCACCAGGCGCTGCAGCTGCGTTCGCTCCCACAGGCTCATCAGATCGAGCGGATTGGTGCCGTAACGTTGCCAGGTGTCCAGTGAACCTTGCCTGTTATTCGGTGCAATACAGCGCAGGCAGCACTCCAGAGCCGTCCCGCAGGTTGACAGCGTGACCTGCCAGCCGTCGATGTCGACAACCATTTGCTCGTCGCTGGAGCTGACGGGTTTCAGCGTTCGAACCTCTAATGCCACGTCCTTGAGCAGTTGATAGGCCTCGCGGGTAGAGACCGTGTTGGCGAAGGTTGTCATGGGTGATGTCCTTGTATGAGTCGCAGAAGTGTCGCGTGCGCACTGGTCGCTTTCAAGGTGGGCACAGCAAGTCGCAGATTCGTTGCAAGCCATCACTCCATCCTTGCTCCCCCTTCGTTTTACTGTCATCGTTCGCGCAATTGGTAATCTTTCTTGTTTGAGAAATTTTTGCGCATGCATGACTTTCCTGTAGCTGATGGTGATATAGCCCGTCGCCAGCAGACCATCACCACCCTCTACAGCGACCATCATTCCTGGTTGCACGGTTGGCTGCGCAAGAAACTCGGCTGCTCGCAACATGCCGCCGACCTGGCCCACGACGCGTTTATCCGCATCCTGCTGCTGGCCGATCCCCATACCATCAAGGAACCCCGCGCCTTCCTGGCCACCACGGCGGGGCGCTTGATGATCGATGGCGCGCGTCGGCGGCGCATCGAAAAGGCCTACATGGAAGCCCTGGCGATCCAGAGCGAAGATGCCGGCATGCCGGACCCGGCGGCGATTCATGTGGCACTGCAGGCCCTGGAACGCATTGCCGAAATGCTCATCGGCCTGCCCGCCAAGGCCCGCGAGGCATTCCTGCTCAGTCGCCTCGACGGGCTGACCTACAGCGAAATCGCCGAACAACTGCAGGTGTCTTCCAGCACCGTGAAGAACTACATCTCCAGTGCGTTGGTGCATTGCTATCACACCCTGCACGGGGCGGACCCGCTGTCGTGAGTTCCGAGCAGATCATCAGTGAAGCCGCCCGCTGGCTGACGTTGTTGCACGACGACCACGTGACCGAGGCCGACCGCGCGGCCTTCGAGAAATGGTGCCAGGCCGATCCACGGCATGCCGTCGCCATCGAGCGCATGCGCAGCCTGTGGGGCAGCCTCGACGAGTTGCCCGCCGCCCCGGCGCGCATGGCCCTGAACCGTGCATTTGCCCCACAGAAAACAAGGTTTGCCGCCCGTAGCACCCAGGCCGTCGCGCTGTTGGGTGTGTTGCTGTGCGGCTGGGCCGGGATTGAGCGCCTGCCGGTGTGGATGGCCGACCAACGCACCAGCGTGGGCGAACGGCGCCAGGTGGCACTGACCGATGGCAGCCAGGTACAGCTCAACAGCAACTCGGCACTGGACGTGAAGTTTGACGGCCACCAACGGGTGATCGAACTGTTGCAGGGCGAGATGTGGGTCGAGGTGGCCAAGGACGCGCAACGGCCGTTCGTGGTGCACACCGACCAGGGCACGGCCACGGCGTTGGGCACGCGGTTCCTGGTGCGCAAGGCCGAGGATGGCGCGACCGTGGTCACCGTGATCGAGTCCACCGTGGCCGTCAAAGGCACCGTTGCGGGCGACGTGAAAGTGCCGGCGGGGCAGAAGTCCACGCTCCAGGACGGCCGTGCCGGCACCCCACAACCCATCGGCAACGCCGACCCGGACGCCTGGACCCGTGGTTTGCTCAAGGTCGACGACCAACCCCTGAGCGAGGTCCTGCAAACCCTCGCCGGTTACCGCCATGGGCTGGTGCGCTTTGATCCGCAGGCGCTGCAAGGGATGCGCGTGTCCGGGGTATTCAAGCTCGACGACACCGGCGCGGCCCTGGCGTCGCTGGCGGATAACCTGCCGATCAAGGTGGAGTACTTCACGGATTTGGTGGTGGTGATCAAGCCGCTGTAAAAAGTCTGAATAAAAACTGCTCTCATTCATACCCGATTTTCCGACATGGCCGTCATGACTAATAGAACCCCCATTTCCCAGGACTTCTCATGTCGCGCCTTGCTCGTCCTTTACAGCCATTGACCCTTTCAGTGGCGATGGCGTTTGCCGCCGTACCCCTGCTGACCGTTCAAGCGTCCTACGCGGCTGAAAGCGCTGCGTTCTCCATTCCCGCCGGTGACCTGAGCCAGGCCCTCAACAGCCTCGCCGAACAGGCGGGCCTGGTATTGGCCTTTGATTCGAGCCTGACCCGCGGCAAACACAGCAATGGCCTGAACGGGCAATACAATACCGACGCCGCCCTGGCCCAAGTGTTGGCCGGCAGCGGCCTGCAAGCCCTGAAGATCGCCGACGACCGCTACCGTCTCGAAGCCATCCCGCACACCGATGGCGCCATGGAGTTGCAGGCCACCACCATCAGCGGCGCGTACCAGTCGGAAAGCCCCACCGGCCCGGTGTCTGGCTACGTGGCCACCCGCAGCCTGTCGGGCACCAAGACCGACACCGCACTGATCGAAACCCCGCAGTCGATCTCCGTGGTCACCAAAGACCAGATGCGCGCGCAGAACGCCGAGAGCCTCAACCAGATCCTGCGCTACAGCGCTGCCGTGATCCCGGAAACCCGTGGCTCCACCGCCTCGCGTCTCGACCAGTTGACCATCCGTGGCTTCACCCCGGCGACCTACCTCGACGGCCTGCGCATGCCGTCGAGCCGGGATGCCTTGCCGCAAAAAGACGCCTTCGACCTGGAGCGCGTCGAAGTGCTGCGCGGGCCGGCGTCGGTGCTGTACGGGCAGGGCACCCCCAGCGGGGTGATCAACATGGTCAGCAAACGCCCGCTGGACACGCCGTTCCATGAAGTCGGCGTCGAGTACGGGACCTTCAACAAGAAGCGCACGACCTTTGACTTGAGTGGCCCGCTGGACGACCAAGGCGTTTATTCCTACCGCGTTGCCGGCCTGTTCGACGATGCCGACGGGCAGATCGAGCACACCGAAACCCGTCGCCAGTCCCTGTCCAGCGCCTTCACCTGGCGACCGGACGAGAATACCTCGCTGACCTTGCTCGGGCACTTCCAGAAGGACCCCAAGGGCGCGTCCTACGGCTCGATGCCAGCCTGGGGCTCGGTGCTGCACAGCCCGACGGGGCGCAAGATCGACGTGGATTTCTACGACGGCGAGAAAAACTTCGAGAAGAGCGACCGCGAGTATTACTCCATCGGCTACGCCTTCGAACATCACTTCAACGATGTCTGGACCGTGCGCCAGAATGCGCGCTACCTGCGCAGCGAAGGGCAATACCGCAGCCTCTACAGCAACTACCTGGAGAGCGATTACCGCACCATCCGCCGCTCGACCATCGCCAGCGACGTGAACATCGACGCCTATGCCCTCGACAACCAGTTGCAGGCCAAATTCGACACCGGGCCGTTGCAGCACACCGTGCTGATGGGCGCCGACTACCAGAACACCAGCACCGACACCAAGTCGGGCAGCGGCGTGTACACGGCAGGGCCTACGCTGGATATTTTCGACCCGGTCTACGGCGCGGCCGTGCCGGTGCCGGCCTACACCAGCGACGCCACCTCGCGCAGCGAGCAAACGGGGGTGTACCTGCAAGAGCAGATGAAGTGGGACAAATGGGTGCTGTTGATGGGCGGGCGTTATGACTGGGCCAGCACCGACAACAGTACCCTGGCGATGACCACCCAGAAAAAGACCAAGTCGTCCCAGGACAGCAAGGCCTTCACCGGCCGCCTGGGCCTGGTCTACCTGTTCGATAACGGCCTGGCGCCGTATGTCAGCTACTCGGAATCCTTCCAGCCGCAATCCGGCACGGGCTACGGCGGTTCGACGTTCCAGCCGACCGAGGGCAAGCAGACGGAAATCGGCATCAAGTACCAGCCGCCGGGCAGCAACAGCTTCATCACGGCTGCCATTTTCGACCTGCGCCAGACCAACGTACCGACGCTGGACCCGGACGCTTCCCACCTGTGCAACGGCTCCCGCTGCCAGATTCAGGACGGTGAAGTGCAATCCCGCGGGTTTGAACTGGAAGGCAAGGCCAGCCTGAACGACAACCTGGATATCACTGCGGCCTATGCCTACCTGGATAACCGCATCAGCAAATCCAACAACACCGTGCGTTATGCGCCCATCAGCGACATCGGTGTAGGCCCGGCGGTGGCTGCCGAAGGCACTACTACCTACGCCGTACCACGTCATACCGCGTCGGCCTGGGCGGATTACACCCTGCACGACGGCACGCTGAAGGGCTTCGGCGTAGGCGCCGGTGCGCGCTATGTCGGTTCTTCCTGGGGCGATACCGCCAACACCCTGAAGGTGCCGGGCTACACCTTGTTCGATGCAGCGGTGCACTACGACATCCCGCACATCAATCGTCAGGGTGACAACCTGCGCCTGGCAGTGAACGCCACCAACCTGGCGAATAAAGAGTACGTCGCGTCCTGCTATTCCTACTCGTGGTGCTGGTATGGCTCACAGCGTACCGTGCAGGCCAGTGCGACGTATCAGTGGTAAACACCCATTTACTGTAGGAGCGAGCTTGCTCGCGAAGAACCTGAGAGCAGCGCGCTAAGCCAGACACGCTGCGTTATCGTTAACGATTTTCGCGAGCAAGCTCGCTCCTACAGTGATCGTCAGTATTTTATGGGAGATGGCCTTTTAACATCGCCGCCCACTCTTTATCATCCGCCCCCAGCAACTCCGGCCATGGAGACGCTCCATTCACTAAGGAAGTCGTAATGCACATTGGAAAAATGCTGGGGTTGGCCCTGATCACGTTGTCGATGGGCGGCTGCGCCAGCTTCACGAAAGACGAAGTAGCACCCGTCACGCTGCCGTCGAAGGCCAGCTACGCCAACAAACCGAACGTCTACGTAGACTTCAAGTTCTACCAGGGCGAGCCGACAAATGCCGCCGCGGCCGAAGTCCCACAAGCGCGTGACATGCTCAAGCCACAGCTGCAGAAAGTCCTGACTGACTCCGGCCTGTTTGGTCGCGTGACCCTGGATGAATTCCAGAAGCAGCCAGGCGATTACAGCCTGCGCCTGAAGGTCTACAACCATCCACCGGGTGGCGGCCAACTGGTACTGGCCTTTATCAGCGGCTTTACCTTCACCATCATTCCGGCGCTGGGGACTGATCAGTACACCATGAAGCTGGAATCGGTGGACGCACAAGGCCAGGCACTGAGCACCGGCACCAACCACGACTCGATCAATACCTGGATGGGCATCTGGTTCATCCCGTTGATGGCCAACACGCCGAAAGACGCGGTGACCGATACCTTCACCCGCCAGGTCAATGCCCTGCTCAAGCAAATGGTCGACGGTAATAACCTGAAGTATTCGGCGCTGGATGCCGGCGTGCCACGGGCGTGACACGTAACTGAACGTTTGAAACAGCTGCGAGGGCAGGGTGGCCGATCCTCGCAGCCCAGGCCTTACTTAAGCGCCTTGATGAACAACGGGTCGCTGTACAGCGACTTGAGCAAATCCCGCACCATCGGGTTGTAGGCGTTGGCGGCATTCGGGATCGCAATGAACCCGAAGAACGAACTGGGCCAGGTGTGATTCACTTCCTTGGTCGCGTCGTACACCACGTCATTGCCCTTGAGCAGGGTAAACCGCGCGGCCAGGGTGCCGTTGCCGGAGCCCATGCCTGCCGACAGCGAATTCTTCACCACCAGCACTTGCAGATGACGTTCTGCTTGCGGGTTCAGCAGGCCTGCCAGTTGCAGTTCCTGGGTGATCGCAGCCTGGATATGCGCCGGGATGCTGCCACTGGGCGAGCGGATCGGGTTGGCACGTACAGACAACGAGCCTTCGCCCGACGCGGCCGTCACCTGGGCATTGCTGACGGGTTGCAGCGGCGCTGCCTGCTTGAGGACCTGGACGTTATCGAAGTTCGGCTCGTATTGCGTCATGGTGACGCCGCAGCCTTGCAACAGCAGCGCGAGCAATGGGGTCAACAGTAGAAGCTTTTTCACGGCGTTTCCTTGCGTGAGTGTGGGAGAGCGCCGCGATTATCGTCAGGCAATGGGCCATCGGCAACCAACAGTGGCAAAATGCCTGAATGGCAACGCTGTTACTCGGTTCGGTTTCAGGTCGGAAAATTCACCGATAAGGCAATTTGCTGGCCCCTTTGTAACAAAATCCTCGCCAAAATCACTTTTATTTTCAGGTGGTTAGGCGGGATGCAAATGCGCAATGTTGGAATCATGCTGATCGCCTGTTCCCTGGCGGGTGGGGCGGTTTCGGTTGAGGCACGGGAGCTGCGGGACAACGACAAGTACATGTGCAGTTGGGGGGCTGGCACCGCCGCCCGGGCCCAGGAATTGAAGCTGTCGGGCGTCTCGCTGTACGCCGCGCGGCAGAAGCTGAAGACCTACCAGTTCAAGAAACCCTGGATGCACATGATGGCCATGGGCATCACCGAACAGACCTACGACAGCCGTTCGCGGGTCAAGCCCGAGGTGATTCGCCAGAGTTTTTATCAGGACTGTTTGCGCTACAAGCTGGCGCGTAAATAACCCTTATTTATCCAGCAGCAATTGGAGCCTTGAGAACGACTGGTCGTAGTTGGGCTCCCACGGAAAGCGCCCTTGTTTGTCCGGCCAGACCATTTGCAACGCAGGGAAATCAGCTTTGATCGAGGCGTAGAACCAGCCGGCATAACCGAGGTACTCGCGGTAGTGCCTGCGGTCTACAGGAATGAAGGCGATGCGCATGCCTTCGGCAATATCGTCATAGGGCTTGTAGGTTTCATAGGCGGCTTTTGCACCGGCAAAGCGGATCGCGGCGATGTTCAGCAACTGCTGGGCAATCTCCGGGGGCAGCCCGAATACGATGATTTCCGGTTGGCCGAAGTTGGCGTAGAACCCCAGGGAGTAGGCGAACGAAGGCTCACCGTCTTCAGCCCGCACATGCACATGGTGCCAGCCGATCTTCTTGATATCCGCCAACACCTTCTCGTCATATTCCGAATCTGCCTTGGGCAACTGGAATCCCGGAAGCGGGGCCTTGGCTGAAGTGTTCATCGAGAACAATGAGGCGGCGAAGAGGGCGACGGCGCGAATGATGTTCATCAGAGTCCTTTCTGCGGGATCAGGGGTTGAAAGCGCGATGAGGCTAGCAGTGTTGGGTTCGCTCGGCAAAGTGACCGATGCACCGCCCAGTACAAAATCTGCGTAAGCCTGTCCAACTTCGCCCCGGAGCCCGTCCGCATACTGGCCCCAGGTAATCGAAGAGGCACATGCCATGACCCGCTACGTCATCACCCCCAACGAAACCCCGTCCCTTGCCATCCACGGCGACGACGCCCGCTTCCCGCTGCGCCGGGTGTTCTGTGTCGGGCGCAACTACAGCGAACATGCCCGCGAAATGGGCCACGACCCCGACCGCGAGCCACCGTTCTTTTTCATGAAGCCAACTGATGCCGTGGTGCCCGCCGAGGGCGTGATCGCCTATCCGCCGCTGACCGCCGATCTGCACCATGAAGTCGAGTTGGTGGTGGCCATCGGCAAGGGCGGCGTGGACATCGCCCCGGAAGATGCGTTTGCGCATATCTGGGGTTACGGCTTGGGCATCGACCTGACCCGCCGCGACCTCCAGGCCCAGGCGAAAAAGCTGTCGCGGCCGTGGGAATGGGCCAAGGCCTTTGATGAGTCGGCACCTTGCACTCCGCTGCGGCCGGTGAGTGCCGTCGGCCACCCGGGCACTGGGCGAATCTGGCTCAAGGTGAATGGCGAGCAACGTCAAGTGGGCGATCTGGCAGACCAGATCTGGTCGGTCAGTGAGGTGATCAGCCACGCGTCCAAATCCGTGGCGCTGAAAGCCGGCGACCTGATCTTTACCGGCACCCCGGCGGGCGTCGGCGCCTTGCAACCGGGCGATGTGGTGACCGCCGGGATCGACGGCCTGGCCGAACTGAGCTTCACCCTCGGCCAGGGTTGACGCTACAGTGGTGCCCAGGCCCCCCGAGAAACGTGTATGCCCGGCACCCGCATCACCACCTATGGCATGGAACAACGCAGCGACCGCTCCGACTTCTACATCCGCGACAAGCGGGGCAGGGCGGCGCTGACCAGTCCCCATCGCCACGAATATTTCCAGATCCAGATCAACCTGGGTGGCGACACCGTGCAGCACATCGGCGGTGCGGTGCGCCCGTTCCCGAAAAAGGCCCTGGCCTTTATCCTGCCCCATCGCCTGCATGTGATTCCCCATCCTGAAGACGGCGACTTCATGCTGATCAATTTCAGCCAGGGTTTTTTCCTGCCGCAACTGACCTGCGACCCGCTGGACCTCGAAGACATCCCCATCGGCCAGGCGCCGGAGCTGTCGCCGTTCCGCTTCCAGGAGCAGTTGGACTTCATCCTCGACGACGCGGCCTTCGAAGAAGTCAAAACCTGGCTGGAACACATGCGTAGCCTGGACGCCCACCGCAGCTTCGGCGCCCGGGAGCGGCTCAAGGGTTACCTGTTCCAGTTGATCGGGCTGGTGTGCCAACAGTACGCCGAACCGCTCCAGGCGTTCGCCGCCAACAACGCCACCCGGCGTGGGCGCAAGGATGCCCTGGCCCGGGTGCAAGGCTACATCCGCGAGCATTTGCACGAGCCGTCGCTGAACCTGACGGATGCCGCGGCGGCGGCGTTCCTGTCGCCCAACTACCTGACCCACCTGTTGCGCAAGGAAACCGGCAAACCCTTCTCCCAGTTGGTGCTCGACCGGCGCATGCAACTGGCGCGCACGCTGCTGCTCAACAGCCCGCAGATGATCGGCGCGATTGCGCGCCGTTGCGGGTTTACCGACGAGGCGTATTTTTCCCGGTGTTTCCGCAAGGCCCACGGGCTGGCGCCGGGGCAGTTCAGGCGGCGTGAGCAGGATTAACGCGCAATACGGCTGACTGTTTTACAAATCCACCACAACCGATGTGTTTCAATTTACATACAATTGAGCGTCTCATCGGGAGGCGGTGCACATGGGTTCGGTTATACGGTTGGCAACTCCGGGCGATATCAATGCCATTTTCGACATTCGCACCGCCGTGGTGCAGAACCACTTAAGCCGCGAGCAGATGGCTGAGCTGGGCATTACCCCGCAAGTCGTCGCCGACAGCATGCGCGAGGCGCCTTGCGTATGGCTTGCCGAACTGGACGGCAGGCCTGTCGCGTTTGCAATGGTTGATCTTGCCGAAGGCGAGGTGTTCGCCCTGTTTGTATTGCCGTCTCACGAGAACCTTGGGTTGGGCCGCCAATTGATGGCAGTGGCCGAGGCCGCGCTGTTCGAGCACCACGACACGCTCTTCCTGATCACGGATGGGCGGGATCAGATCCGTGCCAACGGTTTTTACCAGCGGCTTGGCTGGGCAGTGGTCGACACGGCCGAGGGCGACGATGTTCGCTATCAGAAACACAAGGTGCAATGAGTGTATGAGTGAGCTGGAACTCCCTCAATCCAACGCCTTGCGCTATTTTGGCGTCGGCGTTCTATGTGTCGCGGTGTTGTTGGGGACCTATTTCGTTCGGCTCAATGCCCAGGTCGACCGGCAGCGGGAAGAGGCGGCGGAGCGCCTGGCGTTATGCCGTCAGGCAGCCAGTGTTTCGCGCGCCACGCCCCAGGACGAACTTGTGTTGGTGGATCCGTGCAAACACCTGTATCAGCACTATTTGAAGAAGCCCACGCACTTTTAATCAATAACCTTATTTTTATCGCGGAATTAAACAGCGAAGTTTGTTTAACGATGCGCTGTTATTGCACCAAAAAGTGGCATTTCCAATAATCGGATCCATTAAAAAAGTGTGGTTATTGAATGACTTAGCGCTGTTTTAATCCGACGAAAGGTTGAAAATTATCTTGTTACAAGTTTTCCCGCTGGGTAATATAGCCGGGCGTTCACCTCCCACGGTTTATGCATTTTTAAATCCCAAGTTTCCATCAGCTACTTGGGATTTTTTTTGCCCGCGATTTGAGCGTTGTATCAATCCTCTACGTCGGCAAACTCTGCGCGCATCCGCCCATTGCGCTTGGCCTGGTACAGCAATTTGTCGACGGCTTCGACAAAGGCCAGCGCCGCGCCGCCCGGCGTTACCGTGCAAGTGCCTACGCCCAGGCTCAGTGTCAGCAGGTCCGACACCGCCGAGTGCTCATGCGCGATCTGCTGCTGGCGGATCAAGTGCAGGCAGCGTTCGGCCACGCGCCGTGCCGACTCGGCATCGGTTTCCGGCAACAACCACACAAATTCCTCGCCGCCGATGCGCGCAATGAAGTCCCGTGGCCGGTTGGCCGCCTGCGACAGCGTGCGTGCCACCTGGCGCAGGCATTCGTCGCCCTTGATATGCCCGTAGAGGTCGTTGTACTGCTTGAAATAGTCGATATCCAACAGGATCAACGACAGCGGCAATTGGCTGCGCTGGGCGCTGGTCCATTCCCGCGCCAGCACGGTATCGAACATGCGCCGGTTGGCGATGCCGGTGAGGCCGTCCTGGAACGAATACTCCTCCAGCTGCTTCTGCAGGCGAATCAGGTGTTCTTCGGTCTTCTTGCGCTCGCTGATGTCGAACATGAAGCCGATCAGCGCCTGCACCTCGCCGTCCTTGCGCTCCACGTGCACCACGTCGCGAATCCACACGTACTCACCGCTGGCGGTCAGCGCCCGGTAATCGGCTTCATGATCGACCCCGGCCCGGGACTGCGAGACGCAGAAGTTGACCACGTATTCGCGGTCATCCGGGTGCATGCGTTCCACCCAGTCGTCCACGGTGGCCCAGCTCTGTGGCGTCCAGCCCAGCAGCGCCTCGATTTGCGGGCCGATGTAGCTGAAGGTCATGGTCGGCCAGTCGATGCGCCAGGGGATGGCCTTGGTCGATTCCAGCAACGTCTTGTACACAGCACTGTCGGGTTCGATCAAAGGTTCGATACTCATGCGGGGTGCTCTCGGTGTCGGAAAAAACCAGAGCATCTGGCCATCATCGCCAGGAAGCAAGCCCTTCGCGTGGCATCGGATAAGAGGGGGGCTGTGTGGTTTTTCTGGCGTCAGCCGGCCAGCGGTTTTAGCCGAAATGCGCACCAAGTATCACTTTTGAATTAATTCCCGGGCAGTTTGAAAAAGCTCATCTACCCTAGACGGATCACGTCCTCCGAGCCCCGTACAGGGAAGGGTGCCCGCATGATTTCGATCGCCGAGTTTCGCCACATCATGGAGTCGGGCTTCCTGCCCCTCGCCTGTGACTGCTCATTGAACAGCGACGGTTCGCTGCGCATCAACATCTTCGACCCGGCCTCCGGGCGCGTCGACCTGCTGCTGCCCCGTGTGTCGCCCCAGGGTCTGGACAGCATCCGTTCCATCTCAAACCTGATTGGCGAACTGCGCACCGAGATCAAGGCCGGGCGCAGGGGTTTTGCAGCGGTCAGTTAGCGGATCAGGAGATCGCTTGTGCCGTCGGGGTAGTCACTACCCCGTAACCGCGCCAGCAGCAATGCTCGCGGTGCCCCGGCAGGAACACGCAGCCGCCAAGGTTCATGAGCAGGACGGCGGCAACCAGCAGTGAAATTCGACGAGACATGGTGATTTCCTCAAGGTGATGGGCGTCGCCAACCAACAGAACGCGCCTGTCGATTACCAACGGTTAACCCTTGAACGCGGCAATATGGATAAATCCGTCGCGACCTTTCAACAATTTCATCAACTCCCCGCAAACCCTGGGCAATACTGGCCCTGCCTGCCGTCCTGAGCGGTCGCGATAAAAAGTTCTTTTTGTTGCGACGGATTTTCGGACACCTGCCGTTCAACCCTACAACTGCGATCACTGGCGATCGCCGATGAAGGAGTTGTCATGAGACTTGCACGACCGCTGGCCAAATTACGTTATGCCCTGTTGATCCCGCTGGCACTGGCCGCCCTGGTCAGCACGCCGACGTTTGCCCAGACCGAAGTGATCATCCGCGAAGCGCCACCGCCGATGCGCGTCGAGGCCGTTCCCGTCGAACGCCCTGGCTATGTGTGGGATCGCGGGCACTGGCGCTACGAAGGGCGCGGTTATGCCTGGGTACCGGGCCACTGGCAGCCGGTGATGCGCAACGCCCGTTGGGAACCTGGCCACTGGGAGTCGCGCGGCCCCAACTGGTACTGGAGAGAAGGGCACTGGATCCGCTGAGCATTCCGTCAACCTGACCCTTAGCCACCGGACCGAGACTTGCCCTATTGAAAGACACTGATCCGGACGTTGAGCTGTTGGCCCGCATCGGTAACAACGAACCGGCGGCCATCAACGAAATGGTGACGCGCAAACTGCCGCGTTTGCTCGCGCTCGCCAGTCGGATCCTCGGGGATGCCGACGAGGCCAGGGACGTGGCCCAGGAAAGCTTCCTGCGTATCTGGCGCCAGGCTGCAAGCTGGCGCAGTGGCGAAGCGCGTTTCGACACCTGGCTGCACCGCGTGGCACTCAACCTGTGCCACGACCATTTGCGTCGGCGCAAGGAGCGCCCGCTGCACGATGAGGAGGCGATGAGCGAGGTGGTCGACACAGCGCCTGCGCCCGATGAACAGCTGGAAGCGGCCGCCCGCAGTGAGCACATGGCGGCGGCGTTAGCGTCGCTGCCTGATCGCCAGCGTGAGGCGATTGTGTTGCAGTATTACCAAGAGCTGTCGAATATCGACGCCGCGGTGCTGATGAACATCAGCGTCGAGGCACTGGAGAGCTTGCTGTCACGGGCCCGGCGCAACCTGCGCAGTTACCTTGACGACACACCCGGGCCCGCCCGCCCAGGAAGGGGAAAACCATGACGCCTGAACGATTTGCCCAATTGGCCGAGGCTTACGGCGGCCACTTGCACCGTTGGCCGCGCGCCGAACAGGCCGAGGCCCAGGCCCTGCTGGATGCAGGCGATGCCAGCCTCCTTGAGGTGCTGCATCAGGCGCGATGGCTCGACGGCCAGCTGGACGGCTATCAACTGGCACCCGTCGACCCGGCGCTGGCGCGGCAGATTCGCCAATCGTTTCCCCAGCGCCAGTCCTTCTGGGCGCGCTACGCCGGCTGGCTGTCGCCGGCCGGTTTTGTTGGCGTGGGCATCGCCGGGGTCGCCGCCGGAATCCTGGTGGCGTCGTTGAGCGTGCCGTTGCCCATGCTTGGCCCTGAAGTACTGCCGAGTGTCTTCGACCAGGGCGACGCCGAAGTCGTCTTCACCGTCAACGCCGAGGAAAGCGAGCAATGACCCCGTCACCCAAGTACCTGAAGCCGCTGCTGGTTGTGTCGGTGTTGTTCAACGTGTTTTTGATCGGCGGTGTCGGCGGTGGCTTGTACCATTGGTTGGCGAACACCAAGCCCGCCGAGGCCGTGGTTAACCAGCATGGCCTGCGCCAGGCGATGGTCAAGCTGCCGCCGGAACGGCGCAAGGAACTGCGCCAGTTGTTGCGCCAGAACCGCGCCGACAGCCAGCCGCTGGTACTTGCCGGGCGCGAGGCGCGGCTGGACGTGATCAAGCAACTGGAGGCGCCGACTCTCGACCGTGAGGCGTTGGTGACGGATTTGGGCAAGGCCCGGGAGGCGGACATGGCGCTCAGGGCGCTGGTGGACAACACCCTGGCGCAGTTCGCCAGCACCTTGCCCCGGGATGAGCGCCAGCGGTTGGTGGAGGCGTTGTATATGAAGGGGCAGGCGAAGGGCAAGGTCGCCAAGAGCCACTGAAGATCGTTCCCACGCTCTGCGTGGGAATGCCGCCCCGGACGCTCTGCGTCCAATTGGCGATGCAAGGTCCAAGTCTTGCGCAGTGGTGACGCGGAGCGTCACGGGATGCGTTCCCACGCAGAGCGTGGGAACGAGCATTAATAACCGAGACGGGCGACGGATTTTCCCGGGTGGCGGCGTTTAACCCGGGTAGGCCCGCCACTCAGGCGAAGGCCAATCTCATTGGGGAACCGTGCCATGTCCCGCCTATTCAAAGCTACGCTGGCCGCCACGTTGATGGCGGCTGCGTTGTCCGGTTGTATTGTCGAGCCTGTTCATCCGCGGCGTCCGCCGCCTTTGGTCGAGGTGGTGCCGGTGGCGCCGGCGCCAGGGTATCAGTGGGTGCGGGGGCACTATCGCTGGGGGAACGGGCAGTGGTTATGGGTGCCGGGGCATTGGCGGTACTGATCCACCACACGTTCAACGGCGACACCGAAACCCTGTGGGAGCTGGCTTGCCTGCGATGGCATCACCGCGGTCTTACTGACAGACCGAGGTGCCTGCATCGCGGGCAAGCCCGGCTCCCACAGGTGATAGGGGCTCTGTCAGGACTTTCCTGAACGTCTCCACCAACGGCCGCAAGTTGATCCGATGCCACGCCGCCCACAGCGGCGTGGTGTAGGTCAGCCACGGCAGTTCTCGCAGCACAACGCCCGGCGGTGCATTGCGGCTCAAGCCCTTTTGCACCATCGCGATACCTAGCCCCGACGCCACCAATCCCAACGCGGTAAACGGCTCGCTGGCCTCCATCGGAATCTGCGGGGTAAACCCTGCCCGAATGCACGCCGCAACAAAGTCATCCGCCGGGTTTGCACCCGCTTTGCGCTGCACGCCAATCCATTGCTGCTCGGCCAGATGCTCAGGCAGCAACTCGCTGACGCTGGCCAGCGGATGCTGCTCGGGCAGCGCCAGCAGCATCGGATCGTCCAACACTTGCAATGCCATCAGGTCCGGGTCATCCGCCGCCGGTGGTTCACCCACCAGAGCGATATCCAGGCTGCGTTGGCGCAGGCCTTCCAGTTGCTCGATGGAGGGCAGGTTGTACAGGGCGATATGCACGTTGGGCCGCGCGTCACGCAGTACCTTCAGGGCGTTGGGCAGCACCCCCGCGTGCATGGCGTTTTCGATGTAGCCGATGCACAGTCCGCCTTCTTCGCCTTTACCCAATCGCCGGCCCAATGACTCCAGGCGGTTGGCGTGGGTCAGCAGCGCCTTGGTTTCGGCGAGGAACGTCTGGCCGTCGCGGGTCAGGCGGATGCGCTGTTGGCTGCGCTCGAACAGGGTCAGGCCCAGGCGTTCTTCCAATTGGGCAATCTGCCGGCTCAGGGGCGATTGGGAGATGTGCAACCGTTCGGCAGCACGCCCCACGTGTTCTTCTTCAGCGACTACAACGAAGTAGCGCAATTGGCGGAAGTCGATCATGTCAGACCTTAAGGGACTCAAGTTGGTCGCAGTATGTCTTGGACGGTCCGATCTCTGCAATCTACGATCTGCTCAACGGTCAACACAGCGACCTTGAACAATCTTGAGGATTTACCCCATGAGCTTGAAAGACAAACTGCCCGGCGTGCTGGGTTTTGGCACCGCCCCCTTGGGCAACATGTTCCGTGCGATTCCTGAAGAGGAGGCGCAAGCCACCGTTGAAGCGGCCTGGAACCAGGGCGTGCGTTACTTCGACACCGCACCGTTCTACGGCTCGGGCCTCTCTGAAATCCGCCTGGGCCAGGCCCTGTCCAAGTACAACCGTGACGACTATGTGCTCAGCACCAAGGTCGGCCGGGTGATCCTGGATGAAGTGGAAGAAAGCGCCCGCGACCTCGGCGAGAAAAGCGGCGTGTTTGAACATGGCCGGCCGAATAAGATGGTCAACGACTACAGCGCCGATGCCACCCTGCGCTCCATCGAAGACAGCCTCAACCGCCTCCAAACCGACCGCCTCGACATCGTGTGGATTCACGACATCGCCCAGGACTTCTACGGTGATCAATGGCTGGACTACTTCAATCAGGCGCGCACCGGTGCTTTCAAAGTACTGACCCGCCTGCGTGAAGAAGGCGTGATCAAGGCCTGGGGCCTGGGCGTCAATCGGGTCGAGCCTTGCGAGTTGACCCTGGACCTGGCCGAAGCCCAGCCCGACGGTTTCCTGCTTGCCGGTCGCTACACCTTGCTCGACCATGAACGCGCCTTGCAGCGCTTGATGGAGGCAGCCCAGGCGCAGAACGTCGAGATCGTGGTCGGTGGCCCTTACAGCTCCGGGATCCTGGCGGGCGGCGCACATTTTGAGTACCAGAAAGCCAGCCCGGCGATCATCAGCAAGGTCGAGCAGATCAAGGCGATTGCCGCGGCCCATGGCGTGAGTGTGAAAGCCGCTGCACTGCAATTCTCCCTGGCTCACCCGGCAGTGGCGGCAGTGATTCCGGGTGCCAGTCGTCCGGGGCGCATTGCTGAAGACGTCGCGGCGTTGTCAGAGAAGATTCCCGCAGCCTTTTGGCAGGCCCTGCGCGAGGCCCGATTGATTTCGGCCCGTGCACCGTTGCCGCTCTAACCACAGGAACGCGAACATGAAAATTGATATCAGTGGCAAAGTCGCAATCGTCAGTGGCAGCACCGCCGGCATAGGCCTGGGCATCAGCCAGGCGCTGGCGCAATCCGGCGCTACGGTGGTGGTGATCGGGCGTGAATCGGGCAAGGTCGACGAGGCGCTGGCGACCATTCGCCAGGCCGTGCCCGGCGCGGATCTGCGTGGGCTGGTGGCGGACCTCGGTACGGCCGAGGGCGCTGAAAAGCTGTTCGCCGCCGAGCCGCGCGCCGACATCCTGGTGAACAACCTCGGGATCTTCAACGACGTCGATTTCTTCGACGCCCCCGACAGCGAGTGGACGCGTTTCTACGAGGTCAACGTGATCTCCGGTGTGCGTTTGTCGCGGCATTACACGCCGGGCATGGTCGAGCAGGGCTGGGGCCGGGTGATCTTTGTGTCGTCGGAATCCGGGGTGGCAACGCCGGCTGACATGATCAATTACGGCGTGACCAAAAGCGCCAACCTGGCGGTGTCCCATGGCTTGGCCAAACGCCTGGCGGGCACCGGGGTGACGGTCAATGCGATCCTGCCGGGGCCGACCTTTACCGATGGCCTGGAGCACATGCTCAAGGACGCCGTGGCCAAGTCCGGGCGCAGTGCGCGGGACGAGGCGGATGTGTTTGTGCGCAATGCGCGGCCGACGTCGATCATCCAGCGCGCAGCGAATGTGGATGAAGTGGCGAATCTGGTGGCGTACATTGCTTCACCGTTGTCCTCTGCCACCACCGGTGCCGCGTTGCGGGTCGACGGCGGTGTTGTCGACAGCATGGCGATCTGATTTTTCTTGAATGGTTTGGAGTGTTAATCGTGGCAAAAGCATCTGCTGTTATTGAAATCCCGGTTTCGGCCGAACAGGTTTGGCAATTGGTCGGCGGCTTCAATTCGCTGCCGGACTGGCTGCCCTTTATCGTCAAGAGCGAGCCGAGTGAAGGCGGGCGCGTGCGCCACCTGCAAACGGCGGATGGCGGGGTGGTGGTGGAACGGTTGCAACGCTTTGATGATGCGGCGCGTACTTACAGCTACTCCATCAGCGAGTCGCCGTTTCCGGTGAGTGAGTATCTGGCGACGTTGAAGGTTGAGGCGCTGGGTGACAGCTCCGCGAAGGTGACCTGGTCGGGCGTGTTTACTCCGGTGGCCGGTGTGACGGATGCGGCGGTGGAGGAGTTGTTCAGCGGTGTCTACAGCGGTGGGCTGGATGCGTTGCGGGGTAATTTTCCGGGCTGAATGAAGATCAAATGTGGGAGCGGGCTTGCTCGCGAATGCGGTGGATCAGTGCCAGATGGGTTGACTGACACTCCGCATTCGCGAGCAAGCCCGCTCCCACATTGGTTTTGTGGTGTTCTTCAGGCTTCAGGCTTCGGGCATCAGTTGTTGGCGGCATTCGAGGATCAGCTTCGCACCGCCTCGTTCGCTGCTGCCGACTTCCAGTTTGAACCCGTGCAGGTTGATGATCGCGGCCACAATCGACAGCCCCAAGCCAAACCCGCCTTGTTGCTGATTGCCTTCGTCCACCCGGTAAAACCGCTGGAACACCGCGGCACGTTCAGCTGCGGGAATCCCGGGGCCGGAGTCCAGGACTTCAATGCGGGTGCTGCCGGCATCGTTCACGCCGCGCAAAATCACTTCGCCGCCCGGCGGGGTGAATTTGATCGAGTTGCTCAGCAGGTTGGCCAGGGCTTCGAACAGCAGCGCGCGGTCACCGGTGATCCAGGGCAATGAGTCCGGCACTTGCAGCAGCAGTTCCATCTCGCCTTCTTCTGCCAGGGGCAGGTAGAAGTCGTGGAGTTCCTGCAGCAAGGGCAGGGGATCAAGCACCAGGAAGCCCGAGCGGCGCTGATGGTCTTCCAGTTCGGAAATCCGCAGCAGGCCGCGAAAACGCGCCATCAAGGTATCGGTCTCGGCGATGGCCGCGTCCAGTTGCAGGGCGTGGGGTGCGTCTTCATCAGCCTGTTGCTGGATCCGGTACAGCTGCGCCCGCAGGCGGGTCAGCGGGGTGCGCAGGTCGTGGGCGATGTTGTCGCACACGCCCTTGACCTCGTTCATCAGCTTCTCGATACGGTCGAGCATCGCGTTGACGATGGCCGCCAGCATGTCCAGTTCGTCGCGGCGGTCGGACAATGGCAGACGGTGGGTCAGGTCGCCGGCCACGATGGCTTCGGCACTCGCCTGGATCCCGCGAATCCGCCGCAACGGGCGCCGCCTGAGCAGGTGCCAGCCGGCCGCGCCGGGAATGATCGTCAGGGTGATGCCCCACAGCAAGGCGTGCAGGATGATCCGCGTCACGCCGAACAGCGAGCCGTTGGCGCGCACCAGGATCAGCCAGCGGCCGTCTTCGGTGTGGGTGGCCACGGCGTCGCAGCTGTCGCGCGGCAGTTTCGGGTCGTCGGAGTCGATGCAGTTGGCCAGGGCGTGGATGTGCCCGTCCATTGGCAGGTCGGGCGGTATCACGCGGATCGGGCCGCTGATGGGGTTGAACTGATTGTCGAACAGGCCGTAGGCGTCAACGCCCTTCATGTCGAAGGTCATGCTGGTGGTCAGGGCTTCCACCAGCTCTTCGCCGTCAAACCGCTGGAACAGGTGCTGGCGCTGCATCAGGGAGTGGCGCGAGAGGTCGCCCAGGTAACCGGACACCTCGTAGTACAGCACGCCCATGAGGATGCAGCTCCAGGCCACGAACAACGAACTGTAGAGCGCCAGCAGCCGGCTGCTGGAAGAGCGCCAGCCTTTAGAGGGGTTCAGCAATGACATACCCGGAACCTCGTACCGTGCGGATCAGCGGCGTGAGGCCCGGCGGGTCGATTTTTTTGCGCAGGCGACCGATGTGCACGTCGATCAGGTTGGTGCCCGGGTCGAAGTGATAACCCCAGACTTCCTCGAAGATCATCATCCGCGAGAGGATTTGCCCGGTGTTGCGCATCAGGAATTCCAGCAGTTTGTATTCGGTCGGCAACAGGCTCAGGGGCTGTTCGGCGCGGCTGGCTTCACGGCTGATCAGGTTCAGTTCCAGATCCGCTACGCGCAAGGCAGTTTCAAACTCCTTGACCGTGCTTTTGCGCCGCAGAAGCACTTCGACGCGGGCGGCCATTTCGTCGGAGGCGAACGGTTTGGTCAGGTAGTCATCACCACCGGCCCGCAGGCCACGTACCCGTTCATCCACATCGGAGAGGGCGCTGATCATCAGGATCGGCGTGGATACGCCGATGGTGCGCAGGGTGGTGACGATGGCCAGGCCATCCAGTTCCGGGAGCATGCGGTCGAGGGTGATCAGGTCGTAATCACCGCTGACGGCACGGACCAGGCCTTCGCGGCCATTGTCTACCCAGTCTACGTCCAGTCCATGGCTACTCAGCTCGGCAACGATCTCGCGGGCCGTTACGGCGTCGTCCTCGATGGTCAAAATGCGGGTCATAAGGATTACCTGGTGAGCGATTCACACTGAAGTGCGGGCATTTTGCCAAGAAATGATAGCCCGCTTCCTAAATAAAAATTTATGTAGGCACAAACGACACAATTCACCATAACCCGCTGAATCTGAACGAACGCTGTGTGTGTAGGATTTTTTGCATGCCATGGGGGGCGTACGGGTTATTTCCTACGAGGAATGCAATACGCCCGCCGCTCCGGGCCATTTCTTGCAAGTTGCATGGTTCAAATTAGTTCAACTTAATTAAGTTGTTGAAATATATGAAGTTTTAATTTTCGAGCTTCTGGCACGTCGCCTGCACTGTCCCTTTTGAGACTTGTAACACTATTTTTCATGCCTGGAGCAAAACAACAATGATTACATCCTCATCCACGCTGCAAGAGTCGAGCACGCTCTCCGGGGTTTCCTGGGGCGCGATCTTTGCCGGGGCCGCTGCCGCGGCTGCGCTGTCCTTGATTCTGGTACTGCTGGGCTTCGGCCTGGGCTTTTCGGCGGTGTCGCCGTGGGCCGACAGTGGCATCAGCGCCAAAGGGCTTGGCATTTCTACCATTGTCTGGCTGGCGGTTACGCAAATCATCGCGTCGGGGATGGGCGGTTACATCGCCGGTCGCCTGCGGGTGAAATGGGCCAATATGCACGGCGATGAGGTGTACTTTCGCGACACCGCCCATGGCTTCCTGGCCTGGGCCGTGGCGACACTGGTGACGGCGGTGCTGATCGTCGGTTCGGTCAGCAGTGTGGTCAGCGGTGGTGTGAAGGCCGGTGCCAGTGTGGCCTCGGGTGCCGTCAGTGGCATGAGCCAGGTGGCTGGCGCTGCCTCCAAGGGCGAAGACTTTGGCTACTACGTCGACAGCCTGTTCCGTGATGATCGCCCGGCCGCCGTCAGTGATGACGCGGTGCATGGTGTGGTCGCTCGCATCTTCGCTCGTACCGTGAGCAACAATGGTCAGCTGGCACCTGAAGACCGTGCGTACCTTGCACAGTTGATCAGCCAGCGGACCAACCTCAGCCAGGCCGATGCCGAGGCGCGTGTTGACCAGGTCTATGGACAGGCTCAAAAAGCCCTGGATGACGCCAAGTTGAAAGCCAAGCAGGCTGCCGACACGGCTGCAAAAGTGGCTGCCTACACGTCGCTGTGGACCTTCGTGGCGCTGTTGATCGGTGCGTTTTTTGCCAGCCTCGCTGCAACCTTTGGTGGTCGTCGCCGGGATGCCGTGGTGTATCTGGAAACCACTCCCCACACCACTTCCGTTCGTTAATTCAAGGAGAACGTCATGCGCTCATTACTGCTGTTTTTCCTCGGTGTGCCTATCCCGGTCATTATCCTGATCGCGATCTTCATGCACTGATCCTCAGGCTTGCTCGGTCCTCATGTGGGAGCGGGCTTGCTGGCGAAAAAAGCGGTGTATCAGTCACATATGAACTGGCTGATACACCGCTTTCGCGAGCAAGCCCGCTCCCACATTTTGTTTTGTGTCGTTGCTGCATTCCGGGCGAAGGCGAAATCTCCGGATTTTGTTAATTGTTGCTTAACCGCCTTTTGGCTAAGCTCCCGTCCCATGAGCCGCTATCTGCGTTTTTTCCTGGTGCTGATGTTGAGTCTTGCGCTTCCCCTGACCGGGATGGCGGGTGTGCCGTCGAGCACCGAGCCGTGCCCGATGCAGATGTCCGACATGCAGATGATGAGCGACATGGCCCCTGACTGTTGCCAGGACGGCGCAGCCGCCGATCACAGCAAAAGCTGCAAGCCCGGCCAGGAGTGCAAGACCGGCGGCATGCTGCAATTGTCGATGCCGGTGCTCAAGGCCCCGGTAACTGCCTCCAATGCGCTGGTCGTCAGCGTCTCTTCCGACTTCATTCCCGACCGCACGCCGTCCGGCGTCTGGCGCCCGCCCCGTCGCTGAATCCTGTTGCACCTGAAGACTCGTCCCTGAACCGGGACGGCCTTGCTGTGGGCCGCGTAAAGCGGTGCACAGCGCAACAGAACAGGACACTTCAAGATGAATTTCCTATGCGTGCGTGCCCTGGTGATGGGCGTGCTGGCGTGGCCGACGCTGGCGTCTGCGCTGACCCTGGATGAGGCCTTGCGCCTGGCGCAAAACAACGCGCCGTCGCTGACGGCTGAATCCTCCAAATTGCAGGCCGCGACCCAGGCGGCGATTTCGGCCGGCGAACTGCCGGACCCGAAACTGGTAGTAGGCCTGCAAAATTTCCCCGTCGGCGGGCCCAATCGCGGCACGTTGTATGGCGATGACATGACCGAGCAAATGATCGGCATCCAGCAACAAGTGCCCAGCCGCGACAAGCGCAAGGCACGGGTTGAGTTGGCGTCGGCCAGCGTGGACACGGCTGCCGCCGAAGGCCGGATCGAGCGCTTGAATGTGCGTCAGGCCACCGCCCAGGCGTGGATTCGCGCTTATGCGGTGGAGCGCAAAGAGGCACTGTTCAAGGACTTCTATCAGCAGAATCGCCTGCTGCAAGACACCGTGCGTGCGCAACTGGCCGGCGGTCGCGGGCAGCCTTCCGACGCTGTGATCCCGAAGCAGGAAGCGGCTGACCTGGCCGAGCGCGAGGATGAGCTGATCCAGCAACGCGCCCAGGCCCGGGCGGCCCTCAAGCGCTGGATCGGCCCGGCCGCCAGCGAAGCCCCCAGCGGGCAATTGCCGAACTGGAAAATCGACACCACCGGCTTCACCCACAACCTGCACCAGCACCCGGTTCTGCAAGCCTTTGCACCGCGCACCCGCGAGGCCGAAGCCCGGCTGAACGAGGCCAGGGCGCAAAAGACCTCGGACTGGAGTTGGGAAGTGGACTACCAGCACCGAGGCCGTGAGTACGGCGACATGGTCAGCCTGCAATTCACCTTCGATTTGCCGATCTTCCCCGGTCGCCGACAAAACCCCGGTATCGCCGCCAAGCAGGCCGAACTCGACCAACTGGACGCCGAACGCGAAGCCAAGACCCGTGAACATACCAAGGAACTCGAAGACGACCTGGCCAACTACCAGCGCCTGGACCGCGCCGTGCAGCGCAGCCAGGACAGCCTGGTGCCGCTGGCCGAGGAGAAATTGTCGCTGAGCCTGGCGGGGTATCGCGCGGGCAAGGGCGACCTGATGAGCGTGGTCAGCGCCCGCCGCGAGTGGGTCGAGGCGCGCTTCAAACAGATTGACGCCATTGAGCAGCGTGCCCTGACCGGCGCCCAGCTGTATTTTGCTTACGGGGAACCCGCCAATGAATAACCGAATCGTGAATATGGCCCTGTTGGGCGGCGTCCTGCTGCTGGGTCTGGGTGGCGGCTATTGGCTGGCGCAGATGCGCGAGGCACAGCCGGTCACGGCCGGGACGATGCAGGCGCCGGACGAGAAAAAGGCGCTGTACTGGTACGACCCGATGTACCCGCAGCAAAAATTCGACAAGCCGGGCAAGTCGCCCTTCATGGACATGCAACTGGTGCCGCGCTACGCCGGTGGCGCCGAGGAGAGTGCGGCGATTCAGATCGACCCCAGCCTGACCCAGAACATCGGCGTGCGCCTGGCGAGCGTCAGCCGTGGGGTGCTGGCGTCGAGTCTTGAGCTGTCGGGAATCCTCGCCTTCAACGACCGCGATGTGGCGGTGGTGCAGGCGCGCGCTGCCGGATTTGTCGAGCGGGTTTACGCCCGTGCGCCGGGGGATGTGCTCAAGGCTCAGGCGCCCCTGGCGGACATTCTGGTGCCGGAATGGGCCGCCGCTCAGGAAGAGTTCCTTGCTCTGCGACATAGCGATCCGGGTTTGTTGGCTGCCGCCCGCCAGCGTCTGCGCTTGAGCGGAATGCCTGCCGGGTTGATCACGCAGATGGAGCGCAGCGGCCGGGTGCAATCGGTGATGACCATCACCACCCCGCTGGGCGGCGCGTTGCAAACCCTCGACGTACGCGAAGGCATGACCGTCGCGGCGGGTCAAACCCTGGCGCGGGTCAATGGCCTGGGCACCGTGTGGCTGCAGGTCGCCGTGCCTGAAGCCCAGGGCGCCGCGCTGGCCGTTGGGCAAACGGTCGAGAGCCGTTTTGTCGGGTTGCCGGGACAAGTCGTCAAAGGCACCGTCGCCGCGATTCTGCCGGCAACCGCCATGGACAGTCGCACCGTGCAGGTTCGGGTCGAACTGCCCAACCCTGACGGTATGTTGCGCCCCGGTATGACCGCCCAGGTGCGCCTGGCCCAATCCAGCGGCCAATCGGTGCTGTTGCTGCCGAGCGAGGCGTTGATTCGCACCGGCAAACGCGTGCTGGTGATGGTGGCCGAGGAGGGCGGGCGATATCGCCCGGTAGAAGTCCAGGTAGGTGCAGAAAACCAGGACAACACCGTCATCCTCGCCGGCCTGCAGGAAGGCCAGCAGGTGGTGGCCTCCGGTCAATTTCTGCTGGACTCCGAAGCAAGTTTGAAGGGAATTACCACTCAATCGTCCGGTGGTTTTTCAGGTGAGGGGGCCATGGACGGCATGAGCATGCAACCGGGAGCCCGGCCATGATCGCCCTGTTGATTCGCTGGTCGGTGGCCAACCGCTTTTTAGTGCTGTTGGCGACTTTATTCGTGACGGCCTGGGGTTTGTGGTCGATCCAGAACACCCCGGTGGACGCCTTGCCGGACCTGTCGGATGTGCAGGTGATCATCCGCACGCCGTACCCGGGCCAGGCCCCGCAGATTGTCGAGAACCAGGTCACTTACCCGATGACCACCACCATGCTCTCGGTGCCGGGGGCGAAGACCGTGCGCGGCTTTTCGTTCTTCGGCGACAGCTACGTCTACGTGCTGTTCGACGAAGGCACCGACCTGTATTGGGCGCGCTCGCGGGTGCTGGAATACCTTAGCCAGTTGCAGGCGCGTTTGCCGGCATCGGCCAAGCCGGCGCTGGGCCCGGATGCCACCGGTGTCGGCTGGATCTACCAGTACGCGCTGGTGGACCGCACCGGCAAACACGACCTGGCGCAACTGCGCTCGTTGCAGGACTGGTTCCTCAAGTTCGAGCTCAAGACCCTGCCCAATGTCGCCGAAGTGGCGACCATCGGCGGCCAGGTCAAGCAGTACCAGGTGCAGATCGATCCGCTGGCCCTGGCCAGTCGCGGCATCACCCAGGCCCAGGTGGTGGAAGCCATCGGCAAGGCCAACCAGGAAACCGGCGGTTCGGTGCTGAACATGGGTGAGTCGGAATACATGGTGCGTGCGTCCGGCTACCTGAAAACCCTGGAGGACTTTCGCGGCATTCCCCTGCGGCTCGACACCCACAACGTGCCGGTGACCCTTGGGGATGTGGCGACGATCCAGCTGGGCCCGGACATGCGCCGGGGCATCAGTGAACTGGATGGCGAAGGCGAGGCGGTGGGCGGCGTGGTGATCCTGCGCAGCGGCAAGAACGCCCGCGAGGCCATCGCGGCGGTCAAGACCAAGCTGGAGCAACTGCAAACCAGCCTGCCGCCCGGGGTGGAAATCGTCACCACCTACGATCGCAGCAAACTCATCGATCGCGCCGTGGACAACCTCAGCCACAAGCTGCTCGAAGAGTTCCTGGTGGTGGCGCTGGTGTGCGGGATCTTCCTGTGGCACCTGCGCTCCTCGCTGGTGGCGATCATTTCGTTGCCGGTGGGGGTGTTGATTGCCTTTATCGTCATGCGCTTCCAGGGCATCAACGCGAACATCATGTCCCTGGGCGGGATTGCGATTGCCATCGGCGCGATGGTCGATGGCGCGGTGGTGATGATCGAGAATGCCCACAAGAAAATCGAAGCCTGGCACCACGCGCATCCGAACCAGGAATTGAAGGGGGAGGCGCATTGGAAGGTCATCACCGATGCGGCAGTGGAGGTGGGGCCGGCGTTGTTTTTCTGCCTGCTGATCATCACCTTGTCGTTTATCCCGGTGTTCACCCTGCAAGCCCAGGAAGGCCGCTTGTTCGGGCCGCTGGCCTACACCAAGACCTATGCCATGGCCGCTGCAGCGGGGTTGTCGGTGACCCTGATCCCGGTGCTGATGGGCTACTGGATTCGCGGGCGTATTCCCGATGAGCAACGCAACCCGCTGAATCGCGGCCTGATCAAACTCTACCAACCGGCCCTCGACGCGGTGCTGCGCTGGCCGCGCATGACCTTGCTGGTCGCGCTGCTGATGGTCGCCAGTGCGCTATGGCCAGTGTCGCACCTGGGCGGTGAATTCCTGCCGCCGCTGGATGAGGGTGACCTGTTGTATATGCCGTCGGCGTTGCCTGGTTTGTCGACGCAAACTGCCGGCGCATTGCTGCAACGTACCGACCGCTTGATCAAGAGCGTGCCGGAAGTCGCCCACGTGTTCGGCAAGGCCGGCCGCGCCGAAACCGCCACCGACCCGGCGCCGCTGGAAATGTTCGAAACCACCATCGAGTTCAAGCCGCGAGACCAATGGCGGCCGGGCATGACCCCGGAAAAACTGGTGAAGGAACTCGACCGGGTGGTGCAGGTGCCGGGGCTGACCAACATCTGGATTCCGCCGATCCGCAACCGCATCGACATGCTCGCCACCGGGGTCAAAAGCCCGATCGGCGTGAAGGTCGCGGGTTCCAGCCTGATGGATATCGACGCCGTGACCCAGGCCGTGGAAAAGGTCGCCAAGACGGTGCCCGGCGTCAGCTCGGCGCTGGCGGAACGCCTGACGGGCGGGCGGTACATCGACGTGGATATCGACCGCCCGGCCGCCGCGCGTTATGGCCTGAACATCACCGATGTGCAGTCCATTGTCTCCGGGGCGATTGGCGGGGAAAACATCGGCGAGACCGTCGAAGGCTTGGCGCGGTTTCCCATCAACCTGCGCTACCCGAAAGAATGGCGCGACTCGGTGAGCGCGATGAGCAACCTGCCGATCTATACGCCGTCAGGCAGCCAGATCACCCTGGGCACCGTGGCCAGGATCAAGGTCAGCGAAGGCCCGCCGATGCTCAAGAGCGAAAACGCCCGGCCTTCCGGCTGGGTGTACATTGACGTGCGTGATCGCGACCTGGCGTCGGTGGTGAAGGACTTGCGCGAGGCGATCAACCAGAACGTGCAACTGCAACCGGGCATGAGCCTCAGCTACTCGGGGCAGTTCGAGTTCCTGGAGCGGGCCAATGCGCGCCTGAAACTGGTGGTGCCGGCGACCTTGCTGATCATCTTCGTGCTGCTGTACCTGACGTTCCGGCGGGTGGATGAGGCGCTGCTGATCCTCGCCACGTTGCCGTTCGCGCTGACGGGTGGGGTGTGGTTGCTGTACTGGCTGGGCTTCAACCTGTCGGTGGCGACGGGTGTTGGATTTATCGCGTTGGCGGGGGTGTCGGCGGAGTTCGGCGTGATCATGCTGCTGTATTTGAAAAACGCCTGGGCCGAACGCCAGGGAGGAGGGGACCAGGCCTTGCTGGAAGCCATCACCGAAGGTGCCGTATTACGCGTGCGGCCCAAGGCGATGACCGTGGCCGTAATCATCGCCGGCTTGCTGCCGATCCTTTTAGGCGGCGGCACCGGCAGCGAAGTCATGAGCCGGATTGCCGCGCCCATGATTGGCGGCATGCTCACAGCGCCCTTGCTCTCCCTCTTCGTCATCCCGGCGGCATATAGGCTAATGCGCAAATCCAAAAGCTAACGACAATCAAATGTGGGAGCGGGCTTGCTCGCGAAAGCGGTGTGTCAGTCGCCAGATGCCGTGGCTGACCCACCGCGTTCGCGAGCAAGCCCGCTCCCACATTTAGACCTCATTCAGCCTGACCCACCGCTCCTCCTTGGCCGCCACCCGAATCGCCGCCGCCAACCGCTCAACCTCCCAAGCCGCCGCAAAATCCGTCCCGTCACTGCCCTTGCCGGCCAACGCCATCACCAACTCATGCACCTCCAGCGTCTTCAACTCGTTGTACCCCAACTGATGCCCCGGCGCCGGACTGAACGCCGCATACCCTGGCAACGAAGGCCCCGCCAACACCCGCTGAAACCCCTCCTGCCCAACCCGAAACAGCTGCAATTCATTCAGCCGTTCCTGATCAAACAACAACGTGCCTCGGGTGCCACTGATCTCAAAGCTCAGGTGATTCTTATACCCATGCTTCAGCCAGCTACTGCTCACCGTCCCCCGTGCCCCATTGGCAAACCGCAACAACGCATGCACCTGGTCATCCACCGCAATCTCCCGCAGCGTCTCACTCCCGGCGGTGGCAGGCCGCTGCCCGTGCACCGTTTGCGTATCGGCACACACACTCACCACATCCCCCACCAAATAGCGCGCCATGGACAGTAAATGGCTGCCCAGATCCGCCAACGCACCGCCGGCATGTCCCACCTCACAGCGCCACGACCACGGCGACGCCGAATCCGCCATGAAATCCTCGCTGAACTCCCCCTGAAAACTGATGATCTCCCCCAACTCACCGCGGGCGATCAACTGCCGGGCCAAACCAATCATCGGGTTGTGCTGATAGTTGTAACCCACCCGCGTCACCACCCCGGCCTTGCTCGCCGCATCACGCATCGCGGCCGCCTGCTCCAGGCTCACCGCCAGCGGCTTCTCGCAATACACCGCCTTGCCTGCCGCCAGTGCAGCCATGGCCATGGGGTAGTGCAAATGGTTGGGAGTAGTGATGGCGACAACATCCACCTTGGGATCGTCAATCAACTGCTGCCAGTCGCCATGGGCCTGGGCAAACCCCCAGTCAGCGGCGCAGTGTATTGCGCGCTCGGTATCGGCATCGGCCAGGGCGGCCAGCGTGAGCTTCGCCGGCAGCTCGAACACCGCCCGCGCATTATTGAACGCCAAGGCGTGGGCACGCCCCATAAAGCCTGTACCAATCAGGCCGATTCCGAGTTCGCGCATAGCCGGGTTCCTTCGAATTATTGTATTGAGAAGCCTATTTATGGAATAAATATTCCCAAAACTCAACACATGGAATAAAAATTCATTCCAAGACCCACACCTCACCCCGTGGCGAGGGAGCTTGCTCCCGCTGGGCTGCGCAGCGGCCCCAAAAAGCGTAGGAGCGCTGCGCACTCCAGCGGAAGCAAGCCCCCTCACCCCAACAGCCCCCCTCCACGGATCACCGCCGCTGATAGCACTACATTCAGCACCAACCCAAACCCCTCCAGTTAACAAAACATAACGTAGCGCCGATTGTCAGACGATTCCAAAGCCCGCTAGGATGGCCCAGCTTGCCCAAGGCGCTCTAGATTGCAGGTTTCAGGGCTCCCCACGGCAAGACGACCTAACAATAATAAATGGGAGAAAGGTCTATGAGTGAGCCTGTCATGGGTGTGGTGTTTTTCCGCCCGAAGGCCACGCGCAGGGTCGCATTGCTGGCCACAGCGCTCTCGTTGCTGGGGGTTGTCGCGTTGTCGACACCGGCCCATGCCGCCACAGAAACCACCGCCGCCGCGGTGTTCGCCATTGACTCCCCCAAGGCCGCCAAAAGCCTGATGATCGACGTGGTCCACGCAGGCAAGCGCCTGGTCGCGGTCGGTGATCGCGGGCACATCCTCTATTCCGACGACCAGGGTGTCACCTGGACCCAAGGCAAAGTCCCCACCCGGCAACTGCTGACCGCCGTATTTTTCGCCGACGACCAACACGGCTGGGCGGTGGGCCATGACGCACAGATCCTCGCCACCACCGACGGCGGCGTGACCTGGACCCAACAATTCCAGGACCTCAAGCGCGAAGCACCGCTGCTCGACGTCTGGTTCAAGGACGCCAGCAACGGCTTTGCCGTGGGTGCCTACGGTGCGCTGATCGAAACCACCGACGGGGGCAAGACCTGGGACGACGTCAGCGACCGCCTCGACAACGAAGACCAATACCACCTCAACGCCATCGCCCAGGTGAAAGACGCCGGGCTGTTTATCGTCGGTGAGCAGGGCAGCATGTTCCGCTCCCATGACGAGGGGCAAACCTGGGAAAAACTCGAAGGCCCCTACGAGGGCTCGCTGTTCGGCGTGATCGGCACCGCCCAGGCGCAGACGCTGTTGGCCTACGGCCTGCGTGGCAACCTGTTCCGCTCCACGGATTTTGGCAGCACCTGGGAGCCGGTGGAGCTGAACGCCACTCGTGGCGCGCTGGAATTCGGTTTGTCGGGGGCGACCCTGCTGGACGACGGTTCCATCGTGGTGGTGGGCAACGGTGGCAGCGTGGTGGTCAGCCACGACGACGGCCTGACCTTCAGCGTATTCAATCGCCCGGACCGCATTTCGCTGTCGGCGGTCACCGCGGCGGGCAACGGCAACTTGATTCTGGCGGGGCAGGGCGGCGTTCGCGTGGCCAGTCCAACCGGCGCCGAGCCGACAAAACAATAAGAAGGCGGGGACACAATGAGCAGTCATCACAACGACAAGGCCACGTTTCTCGAGCGCCTGATTTTCAATAACCGCCCGGCAGTCATCACGATCTGCCTGCTGGTGAGTATTTTCCTGTTCTGGCAGGCGACGTTGATTCGCCCGTCCACCAGCTTCGAAAAAATGATCCCCCTCCAGCACCCCTTCATCGAGAGGATGATGGAGCACCGCAATGACCTGGCGAACCTGGGCAACACGGTGCGCATTTCGGTGGAGGCCAAGGACGGTGACATCTTCACGAAGGAGTACATGGAGACCCTGCGCCAGATCAACGACGAGGTGTTCTACATCTCCGGCGTCGACCGCTCCGGCCTCAAGTCCCTGTGGAGCCCCAGCGTGCGCTGGACCGAAGTTACCGAAGAAGGCTTTGCCGGCGGTGAAGTGATCCCGCAGAGCTACAACGGCTCGCCGGAAAGCCTCGACCAGTTGCGCAACAACGTGCTGAAGTCCGGGCAGGTCGGGCGGTTGGTGGCCAACGATTTCAAGTCGAGCATCGTCGACATTCCGCTGCTGGAGTCCTACCCGGATCCCCAGGACCAGGGCAAGCTGCTGGCCCTGGACTACCGCAAGTTCTCCCATGAGCTCGAAGACAAGATCCGCGACAAGTTCGAAGCGCAGAACCCCAACGTCAAGATCCACATTGTCGGTTTCGCCAAGAAGGTCGGCGACCTGATCGACGGCCTGGTGATGGTGGTGATGTTCTTCGGTATCGCCTTCGTCATCACCCTGGTGCTGCTGCTGTGGTTCACCAACTGCCTGCGCAGTACCGTCGCGGTGTTGAGCACCACGCTGGTGGCGGTGATCTGGCAGCTCGGGCTGATGCATGCCCTGGGTTTCGGGCTGGATCCCTACTCGATGCTCGTGCCGTTCCTGATCTTCGCCATCGGTATTTCCCACGGCGTACAGAAGATCAACGGCATCGCCCTGCAATCCAGTGATGCCGACAACGCCCTGACCGCGGCCCGGCGTACCTTCCGCCAGCTGTTCCTGCCGGGCATGATCGCGATCCTCGCCGATGCGGTCGGTTTTATCACCCTGTTGATCATCGATATCGGCGTGATCCGCGAGCTGGCAATCGGTGCTTCGGTGGGGGTGGCGGTCATCGTGTTCACCAACCTGATCCTGCTGCCGGTGGCGATCTCCTATGTCGGCATCAGCAAGCGCGCCATCGCCAAGAGCAAGAAGGATGCGCACCGCGAACACCCGTTCTGGCGCCTGCTGTCGAAGTTCGCCAGCCCCAAGGTCGCGCCGGTGTCGATAGCCCTGGCGCTGATCGCCTTCGGTGGCGGCCTCTGGTACAGCCAGAACCTGAAGATCGGTGACCTCGACCAGGGTGCACCCGAACTGCGTCCTGACTCGCGCTACAACAAGGACAACAACTTCATCATCAACAACTACTCCACCAGCTCCGACGTGCTGGTGGTGATGGTCAAGACCCCGCCCGAAGGCTGCTCGCGGTATGAAGCCATGGCGCCCATCGACCAGTTGATGTGGAAGATGCAGAACACCGAGGGCGTGCAGTCGGCCATCTCGCTGGTGACCGTGTCCAAGCAGATGATCAAGGGCATGAACGAGGGCAACCTGAAATGGGAAACCCTGTCGCGCAACCCGGACGTGCTGAACAACTCCATTGCCCGTGCCGATGGCCTGTATAACAACAACTGTTCGCTGGCGCCGGTGCTGGTGTTCCTCAACGACCACAAGGCCGAAACCCTCGACCGCGCGGTGCATGCGGTGCAGGACTTCGCGAAAGAGAACAACAAGGACGGCCTGGAATTCATCCTCGCCGCCGGTAACGCCGGGATCGAGGCGGCCACCAACGAGGTGATCAAGGAGTCCGAGCTGACCATCCTGATCCTGGTGTACCTGTGCGTGGCCACCATGTGCATGATCACCTTCCGCTCGTGGGCGGCGACCCTGTGCATCGTGCTGCCGCTGGTGCTGACCTCGGTGCTGGGCAACGCGCTGATGGCGTTCATGGGCATCGGTGTCAAGGTCGCGACCTTGCCGGTGGTGGCGCTGGGGGTGGGGATCGGCGTGGACTACGGCATCTACATCTACAGCCGCCTGGAGAGTTTCCTGCGGGCCGGCCTGCCGTTGCAGGAAGCCTATTACCAGACGCTCAAGTCCACCGGTAAAGCCGTGCTGTTCACCGGCCTGTGCCTGGCAATCGGCGTATGCACCTGGATCTTCTCGGCCATCAAGTTCCAGGCCGACATGGGGCTGATGCTGACCTTCATGCTGCTGTGGAACATGTTCGGCGCGCTGTGGCTGCTGCCGGCGCTGGCACGCTTCCTGATCAAGCCCGAGAAGCTGGCGGGGCAGAAGGGCAATTCGCTGTTCGCCCACTGATCCAACGCTGTTTGCCAAAACGCCGTGGCCTGTGCCACGGCGTTTTGCATTGCGCGGGCTTAGGCCGATGCAACGATTTGACCTATCATGAGGTCTTTCCTCTTGATGATTGATGGTTATGACTGCCGACACCGCTACCTTGCCCGACGCTTTTGAAGACTGCCAGATGGTCGAAATCGATGGCCTGCACAGCTTCGATTTCAGCCTGGATGACCAGACGTTATCGATCATCTGCATGGACGGTCGCGTCGAGAAGCGCTGGAGTTTCACCCTGGAGCAAGTCAAGGCGGCGACCTTTGATCAAACCCTGCAAAGCTGGACACTTACCGATGACAAGGGCGAACACCGCCTGGTCTGCATGAGCGGCGTCACCGGCAACAATAATGACGAGGATGAAGCGGATGATGATGCGTAAATTCTGGCCCCTGCTGATGGCCGGCAGCGTAGGCGCAATGTCGGTCCAGGCTGCGCCGGTGGACACCTATGAGTTGCTGGTGGGCAGCTACACCGCCGGCACCAGTGAAGGTATCTACCGCTTGCAGTTCGACAGCCGTACCGGGCAGTTCAACGGCCAGCCGGTGCTCGCCGCCAAGGCGGCCAACCCGTCGTGGCTGACCCTGTCCAAGGACCAGAAGCACCTGTTTGTGGTCAACGAAAACGGCCCGGGCCAAAAAGACCCGGTGGGGCGCGTCAGCAGCTACAGCATCGACCCGAAGAACCATCAACTGACCCTGATCAACCAGGTGCAGAGCCTGGGCAACGAGCCGACCCATTCCAGCCTGGCCAGTGACGGGCGCTACCTGTTCGTGGCCAACTATTCGGTGCTGGAAGATCCGGGCGGCAGCCTCGCGGTGTTGCCGGTAGATGCCCAGGGCAAGCTGTCGCCGCCGGTGCAGTTGAGCGGGCACCCGGCCAGCCGGGTCAACCCGGAGCGCCAGGCGTCCAACCACGTGCATTCGGTAGTGTCTTCGCCGGACGGCAAATACGTGTTTGTCCAGGACCTGGGGGCGGACAAGATCTTTGCCTACCACTACGACCCCAAGGCCAACCACGAACTGCCGCTGACCCCGGCCGACCCTGCGTTTGTGCAATTGCCACCGGGCAGCGGCCCGCGGCACCTGCTGTTCACCGCAGACGGCAAGCACGCGTGGCTGACCACCGAGATGAGCGCACAAGTGGCGGTGTTCGACTACAACGATGGCAAGCTGACCCAGAAGCAACTGGTCAACTTCGCGGATGGCCAGCCGGTGTCCGACAAGGCCGGTGCTGCACTGCACACCTCAAGCGACGGCAAGTTCCTCTACGTGAGCAACCGTGGCACCGCCAACCAGATGTTGGTGTTTGCCATCGACCCGGCCACTGCGCAGCTCAAAGAGATCCAGCGCCGATCGGTGGAAGGCGACCATCCCCGGGAGTTCGCCCTGGACCCCAGCGGCAAGTTCCTGCTGATCGCCAACCAGAAGAGCAACGAGATTGTGGTCGTCGAGCGCGATCCCAAGACCGGTCTTTTGGGCAAAACCGTGCAGAAACTGGCGATTGATGCCCCCAGCGACCTCAAGTTCCTGGTGCGGCAATAAGCCACAGGCCCCGCAGTGCGGGGCCTGACTTGTTGTATTAATACTATTAATAGCGGCTAGTGTTTCAATGAATTTCTAAGGCTATCCCCTCGGGCGTAAGTTTGGTTCCAAGGCCAACACAGGCCACCAAGCCAACCGAACACAAGGGTTACCGACATGAACTTCAATCTTTTCTCGATCATCGCCGCTTCCGCTGTTTCCGCCACCGTAGCGTTGCCAGCCAGCGCCAGTGTTGAAATCAGCAGCAAAAAAACCAGCACCAGCGCCTACACCCAGAAATACCTGCAACAAAGCGCCAACTTCTACGCAGCGCTGGACCACAAAATCCAGAACTGATCTTGAAGCTGATGAAGATCAAATGTGGGAGCGGGCTTGCTCGCGAAAGCGCCGGGTCAGTCTATACATGGGCTGACTGATACACCGCCTTCGCGAGCAAGCCCGCTCCCACATTTTGTCCTGCGACAGTCTCAGATTTTTGCCATCACGGCGATGAACAACGGCGATTCCAGAAACCGCTGCAACCAAGCTCGCAACCGCGGATACGGCGCCTGGCCAAACCACTCCCGATCCACATGGGCAAACTGCCGCACAAACGGTGCAAGTGCCACATCCGCCAGGCTCAAATGCCCGGCCAGCAAATACTCCCGCTCCGCCAGCAACCCCTCCAGCTTCATCAAAAACACCTCACCCTCGGCCCGATAATGCTCCATCGGATACTCCGGATAGCGCTCGGCATACTTGTATCGATTCAATTGATGTTTGAAGCCCTGATCATTCTCTTCAATCAGCGCCTGCGTCGCCCGATCATCCCCAAGCAACCAACCCTCAGGATCGTTCTTTGCCAGTGCCCAGCGCATGATCGCCAGGCTTTCATCGATCACCCGGCCATCCACGCTCAGCACCGGCACCGTGCCTTTGGGTGACAACGCCAGCATCTCAGCCGGCTTGGCCTTGAGGCTGACCTCGATGATCTGCACCGCCAGCCCTGAATACCGCAGGGCCATCCGCGCCCGCATTGCATAGGGGCAACGGCGGAACGAATACAACACGGCCTTGCTCACTTGACCTCCAGGGTGCTCAAGCCATTGCCCTGGCGCTTGACCTGAATCTGCACCGGAATCCGCTCGTGCATTTCCTGCACATGGGAAATCACCGCCACCTTGCGGCCCTGGGCCTGCAAGCCGTCGAGGGCGTCCATTGCCAGTTGCAGCGACTCGGGATCGAGGCTGCCAAAGCCCTCGTCGATAAACAGCGACTCGATCTTCAACGTGCTCGACGCCATCGACGCCAGGCCCAAGGCCAGCGCCAGCGACACCAGGAATGTCTCGCCACCCGACAACGAATGCACCGAACGCAGTTCGTCGCCCATCTCCGTGTCGAGTACCAGCAGGCCGAGCATGCTGCCGCCGCGCTTGAGGCGGTAGCGGCGCACCAGTTGGCGCAGTTGGACGTTGGCGTGGTGCACCAGCAGGTCGAGGTTGTAGGCCTGGGCGATCTTGCGGAAGGTATCGCCGGTGGCCGAACCGATCAGCGCATTCAGGCGTGCCCAGCGTTGCCATTCGTCGTAGGCCTTGGCGATCTCGGCCGCCAAGGCCTGGTTGGCATCCTGGCGGCGCTGGTCGTCGGCCTGTTGGGCGCGCAGTTCGGCGCAGTGTTTTTCGCCAATGATCAGCGCGGCATTGAGTTCGGCCAGGGCGCTGTCCAGTTGCTCGGCGTCGAGGTTGCCGTTGTGCAGCGCCTGGTGATCCTTGAGCCGCTGTTCGCGCTCTTGCAGCAACACCTTGGCCTGCTCGATGGCTTTTTCGCTGTGTTGCAGTTGCTGGCGTAGCTCGGCCACCTGCGGCTCATCGAAGGCCACCAGGCGCGCCAGGCCTTCGTCATCGAGTTCCGGGTGCAACGCGCGCCAGTCGTTCAGGCGCGTGCTGAGGGCCAGGTGCTCGGTGTCCAGGGATTGTTGGCGCTCTTGCAGCGACTTGAGGTCGGCGGCCAGTTGGATCAACTGGTTGCGGGTGTCCTGCAACTGCTGGTTGGCCTCGCTCTCATGCTGGCGAGCCTGCTCGACGGCCTGGTCCAGTTGCTGTTGCCAGTGCTCGGCGCTGGGGCTTTCGCCCAGCAGACCGGCGAGCTTTTCCTCGGCCGCGTGTTGCAGGGCGCTCTGTTCGGCGAGCTGTTTGTGCAAAGTCTCCAGCTGCTGCTGGCGGTGTTGCTGGCGGTCCTGCTCTTTCTCGATGGCTTGCTGGCGCTGTAGCTGCTCGGCCAATTCTTCCTTTTGGTTGTCGAGCTGTTCCAGGCGCTGGCTGACCTGCTGGTCGAGCAACATGAAGGTCGCCGCCGGCTCGCTGCGCAGGCCTTCGAGGGTCTCGGTGGGCAGCAGGCTGGCGAAGGCGTTGAGTTCTTCGTCCAGGCGTTCGCGGTCGTTGGACAGTTCCCGTTGCTGGTCGATCAGTAACTGGCGCGCCTGTTGGCTGGCGTCCTGGGCGGCTTGCAGTTGTTGCTGCAAACGCCCGGCGTTCTGTTGCAGGTTGAGCAGGGCGCTCTGGCGTTGCTCGTCCTGGGTGAGACTCTGGCTGAGCTGGCTCAGTTGCTGGGCGAGCCAGGCGTCGCGCTTGGCCGCGTCCTGGTTGAACAGCGAGGCCGACAGCGGATGGGCTTCAAGGCTTGGCAGCAAGGCCTGCAACTGGCTGGCGAGTTGCTCCTGTTGTTGCAGGAATTCCTTTTGCTGGGCGATCAGGCCGCCCACTTCGCCACGCAGGTCAGTGAGTTTTTCCTTGAGCACATCCACGGCTTGCTGCGCGTTGGCTTCTTCGCTTTCGTCGTGGCGGGTCAGGCTTTGCAGCATGGCTTCGGGCTGGTGATACGGGTGCTCGACACTGCCGCACACCGGGCACGGCTGCTCATCCTGCAGCTGGCCGCGCAATTCCTCGACGCTGGCACTGCGGGCCAGGCGCTGGCGCTCCAGCAGTTGCTTGGTGACGGTCAGGGTCTGTTCGGCGACGGCCAACTCGGCCTTGGCCTGCAAGCCGCTCTGGTTCAACAGTTCGCGTTGTTGCTGGGCGAGGGTCTGCTTTTGCGTCAGGGCTTGGCTCTGGCTGTCGAGTTGCTGATGGCTATTCCACAGCCGCGCCAGGTCTTCAAACGCGCGATGTTGCTTGCGGTTGTCCTGGAGCAGGCTGCCGAGCAACTGGATCTGTTCGGCCACTGCATGGGGCTCGGCGCCGGCTTCGTGGTACAGCAGGTCAAGGGCTTCGCGTTGCTCGGTCCATTTTTCACCGAGACGGGTGGCGCGCTCTTCCAGTTGTGGCAGTTCGGCCTGGCCTTTATTGAGGCGATTGCCGATCAGCATCAGCTGTTGCAAGCGGTCGCGGTAGGCGCTCCAAGCCTCGCTCAACGGCGCGAGGGCGGCGCTGCGTTCAAGCTCTGCGGCGAGCCGGTGCAGGCGCTCGGCGACAACTTTTTGCTTGTCGAGCAAGCCGGTCAACGTCGCCTGGCCTTCCACGCAGGCAGCTTCACCCAGCTGTTTCTCTTCGCTGCGTTTGGCCAGCTCGCGGGTCAAGTGGGCGAGGGTGGTTTGCTCCTCGAAGGCCTGGCGCAGCAAGGGCACAGCGTCGGCCTGCTGCTTGAGGGCCTGGGCGAGGGTGGCTTGCACGTCGGCCTGTTGCTGTTGCAGTTGGGTCTGGCGGGTGTGCAGCGCGGTTTGTTGCTCAAGGTGCTGCTGGATCTGCGCGGCAAGGGGCTGCAGCTGCGTGGTCAGTTCGGCCTGGCGGGCGAAGTGGTGACGTTGCGGCGCCAGTTGTTCCAGGCGGCTGAGGTCCAGGCGCTGCGGGCCCTGGCTTGCCCAGTGTTGCTGGGCCTGTTGCAGTTGCTCGACCGCGCCTTGTTGGCGCTCCTGCCATTCCCGCAGTTCCTTCAGCCAAGTGTGCTGCAACTCGAGTTGCTTGAGTTGCGCCTGCTGGGTCTTGAGCTGTTGCTGTGCGGAGGCCAGCTGTTCGTCGAGTTCGGCGCGGGCCTCGGGGGCCAGCGGGGTGACGCCGGTAGCCTGGTCCTGCAGGTGTTTGTGGGCGTCCCGGGCGTCCTTGGCCTTGTCGAAGGCGCGGCGACCGAGCTGGGTGTAGAGCGCAGTGTCGGTGAGCTTTTCCAGCAGTTCGCTGCGCTCGTTGTCGTTGGCCTTGAGGAACGCGCTGAACTCACTTTGCGCGAGCAACACCGCGCGGGTGAACTGCTCGAAGTTCAGGCCCAGGGCCAATTCCAGCTGGGTCTTGTATTCGGTTTTCTGGCTGGCCAGCAGTTGCTCGCTGTCCAGGTCGATCAGGCTTTGCCGGCTGGCTTGCAGCTTGCCGCTGGCCTTGTCCCGGGCGCGGTTGGCTTCCCAGCGGGCGCGGTAGCGACGGCCACTGACGCCGACAAAATCCACTTCGGCATAACCGCCGCCAGTGCCCCGGCGAATCAGGGTGCGTGGGTCACCGATGGAAATATCGGTGTCGGCATCCGGCATTTTTGCCTGGCCGGTATCGCCCAGGCGCGGCACGGCGCCAAACAGCGCCAGGCACAGCGCATCGAGCAAGGTACTTTTACCGGCGCCGGTGGGCCCGGTAATCGCGAACAGCCCGGCGCTGGCCAGGGGCTCGGCGGTAAAGTCGATTTCAAACGGACCCGCCAAAGAGGCGAGGTTTTTCAGGCGAATGGCGAGGATCTTCATGGCTGTTCGCCCTCCTGTTGCACTTCCTGGAGCAGCACGGCGAAGTCCTTCAGGGTCTGTTCGTCCACTTCACTGCCGTAGCTTTCCTGCCAGGCGCGGCTGAACAATTCCTGGGGCGTGAGCTGGTCGAGTTCGATCAGGCGGTCTTCCTGGCTGTCTTCACGGCCTCCGCTGCCTGCGTATTCAGCGGCGATGCGCACCAGGCGCACGGCCTTGCCTTGCAGGGCGTTTTCCACCTGCTGGCGCAGGTCGGGTTGCGGTTCGTCGAGGCGCACCCGCACTTCCAGCCACGGTTGGCGCTGGGTTTCGGCCAGCAGGTCGATGTCGGGCAGGTCGGTCAGTTGCTTGAGGATGTCGGCCAGGGGCGCGGCTTCCAGGCGTTGCAGGTTGACCGAGCGCGGGATCAGGCGGGATTCGACGCTGACCAGGGTTTCGCCGTCCAGTTGCACGTCGAGGATCTGGTGCTGGTAGCCGATTTCCGAGAATGACAGCGGAATCGGCGAGCCGCAGTAGCGAATCCGCTCCTCGCCATTCACCCGCTGGGGTTTATGCAAATGGCCGAGGGCCACATAGCTGACGCTGGCATCGAACAGGCTGGCCGGCAGCGCTTCGGCATTGCCGATGATCAGGCTGCGCTCGGAGTCTTCCGACACCGAGCCGCCGGCCATGTGCGCATGGCTGATGGCAACCAGTGCCTGGCCCGGCTGGCGCTTGGCATTGGCGGCAGCAATCAGCCACTCGTGAACCTGGCCGATGCCCCGCAGGTAATCGTCCCCCAGTTGTGCGCCGGTCACTTCGGCCGGGCGCAGGAACGGCAATGCCAGGCACCAGCCGGCAATTTCACCGTCGGCACCGGGCAATGGAATCAGCAGGCGTTCGACATCCAGTTGTCCGTCATCCAGCCACAGCACCCGTCCCAGGGCGTGGGTGCGCAGGCGGCGCATCAACGGCGCCGGCAGTTCGATGCGCGAGCCGGAGTCGTGGTTGCCGGCGATCATCACGATGGTCAGTGCAGGGTTTTGCTCATGGGCGCTGATGATGAAGTCGTACAGCCGCTCCTGGGCCTTGAGTGGCGGGTTGACCGTGTCGAAAATATCGCCGGCGATCAACAGCACGTCAGGGCGATGCAGGCCCAACTGGCCCAGCAGCCAGTCGAGGAAGCAGGCGTGTTCGAAGTCGCGTTCCTGGCCGTGCAGGTTTTGCCCAAGGTGCCAGTCGGAGGTATGAAACAGACGCAAGGCGATCTCCGTAAAAAAGAGGGTGACCGCTCAAGAGAAGGTGGCGGTACGCAGAACCGCCAATTCTACTTTGCAAATGAACCTAGTGCGCGTACGCCCTGCTTTTTGTGGTGAGGAGCTTGTGGTGGTGAAGGAGAGTGCTGTGGTGAGGGAGCAAGCTCCCACACCACAACAAGCTGTCTCACACTCATTGAGGTGTCTGGCGAAGTTAAACGTCGCGCATCAAAAGGCCGAAACGCAGGTCCATCTCCGCCGGGATCGGCAAATACACCGTATGCCCGTCACCCGGCGCCACCGCGATGGCCTCGCCCTTGGCGTTGTGCAATGAGCCCAGGTCAAAGTGGAAATTCCCCGCCGGGGTCATCAGTTCCAGGTGATTGCCCACGGCAAAACGGTTCTTGACCTTGACCTCGGCCAGTTCGCCGCGCCGTTCACCGGTCAGTTCGCCGACGAACTGCTGGCGTTCGGACACCGAGCTGCCGTTCTGATAGTTCTGATACTCATCGTGCACGTGCCGGCGCAGGAAACCCTCGGTGTAGCCGCGCTGGGCCAGGGATTCGAGGTTGGTCATCAAGCCCCGGTCAAAGTCGCGCCCGGCCACCGCGTCATCAATCGCCTGGCGATATACCTGGGTGGTGCGGGCGCAGTAAAAGTGGGATTTGGTGCGGCCTTCGATCTTCAACGAGTGCACGCCCATGCGCGTCAGCCGCTCGACGTGCTGCACCGCCCGCAGGTCCTTGGCGTTCATGATGTAGGTGCCGTGTTCATCTTCGAAGGCGGGCATCTGTTCGTCGGGGCGATTGGCCTCCTGCAGCAGGAACACCTGGTCGGTGGGCGCGCCGAGGCCCAGGGTCGGCTCGGGCGCATAGTGCTGCACGATGTCGCCGGCGGCGTTTTCCACCGCAGGCGTCGCCTGGTATTTCCAGCGGCAGGCGTTGGTGCAGGTGCCCTGGTTGGCATCTCGCTTGTTCATGTAGCCCGACAGCAGGCAGCGCCCGGAATAGGCCATGCACAGCGCGCCGTGCACAAATACTTCCAGCTCCATGGCGGGGACTTGCTGGCGAATCTCGTCGATTTCCTCCAGCGACAACTCCCGCGACAGGATGATTCGGCAGATGCCCTGCGCCTGCCAGAATTCGACGCTGGCCCAGTTCACCGTATTGGCCTGCACCGACAGGTGGATCGGCATGTGCGGGAAGTGCCGGCGCACCAGCATGATCAGGCCCGGGTCGGACATGATCAGCGCATCCGGGCCCATGGCGATCACCGGGGCAAGGTCCTTGAGGAAGGTTTTCAGCTTGGCGTTGTGAGGCGCTATGTTGACCACCACATAGAACCGCTTGCCCTGGGCCTGGGCTTCCTGGATGCCGAGGGCGAGGTTGGCGTGGTCGAACTCGTTATTGCGCACCCGCAGGCTGTAGCGCGGTTGCCCGGCGTAGACGGCATCGGCACCGTAGGCAAAGGCATAACGCATGTTTTTCAGGGTGCCGGCGGGGGCGAGCAGTTCGGGGGCGATAACGGGAGGCATGGGTTCGGGTCGCAAAAGGGCGGCAGGGTAGCCGGGCCGGGTGCGCAGTTTATTGATCCAGGTCTAATAAGTAGGGCACTCGCGGGATTTGCAGTGGACTAAACATCAAGGCGCACATGAGCGCCTGGTGTTTTAGACATGGACCGGACATGAACCAAACCAACCTGCAATTCAAAACCCTGCTGTTACTGCTCGCCCTGGTGACCATCGCGTTTATCTGGATTTTGCTGCCGTTCTACGGCGCGGTGTTCTGGGCGGTGATCCTGGGGATCATCTTTGCGCCGATGCAACGGCGCTTCCAGCAACGTTTTGGCTGGAACCGCAATCTCACATCCCTGGCAACCCTGACGGTGTGCCTGATAATCGCGATTCTGCCGGTGATCATCACCAGTGCCTTGCTGGTGCAGGAGGGCGCGACGCTTTACAAGAACGTCGAGAGCGGCAAGCTCGACGTTGCCGGGTATATCGAGCAGTTCAAGAACTTCCTGCCACCGTATTTCCAGCATCTGCTGGACCGCTTCGGCATGGGCAACCTGGAAGGCCTGCGGGAGAAGATCGTCAAGAGTGCGATGCAGGGCAGCCAGTTTTTTGCGACCCAGGCGTTCAGCTTCGGCCAGGGCACGTTTGATTTCCTGGTGAGTTTTTTCATCATGCTGTACTTGCTGTACTTCCTGCTGCGCGATGGCCCCGAGCTGGTGCGCAAGGTGCGCACCGCGGTGCCGCTGGCCGAACCGCAGAAGCGTCGCCTGCAATTGAAGTTCAACCGGGTGGTGCGTGCCACGGTGAAAGGCAACGTGCTGGTAGCGGTCACGCAAGGCGCGTTGGGTGGCTTGATCTTCTGGTTCCTGGACATTCCCAGCGCGTTGCTCTGGGCGGTGTTGATGGCGTTTCTGTCGCTGCTGCCGGCGGTGGGCGCGGGGATCGTGTGGGGGCCGGTGGCGGCGTACTTCCTGCTGAGCGGGTCGATCTGGCAGGGCGTGGTGCTCGGGTTGTTCGGGGTATTTGTGATCGGGCTGGTGGACAATGTGCTAAGGCCCATCCTGGTGGGCAAGGACACCCGCATGCCGGATTACCTGATCCTTATCTCAACCTTGGGCGGCCTGTCGATCTTTGGCTTGAACGGCTTTGTCATCGGGCCACTGATTGCTGCGTTGTTCATGTCCAGCTGGGCGCTGTTTGTGGAAACCAAGCCGCGGGTGCAACTGCCTTAGGCATGAAAGCAATGCGCCATTTTGACCGACAGGGCCTGGGCGGCCGGTAGTGAAGTGAGTGGGCCGCTGATGGCTTCGCCATCGCGTACCAGGTACCAGCAGGCGAGCAAGCCAAGCTCCCGCAGAGAGGCGGGAACGGCACTGCCGATGACAGACATGATTTGAATAGTGGGCATGATGACCTCCGATACGCTATGGAGGTGACATTACGGTGCGTAGGCCTTCAGGGAAAATCAACCTGCTCGATAGTCGACATCACTGTTATCGAGCGACCCTCAGTCAGTCGACCACCTGGTCGAGCATATGCACCACTTCCTGTTCACTGAGCAGGCCCTTGCGCACCAGGTTTTCCGTCAGCAAGGACAGGAACTTGGCGTTGCGATGGCCTTCCAGGGCCTTGAGCTCCGTCAGTACGCTATAGACCTTGCTCGAGGTGCAGAGGCCGGCGGTGCGATGTGGGTTTTGCGTGGGCATGGGCAATCGTCCTTGTTGTTATTGGTCGGACAGTGTTGATAGTGGAAGCCTTTTGAGACACAAACATGACAGCGCAGGCCCCGTTCGGGCAAGCGCCTATTGAGATCAATGATGTGGGATTTGGCCACAGCCATTGTCCTTATAACGACCTTGGCGAGATTTATTCAGACCTGCAGGCCAAAAAAAGGCCCCGCTTTTAGGGCGGAGCCTGTTCAGGTGTGTCAGTTGAGGCTTACCAGCCGCGACCGTAATAGCCGTGTGGAGGGCCGTAGTAGCCGCGCGGTGGGCCGTAGTAGACCGGCGCCGGGCGATAATAAACCTGTTGTTGCACATACACAGGCGGTGGCGGTGCGTAGTAGACCGGCGGCGGAGCGGCATACACCGGCTGCGGCTGGACATACACCGGTTGTTGCACGTAGACCGGCCGCGATTGACTGGCGACGATCGAGCCGCCTACCACTGCACCAACAACGGCTCCCAGTGCGAGCGGAGCACCCCAACCACCACCGTGGGCGGAGGCCTGTCCTGCCATAGCGAGTGCGCCGATCAGCAAGGCGATCTTGGGGAGTTTACGAATCATGGTCATTCCTCGGTTAGCCCCTGCGCTCATGGTCTGCAATCAATCGACTCAAGGATTGTCGCGGGGATACTTTTAAGACAGCGTATTTCTAAAAAACAGCACAGCCGATAGGTAAAGGTTGTGTAAGGTCTGTATCGGTTGGCTTACACAAGTGGCCGGGCACAGTGCGTATGATCCATGACAACCCGCCGGCGCGGGTATTCCGTCTATCCGAAACCGCCTCTGGAATGGCTTCAAGGAGTTACCGATGCAGATGAACCCCAACAAGGACACCCAACTGTGCATGTCACTGTCGGCGCGCCCCGGGAACTTTGGCCTGCGCTTTCATAACCACCTGTACGAGCAGTTGGGGTTGAATTTCTACTACAAGGCCTTCAGTAGCCAGGACCTGCCGGGCGCCGTCGGTGGCATTCGGGCCTTGGGCATTCGGGGTTGTGGCGTGTCGATGCCGTTCAAGGAAGCCTGTATTGCCCTGGTGGATGAGCTGGACGATTCGGCGCGGGCCATTGCGTCAATCAATACCATCGTCAACACCGACGGGCATTTGAAGGCCTACAACACCGATTACATCGCCATCGAGCAACTGCTGCACAAGCACCAGGTGCCCAAGGACTCGACCTTCGCCCTGCGCGGCAGCGGCGGCATGGCCAAGGCGGTGGCCAGTGCCTTGCACGATGGCGGCTACGCCAAGGGCGTGATCGTGGCGCGCAATGAAGAAGCGGGCCGGGCGCTGGCCCAGAGCCTGGGGTATGAGTGGCAGGCGCAGTTGGGTGCCTTGCGCCCGCAGATGCTGGTCAACGTCACGCCGATTGGCATGACCGGAGGGGCGGAAGCGGATCAGTTGGCGTTTGAAGCTGACGCGGTTGATGCGGCCGAGACGGTCTTCGATGTGGTGGCGATTCCCTCGGAAACCCCGCTGATCCTGCGTGGACGGGCCCAGGGCAAACGAGTGATCACCGGTTTGGAAGTGATCGCCATCCAGGCGTTGGAGCAGTTCGTGCTTTACACCGGCGTGCGGCCGACGGATGAACAGTTTCAGGCGGCGGTGGCATTTGCCCGGAGCTGAGCATCACCGCTGGCGGTGTGGAGAGTGAGCTTGCTGTGGCGAGGGAGCTTGCTTTGGAGAGTGAGTTTTTGTGGCGAGGGAGCTTGCTCCCGCTGGGTTGCGCAGCAGCCCCAAGAAAATGGGAGCGCTACGCACTCCAGCGGGAGCAAGCTCCCTCGCCACAAAAGCTCCATCACCACAGAAGTCCACTCACCACAAACATTATTCGAGCCGCGAAAGGCGCTCTTCCAGCGCCGCAATCCGCGCTTCCAGCTCTTCGATACGCTCCAGGGAAACCCCACTTCCCGCACCACGCTCCACCGGATTCCCACGTGCCGCCAGGATCGCTTCAATGTCCGCCGGGTCGCCCAGGGCGTGCATGTACCGATCCTCCCGCTGCCCCGACTGACGCGGCACCAACAACGCCAGCCCACGGGCGATCAGGCGTTCCAGTTGATGCACCACCTGCTCGGCGTCTTCAAAGTCATGCATGCGCCCGCTGCGGGTCAGCAGTTCGTTGACCGTCTGCGGCCCCCGCAGGAACAGCAACCCGCTGAGAATCACCTGGGCCGGCACCAGCTCCAGCGCCTTGTCCACCCGATGCTCCCAGCGGTCGGCGCGGCTGCCCATCACCAGCCGGGTAAACCCGCGGCCTTCCAGGGCCCGCAGGCTCTGGCCAACCTGGCCCTGGCTGAGGTTCATCACCGGTTCGCGGCTGGTTTTCTGGTTACAGGCGATCACCAGCGCGTTGAGGGTCAACGGGTAGGTTTCAGGGCTGGTGGCCTGTTTTTCGATCAGGCAGCCAAGGATGCGGATTTCCGTGCTGTTCAGGCGCGGTTCTTCGGAAGTGGTGTCGTGCTCGGTGGTCATCGCGCTTTCCCTAATGCAGTGAGCTCACTAGCCTAATCCTGAAAAAATAAAAGACAAGCGGCGCCGGTGGTCGGCATGTCTATAATCGCGGCTGTTTCAAACCCTGCCACAACTGTCGAGACTGTCATGACTATTTCCCTGTACGCCGCTTCCCTCCCGGTCTTCAAGCAAATGCTCAACGCCCTGAGCGATGTGCTGAACAAGGCCGAGGCCCACGCCACCGCCAAGAACATCGACCCGAACGCCTTCCTGCAGGCACGCCTGTACCCGGACATGTTCCCGCTGGTGCGCCAGGTGCAGATCGCCGTCGACTTCGCCAAAGGCGTTTCTGCCCGCCTGGCTGAAATCGAAGTTCCGAAATACGACGATACAGAAGTCACCTTCGCCGACCTGCAAGCGCTGATCGCCAAGGTCCTGGCGTTTATCGACACCATCACCCCGGCCCAGGTCGACGGTAAAGAAGGCATCGAGATCATCACTCGCCCTGGCACCCCGAAAGAGAAGCGCTTCAGCGGCCAGTCGTACCTGCTGAGCTACGGCCTGCCGCAGTTCTTCTTCCACGTCACCACCGCTTACGCCTTGCTGCGTCACAACGGCGTGGAAGTGGGCAAGCGCGACTACATGGGCGCGTTCTAAGCCTTGTAATAAAAAGCCCGGGGCGATTCATTCACGAACCGCCCCGGGCTTTTTTGTGCGCGCAAGGTCTACGCGGCTTGTTCTTCCTTGCCCAGGCACGCGGCAGCGGTGAACAACACGTCGGTGGACGAGTTCAGTGCGGTCTCCGCCGAGTCCTGCAACACGCCGATGATGAAGCCCACGGCCACCACCTGCATGGCGATTTCGCTGGGAATGCCGAACAGGCTGCACGCCAGCGGGATCAACAGCAGCGAGCCCCCGGCAACCCCCGACGCGCCGCAGGCACACACCGCCGCGACCACGCTGAGCAGCACGGCGGTGGGGATGTCCACGGCAATGCCCAGGGTGTGCACGGCGGCCAGGGTCAGCACGGTGATGGTGATGGCTGCGCCGGCCATGTTGATGGTGGCGCCCAGCGGGATCGACACCGAGTAGGTGTCTTCATGCAGGCCCAGGCGCTTGCTCAACGCCAGGTTGACCGGAATGTTGGCCGCCGAACTGCGGGTGAAAAACGCGGTGATCCCGCTTTCCCGCAGGCACATCAGCACCAGTGGGTAAGGGTTGCGGCGCAGCTTCCAGAACACGATGGCCGGGTTGATCACCAGCGCGACGAACAGCATGCAGCCGATCAACACCAACAGCAGGTGTGCGTAGCCCAGCAGGGCGCCGAAGCCGGACGTGGCGAGGGTCGAGGCCACCAGGCCGAAAATCCCCAGGGGCGCGAAGCGGATCACCATGCGCACGATCAGCGTGACGCCGTTGGACAGGTCGCCCAGTACGGTGCGGGTGGTGTCGCTGGCATGGCGAATGGCGATGCCCATGCCGATGGCCCACGCCAGGATACCGATGAAATTGGCGTTCATCAGCGCGTTGACCGGGTTGTCCACCACGCTCAGCAACAGGCTTTGCAACACATCACCGATACCGCCGGGAGGGCTGACGGCCACATCGTGGGTGGCCAGCACCAGCGAGGAGGGGAACAGCGTGCTGGCGATCACCGCGACCACGGCGGCAGCGAACGTGCCCAGCAGGTACAGGAACAGGATCGGGCGGATATGGGTTTCCTGGCCGTGCTTGTGGCTGGCAATCGAGGCCATCACCAGCACAAATACCAGGATGGGCGCGACGGCCTTGAGCGCCGAGACAAAGACCTTGCCAATAAACCCGGTAGCTTGTGCGACGTCGGGCAACAGCAGGGCCAACAGGATACCGGCGATCAGGCCGATGACAATTTGGGTGACCAGGCTGATAGACATCAGGCGTTGAAAGAGGGAAGGGGCAGCAGTCATAAAAAGGTTGTCTCTGGTTTTTTTAATAGATGCAGCTAGGCAGCATGAATCTGGCAGGGGCGAAGTCTAACATCTGTAGGAAACGTCTAATCCGGGTGCGGCGTTCCGTCACCACGATGGGACACATTCTGTTAACATTGCCCATCCTCTTATTTCTTCTCTATCAGCGGGCCCTCCGGGCTGTCGTTGATGTCGCTGTTTTCTGGAGTTTTTAATGCTGTTTCCGATCCTGCTGTTGTCGGCAGCCGGTTTTACCGTGCTGACCACAGAGTTCATCATCGTCGGCCTGTTGCCTTCCATCGCCCGGGACCTCGATGTAAGCGTGTCCCAGGCCGGGTTGCTGGTGACGTTGTTCGCCTTCACCGTGGCGGCGTTTGGCCCGTTCCTCACCGCATATTTCGCCCGGTTCGAGCGCAAGCGGCTGTTTATCACGATCCTGATCATGTTCGGCCTGGCCAACACTCTGGCGGCGATGGCCTCGAATATCTGGGTCATGTCCCTGGCCCGGTTGATCCCGGCACTGGGGCTGCCGGTGTTCTGGGCCCTGGCCAGCGAAACAGCGGTGGACATTGTGGGGCCGGACTTCGCCGGTCGCGCGATTGAAAAAATCGGCTTCGGCATCGTGTGTGCCACGGTCTTCGGGATCCCGGTGGGCACGCTGATTTCCGATATGTTCGGCTGGCGCACCGCCTTTGGCATTCTCGCGGTGGTGGCGTTCGCCAAGGCCCTGCTGCTGTTTATCTACCTGCCGAAGACCCGGGCAAAGCACGACCAGGTCAGCCTGCGCTCGCAGTTCAAGATCTTGCGCAGCCCGCTGATGCAGGGCCATATCCTGCTGTCGATCCTGGTGTTCAGCGGGATGTTCACCGCCTACACCTACCTGGCAGACATTCTCGAACGCCTGGCGGGTTTTGACGGCACGGTAGTGGGCTGGTGCCTCATGGGCTTTGGCGCGGTCGGCCTGATCGGTAACTCTTTGGGCGGGCGCATGGTCGACCGTCATCCGCTGATTGCGTCGATGGTGTTCTGCGGTTTCATGATCGCCGGCATGGTGGCGCTGGTGCCCGCCATCCATTCCACGATCGGGTTGGCGGCGGCGATGGCGGTATGGGGCGTGACCCAGGCGGCATTGTTTCTGGTCAGCCATGTGCGACTGATGAAGGCCGCACCCCATGCGCCGGCGTTTGCCGCCTCGTTGAACATTGCCGGGGCCAACCTGGGGATTGGCCTGGGGGCGCTGGTGGGCGGGCATGTGATCGACACCCTGGGCCTGGGCAGCCTCGGGTTTGCCGCGGCGGGCTTTATCCTGTTGTCGATCCTGCTGGCGCTGTGGCTGATGACCGCCAAGACCCGCGCCGTCTGCGCCTGAGCCTTCAGGGCAGGGAAGTGAACAGCTCCCGTCTGGCACCTTCGGTAATCGCCACGATGCCGGGGTGCTTGACCTTGCGCTCCACCGAGATTGCATAAAACGATTCGGTCACCGCATCCGTCTGGCCGATCAGCGCCACGCCATACTGGCGTTCCACCTCGTCGGCAATCACGCTCGGCGCGATGAAAATCCCGCTGCCGGATTGGCCAAAGGCCTGCATCAACGCGCTGTCGTCAAATTCCCCGACAATCCGAGGCTGGATCTGCTGCTCGGCAAACCAGCGCAGCAAACGGCTGCGCACCACCGTCTCCGCCCCCGGAATCAACAGCGGCGCACCCTGCAGGCATTGTGGGAAATCGCCGCGATGCTGGTCAGCCAATGCCTGGGTTGCGAAGAAACTGATGCCGCATTCCCCCAGCTTCTGGCTGTAGCCCTTGATGTCCAGGTGCGGCGGCATCGGGCTGTCGGAGATCACCAGGTCCAGGCGCTGGATCGCCAGGTCCGCCAGCAAGCGTTCGAGTTTGTCTTCACGGCAGGTGATGCGGATCGGCTCGCTCAACTCCATGGTTGGCGCAATCAGCCGATAGACGATGGACTTGGGCACCACATCCGCGACGCCAACCCGGAACAGGATCTGCTGCTCATTGGGCTGGGTACGCAACATCGCTTCAAGCTCATTGCCCAGCTGGAACATCTGCTCGGCATAGGGCAGCGCCTGGCGCCCGGCTTCGGTCAGCTCCAGCTGGCGCCCGACCTTCTGGAACAATGCCACGCCAAAGGTCTGTTCCAGCAGGCTGATCTGCCCGCTGATGGTCTGCGGCGTGAGGTTCAGTTGCTCGCAGGCGCGCACGATGCTGCCGGTCTTGGCGACGACCCAGAAGTAGTGCAGTTGTCGGTAATTAAGCATGGCGGCCAATACTTCGTTAAAACCGAAGTATAAACGAAAAAAATACGAATTTTCCTGAAGTGTTCCCCTGCATAGAATGCGTCGCTATCGAGGGGCCACTACTTGGACCCGACGGTTCTAACGAGGAACGCATCATGAAACTCAATTCCCTGGGCGCAACGGCGTTACTTGGGCTTTCATTAGTCATGCTCAGTGGCTGTGACCAAGCGGAAAAAAGCGCGCAACAACTGCTGGGCAAGGCCACCGAGTCGGCCAAGCAAGTGATTGACGACACCCACCAGGCCGCCGAACAGGCGTTGAGTGACGCGACCAAGGGCTTGATCGCACCGCCGCAAGGCAAGCCGGACAAGCCGGAACAGGAAGACAGCAAGGCTGAGTCCACCTCCCAAGAAACCTGATACCCGCACACAACACCAGGAATGACCTATGGAATACCTTTTACAACTGGCCGCCAGCCCGACCGCGTGGATCGCACTGGCCACCCTGATCGTCATGGAGATCGTGCTGGGGATCGATAACCTGATCTTTATCTCGATTCTCACCAACAAGTTGCCGGTGAAGCACCGGGCCAAGGCCCGCCGCATCGGCATCAGCATGGCATTGATCCTGCGTCTGGGCCTGTTGAGCACCATCGCCTTTATCGTGCAGCTGACCGAGCCGGTCATCGACATCCTGGGGCAGTCGTTCTCCTGGAAAGACATGATCCTGATCGCCGGTGGCCTGTTCCTGGTGTGGAAGGCTACCACCGAGATCCATCACAGCATGGACCCCGAGAAGGAGCATGTGGACACCGGCGCGCCGAGCGTGACCCTGGGCTTCGCCTCGGCGATTGGCCAGATCCTGCTGCTGGACATGGTGTTTTCCATCGACAGCATCATCACCGCCGTGGGCATGACCGAGCACTTGCCGATCATGATCATTGCCGTGGTGGTCTCGGTGATCGTGATGCTGGTGGCGGCCGAGCCGCTGGCCAAGTTCATCAACGACAACCCGACCATTGTGATGTTGGCCCTGGGCTTCCTCATCATGATCGGTATGACGCTGATCGCCGAAGGTTTCGGCGCCCATGTGCCAAAAGGCTATGTGTATGCGGCCATGGCGTTCTCGGCGGCTATCGAATGCCTGAACATGATGCGACGCAACCGGCATAAACGGCTTGCTGCCAAACACTAAGGGCTGAACATAAAGGCCGACTGCATGCAGTCGGCCTTTTGCTGTCTGCTAGAATCCGCCCACTTGACGCCTTGAGGGATACCCATGAACGAGCCGATTCGCCTGACCCAATACAGCCACGGTGCTGGTTGCGGTTGCAAGATCTCACCTCAGGTACTGGAAGTGATCCTCGCCGGCAGTGGCGCACAGAACCTCGACCCCAAGCTCTGGGTAGGCAACGCTTCGCGCGATGACGCGGCGGTGTACGCCATCGACGAGGAGCGCGGCGTGGTGTCCACCACCGACTTTTTCATGCCGATCGTCGATGACCCCTTCGACTTCGGCCGCATTGCCGCCACCAATGCCATCAGCGATATCTATGCGATGGGCGGCGATCCGTTGATGGCCATCGCGATTCTCGGCTGGCCGGTCAACGTGCTGGCTCCGGAGATTGCCCGGGAAGTGATTCGCGGCGGCCGTTCCGTGTGTGACGCTGCCGGGATTCCCCTGGCCGGCGGCCACTCCATCGACGCCCCCGAGCCGATCTTCGGCCTGGCCGTCACCGGGCTGGTGGAGAAGCGCCACATGAAGCGCAACGACACCGCCACCGCCGGTTGCCAGCTGTACCTGACCAAACCCCTGGGCATCGGCATCCTCACCACGGCCGAGAAGAAGGGCAAGCTGCGCGAGGCCGACGTGGGCCTGGCCCGTGACTGGATGTGCACCCTCAACAAACCCGGCAGCCGTTTTGGCAAGCTGGCCGGTGTCACGGCCATGACCGACGTCACCGGTTTCGGCCTGTTGGGCCACCTGGTGGAAATGGCTGACGGCAGCCAATTAACTGCCCGCATCGAATACGAAAAAGTCCCACGCCTGCCCGGGGTTGAGTACTACCTGGAACAGGGCTGCGTCCCCGGCGGCACCTTGCGCAATTTCGACAGCTACGCCAGCAAGCTGGGGCGCCTTAACGAACTGCACAAGCGCGTGCTGTGCGACCCGCAAACCAGCGGCGGGCTGCTGGTGGCGGTCACCTCCGAAGGCAATGCCGAATTCCTCGCCGTGGCGGCGGAGCTGGGCCTGAACCTTGAGCCGATCGGCGAACTGGTTGAGCGACAGACCAACGCGGTAGAGGTGTTCTGATGCCCATCGACATCACCGATTACCGCGATATCTTTCTCAACGACCGGCCGATGATGGATACCCGCGCGCCGATCGAGTTCATCAAGGGCGCGTTTCCCGGGGTGGTCAACCTGCCGTTGATGACCGACGACGAGCGCGAACGGGTGGGCACCTGTTACAAGCAGCAAGGCCAGCAGGCGGCCATTGTTCTCGGGCACGAACTGGTGTCCGGGGCGATCAAGGCCGAACGTATCGAACACTGGGCGCGTTTTGCCCAGGCCAATCCGGATGGTCTGCTGTACTGCTTTCGCGGCGGGATGCGTTCGCAGATTGCCCAGCAATGGTTGAAAACCGAGGCGGGTATCGACTATCCGCGAGTGGGCGGTGGCTACAAGGCCATGCGGACTTTCCTGCTCGACACGGTTGAAAGCGCCACCGCGCAATGCGACTTCGTACTGTTGGGTGGCATGACCGGTACCGGCAAGACCGAAGTGCTCGGCCAGTTGAACAACGCCCTGGACCTGGAAGGCCACGCCAACCATCGCGGTTCCAGCTTCGGCAAACGCGCCACGGCGCAACCTTCCAACATCGACTTCGAAAACCGCCTGGCGGTGGACCTGCTGAAAAAGCGTGCCGCCGGTATCGAGCAGTTTGTGGTCGAGGATGAGAGCCGCATGATCGGCAGCTGCGCGCTGCCGTTGCCCCTGCACAAAGGCATGCAGGGCTTCCCGATGGTCTGGCTGGAAGACAGCGTTGAAGGCCGGGTGGAGCGCATCCTGAAGGATTATGTGGTGGACCTCTGCGCCGAGTTTGTCGCGGTGTTTGGCGACACTGGCCAGGAACTGTTTGCCGAGCGCCTGACCCAGAGCCTGGGCAATATCCACAAGCGCCTGGGCGGCGAGCGGTTTGCGCGGTTGCACGCGATCATGCAGGAAGCATTGGCAGAACAAGCCAGCAGCGGCGCGGTGGAGTTGCACCGCGGCTGGATTGAGGGGTTGTTGCGTGAGTATTACGACCCGATGTACGCGTTCCAGCGGGAAAGCAAAGGCGCACGCATCGAGTTTGCGGGAGAGCAAGCGGCGGTGGTGGAGTATTTCCGGGACAGGCTCGCTCGGCGTACGTGATTGATTGAGTTTGCCGACCCCTTCGCGAGCAAGCCCGCTCCCACATTCGACCGCATTTATCCTCTAGGAATGCGGTCGAATGTGGGAGCGGGCTTGCTCGCGAAGAGGCCCTCAAACTCACCCAATCACTACAGGATAAACGCCCCGATCAGCCCACACACCACCCCCATCAGCATCGTCAGCCCGGCCACGGTCACCAGCACCCGCGCATCGAAATCCTTGCGCAGCATCAGCAGCGACGGCAGGCTCACGCTCGGCAGTGTCATCAGCAAGGCCACGGCCGGGCCGGTGCCCATGCCGAGGGTCATCATGGTCTGCACGATGGGGATTTCGGCGGCGGTCGGGATCACGAACAACGTGCCGACAATCGCCAGAGGCACCAGCCACACCAGGCTGTTGGCCATGGCGCCGTCCACGTGGGGAAACAGCCAGACCCGCGCCGCGCCAAGGATCAGCACCGCCAGGATGTACACCGGAATCGTGCTCCAGAACAGCTGCCACAGGGTGCGCAGCCAGCGGGTCAGGAACGGTTCGGTTTCGGCATGGCTGGCCTGGGCCACGGCGTCGAGCGCGGCTTCCGGTACCTGCTCCGGCCGCGCGATGCGTTGCGCCACCAGCGAAACACCCACCACCAGCACGATCCCGGCCACCAACCGCAGCGCGGTAAAGCCCCAGCCCAGCACAAAGCCCATGAACACCAGTGTCGCCGGGTTCAGCACCGGGTTGGCAATCCAGAACGCCAGCGCCGCGCCGACCGAGACTTTCTGCCGACGCATACCGGCCGCCACCGGAGCGGCGCAGCAACTGCACATCATCCCCGGCAGGGCGAACAGCCCGCCACGCAGGGTAGATCCCAGCCCGGCACGGCCAAACAGGCGCAGCAGCCAGTCCCGTGGGATCAGCACCTGCAGCAATGAGCCGAGAATGACCGCCAGCACCGCAGCCTTCCAGATCGCCAGGAAATACACCTGGGCATAGGCCAGCGCCGCGGCCAGTGGCGCGCTTTGCTGGTCGTTGAGAATCGAGGCGCCGATACTGTGGTTGTCTGCCGCGATAAACGCCTTGGCGTAGTAGGGCGACCATTTCACGTAGTAGAGGCCGACGCAGGCCACCAGCAGGAACAGCGCTGGTTTCCACCAGAAGGACCAGCCCCGGGCAGGCTGGGTGGAGGAGAGGTTGGACATGTAGATGATCCGCAGGTGAGTCAATAGCGCAACATCATACGCTGTACAAGGCCGCCTCCGAAGCACTGTGGCGAGGGAGCTTGCTGTGGCGAGGGAGCAAGCTCCCTCGCCACAGCAAGCTCCCTCGCCACGGGTCTTCGGGGGCGGTCAGATATCGGCGCTGACTTGCGTTGCGTCCGGGCAAGTCTGCTGGCCATTGTCCAGGCCTTGCTTGTAGTTGCGGCTGAGCAGCGAGGCCTTGCCGTTGTGCCAGGTCAGGGTCAACACATACAAGCTATCGAAATCGCTGCCGGACCAATCGTCGGTAATCACATGTTTTTCACCGACGGCCTCGCTTGCCACCTTGTTGATCAAGTCCGGCAGATACCCATGGGACCAGGCAGTGTAGATGACGGCGTTGTGGTATTTGTCCTCCACCAGTTCGTCAGCGAGGGCGCTGGTGTCATTGGCCGAGAACTTGATGTTGACCGGCAACCCGAGCTTGATCGCGCTGGGGCTGATGGTCATCAACGGGCGGATGTAGCTGTAGGAGTTGTCTTTCTCGCCTTCCTCGACATTGCGGGTCGGGTTGGGTGCGAACACGTAGTTGGCGTTGCCGAATTTTTCCGGCAGCACGGTGGCCAGGTTCATCGCACGGTTAAGGCCTTGGCAGTTGAGTTGGCCGAGGCCCCCGGCAGGTTTCTCGCCATGGCGCAGGAACACCAGGGTTTGCACGCCGTCGACCGGCTGGGCGCGGCTGACCCGCGATTCCAGGCTAAGGCCGACCGCGGCGCTCACCAGCAATACCGGCAGCAGGATGTAGGAGTAGCGTTTGAAGCGTTTCGCAAGGCACAGAGGCTTGATGGTCATGATGGTTCTAAGTCTCGGTGCAGGGATTCAGGGCAAGCAAGCCCAGCCATCGGGCGCTCTTTAAGAGTCCCCCAAGGCAGTTTGGTTCGTTTCGCGGGGGAGATGGGGCGGCATCCTTGCCGTGTGCAGGAGATTAACCCGCAGATGTTGCTGAATTAAGACGGATGCACGATAGGCACTGAACCACTACTCTCCTACTTTTATCAGGAGTCCCATGATGAACTCACTTTCAGACTTCCCCATCACCGCCAAATGGCCGGCCCGGCATCCCGAGCGTCTGCAGCTGTATTCGTTGCCCACGCCCAACGGGGTCAAGGTGTCGATCATGCTCGAGGAAATCGGCCTGCCCTACGAGGCGCACAAGGTCAGTTTCGAGACCCAGGACCAGCTTTCCAGCGAGTTCCTGTCGCTGAACCCCAACAACAAGATCCCGGCGATCATCGACCCCAATGGCCCGAGCGGCCAGGCGCTGGGCCTGTTCGAGTCGGGCGCGATCCTGATCTACCTCGCCGAGAAGAGCGGTGAATTGCTTCCCGAAGACCCGGCGATGCGTTACGAGACGATCCAGTGGCTGATGTTCCAGATGGCCGGTATCGGGCCGATGTTCGGCCAGGTGGGGTTCTTCAACAAATTCGCCGGCGCGGCCTACGAAGACAAGCGCCCGCGCGACCGCTACGTCGCCGAGTCGCGCCGCTTGCTGGACGTGCTGGAAAAGCGCCTGTTGGGCCGCACCTGGATCATGGGTGACGAGTACAGCATCGCCGATATCGCCACCTTCCCGTGGGTTCGCAACCTGATCGGCTTCTATGAGTCCGGCGACCTGGTGGGTATTACCGACTTCCCGAACGTACTGCGGGCCCTGGACGGGTTTGTCGCCCGGCCGGCGGTGATCCGTGGCTTGAACATCCCAGCATAAGGACCGGCATGGCTTCTTTCGACTTCAAACAACTGGACGTTTTCAGCAGCGTGGCCGTCAAGGGCAACCCGTTGGCCGTGGTGCTGGGCGCCGACAGCCTGAACGACCAGCAGATGGCGGATTTCGCCAACTGGACCAACCTCAGCGAAACCACCTTCCTGCTCAAGCCCCGTGATCCACGAGCGGACTACCGCGTAAGGATCTTCACGACCCTCAAGGAATTGCCGTTTGCCGGCCATCCGACCCTGGGCAGTTGCCATGCCTGGTTGCTGGCCGGTGGCCAACCCGCTGGGGAGGAGATCATCCAGGAGTGTGAGATCGGCCTGGTGCGCATCCGCCGCCAGGGCGATGAACTGGCGTTTATCGCGCCACCGTTGCTGCGTTCCGGCCCGCTGGAAGCTGAATTGGTCGAGCGCGTGCGTCGGGCCCTGGACCTTGAGCCCGGTGCGATTTTGCGCAGCCAGTGGGTGGATAACGGCGCGGGCTGGCTGGCGGTGATGCTGGCGGATCGCGAGCAGGTACTGGCACTGCGGCCGGACTATTCGCAGTTGCAGGGCTTGGCCGTGGGCGTGATCGCCCCGTGGAACCCCGAGCGGGATGGCGATGAGGCGCAGTTTGAGGTGCGGGCCTTTATTGCCGGCGACGGCGCTCCGGAAGATCCGGCCACCGGCAGCCTGAACGCCGGTGTCGCCCAGTGGTTGCTGGGCGAGGGGTTGGCGCCCAGCCGCTATGTGGTCAGCCAGGGCACCGCCATGGGCCGCGCCGGGCGAATCCGCATTGAACACAGCGGCGAGGAAATCTGGGTCGGCGGCGCGGTTGCCGTTTGCATTGAAGGCCGTCTACAGCTCTAGATCAATGCAATTGTTACCAAGCCTGCAATAAACTGTTCCGCACTTGGCGTTTGTGCTCTGCGGTGCACGAGGCATAAGCTTTCGCCCCAAAGATTTTTGGCCTGCCTTTTTTCAGGAGCATCAATGTCCAGCCAGTTCCCCGAAGCCCGTCCACGCCGCCTGCGCCGCTCCCCGGAGTTGCGTGGCCTGTTCCAGGAAAGCGAATTCACCCTCAATGACCTGGTGCTGCCGATCTTCGTTGAAGAAGAAATCGACGACTTCGTGCCGATCACCAGCATGCCCGGGGTGCAGCGCATTCCCGAGTCGAAGCTGGCCGGCGAGATCGAACGCTATGCGAAAGCCGGGATCAAGTCGGTGATGACCTTCGGTGTGTCCCACCACCTGGACGCCTCGGGCAGTGACACCTGGCAAGAGCGTGGCCTGGTGTCGCGCATGTCCTCGATCATCAAGGATGCGGTGCCGGAAATGATCGTGATGTCCGATACCTGTTTCTGCGAATACACCGACCACGGCCATTGCGGCGTGATGCACGGCGCCGAAGTCGACAACGACCGCACCCTGGTCAACCTTGGCAAGCAAGCTGTGGCTGCCGCTCGTGCCGGTGCCGATTTGATCGCGCCGTCTGCCGCGATGGACGGGCAGGTCCAGGCCATTCGCCGGGCCCTGGATGAAGCAGGCTTCAGCCATATCCCGATCATGGCTTATTCCACCAAGTTCGCCTCGGCGCTCTACGGCCCGTTCCGCGAAGCCGGCGGCAGCGCGCTGAAGGGCGATCGCAAGAGCTACCAGATGAACCCGATGAACCGCCGCGAAGCGGTGCGCGAATCGTTGCTGGATGAGCAAGAAGGTGCGGACGCGCTGATGGTCAAGCCGGCCGGCGCGTACCTGGACATCATCCGCGACATCCGCGAAGCCTCGCGTTTGCCGGTGGCGGCGTACCAGGTCAGCGGCGAGTACGCGATGATCAAGTTCGGCGCCCAGGCGGGTGCGATCGATGAAGCCCGCGTAGTGCGGGAAACCCTGGGCTCGATCAAGCGCGCCGGTGCGGACTTGATCTTCACCTACTTCGCGATGGACCTGGCACTTGCCGGGATCTAAGTAACCTGTGGCGAGGGAGCAAGCTCCCTCGCCACAGAAGGCTGTTCGCGGCTGCTTGAAACTTAGCGCTGGGCAAACGCCAGGTTCAGCCCCAACCCCGCAAACGCCGCTGCAAAACTGCGGCGCAGCCAGTTCTGTACACGTGGCGATTCGATCACCGCGTGGCGGAACACATTGGCCAGCAGGCCATAAATCACAAACACCGCAAACGTCATCGCCATGAATACACTGCTCAGCAACAGCATTTGCAGGGCCGGTGCGCCCGCGCCCGGGGTGACGAATTGCGGCAGGAACGCAAGGAAGAAAATCGTCAGCTTGGGGTTCAGAATATTCAGCAACAGGCCTCGCACCATCAGGCTGTGGGCGCTGGAAATCGTCGGTGCGTCGTTCATGGCAAAGGCCGAGCGGTCCCGCCAGGTGGCATAGGCGAGGTACAGCAAGTAGGCGGCGCCGGCATACTTGAGGGCTTCGAACGCCAGGGCGCTGGTATGCAGCAGGGCGGACAGCCCAAGCACGGAGGCCAACAAGTGCGGGACGATCCCGGCGGTGCAGCCCAGCGCGGCGAACACACTGGCGCGCTTGCCGGCGGTCAGTCCGGTGGACACGGTGAAGATCACGCCGGTGCCGGGAATGAGCACGACGATCAGGCAGGTGATCAGGAAGTTCAGGCTAAGCATGGCATTCAAACTCCTTGTAGGAACGACGGGAGCCTGATCCTTTCACGTTGCGGTTTTTTTGGCGAGTGCGGCAGGTCGGCGAACCCCGGTTAGACTTACCGGTCGATATCTGCCAAGACTGGCCCATTGTCGCCCAAGGAAGCCCCATGCGTTCATCTCGCCTCATCCTGTGCCTTACCACCTTATTGGTACTGGCCGGCTGCTCCAGCCAGCGCACCCAGCAACTGCCGGAGCGCAGCGAAGCCGAGGTGAAAGCGCAGATCGTGCGGCTGATGCCGGCCAGCGTGCCGGATCGTGGCGGCTGGGCCCAGGACATCTACACCGCCTTCAACACGCAGAAAATCTACCCCGGTACGGAGAACATCTGCGCGGTATTGGCCGTGACCGAGCAGGAGTCCACCTATCAGGTCGACCCGCCGGTCCCGAACATGGGCAAGATCGCCCAGGACGAAATCCTGCGCCGCGCCGCTAAAGTCCACGTGCCGGCGGTGCTGGTGCGCACGGCACTGCAACTGCGCTCGCCCACCGGCAAGTCCTACGCCGAGCGCTTGAACGCTGCGCGCACCGAGCGGGATTTGAGTGGAATCTTTGACGACTTCATCAGTGTCGTGCCCTTGGGCAATACGCTGTTTGGCGGCTTCAACCCGGTGCATACCGCAGGCCCGATGCAGGTCAGCATCGACTTCGCACAGAAGCAGGCCCGGGATTATCCCTACACCGTGGATGGCAGCATCCGCCGGGAAGTGTTTACCCGCCGAGGCGGCATGTACTTTGGCATCACCCATCTGCTGGGCTACCCGGTGAATTACGACCAGATGCTGTACCGCTTCGCCGATTTCAATGCCGGTTGGTACGCCAGCCGCAACGCCGCATTCCAGGCAGCGGTCAGCCGGGTCTCGGGTACCACGCTGGCGCTGGACGGTGATTTGATCAACTACGGCTCGTTCCTGCCAGGCACCACCGAGCTGGCAGTGCGCTCACTGGGCAAGGCGCTGGACATGCGCAACCCGAGCATCCGCAGCCAGCTGGAGCAGGGCGAGCGCCTGGATTTTGAAGACACCACCCTGTACCAGCGGGTGTTCGCCCTGGCCGACAAGGCCGCCGGCAAACCGGTGCCGCGGGCGATCCTGCCGGGCATCGTGCTGAAAAGCCCGAAGATCACCCGCAACCTCACCACCGCCTGGTTCGCCAAGCGCGTGGATGAGCGTTATCAGCGTTGCATGAAGCGTTAGGCTTATCACCGGGGATTTACCGGGCTGATGTTGATGGTCCGGATGGCTGCGGTGGGATACACCTCCAGCCTTGTCCCCAAGGAAGAACCTGACATGACTGCCCATGCCATCCCCGAAGGCTTTACCCCGCTGCGTCGAAGCAGCCCACTCCTGGACCTGCTTGGCCCGGTGTATAGCCGAGGTGAAGGCTTGCAGCTGGAAATCGGCCTGCGCGCCGACAACCGCCACGCCAACGGACGCGGCACCGTGCACGGTGGCGTGCTGGCCACCCTGGCGGATGTGGGCATGGGCTACGCCATGGCGTTTTCCAGCGAGCCGCCGCTGCCGTTGATCACGGCGAGCATGACCCTGGACTATCTCGGCGCGGTGCAGGTAGGGGAGTGGGTCGAGGTGCGTCTGGAGCATCACAAGCGCGGGCGGCAGATGGCGTTTGCCACGGTCAGCGTGCAGGTCGGGGAGAAGGTGGTGGTGCGGGCAAATGCGGTGTTTGCGGTGCCCCAGGCGCGGGACTGACCGATAAAGAAAAGGCCCGGTTTTCGTGGAACCGGGCCTTTTCCATGTTGCTCTTTGAAATCAGCTGCGTTCAAGGGCCAGGGCTACACCTTGCCCGCCACCGATGCACAGGGTGGCCAGGCCTTTCTTGGCGTCACGCTTGATCATTTCATGCAGCAGGGTCACCAGCACACGGCAGCCTGACGCGCCAATCGGGTGGCCGATGGCAATCGCGCCGCCGTTGACGTTGACCTTGGCCGTGTCCCATTCCAGCTCTTTGCCCACCGCCAGTGACTGCGCGGCAAAGGCTTCGTTGGCTTCGATCAGGTCCAGGTCGCCCAGGCTCCAGCCGGCCTTGTCCAGGCAGCGGCGGGTGGCCGATACCGGGCCAATGCCCATGATCGCGGGATCGACGCCGGCGTTGGCGTAGCTGGCGATTCGGGCCAGCACTGGCAAGCCGAGCGCCTTGGCTTTGTCCGCGCTCATCAGCAGCACGGCAGCCGCGCCGTCGTTGAGGCTGGATGCGTTGCCGGCGGTGACGGTGCCGTCTTTCTTGAAGGCCGGCTTGAGCTTGGCCAGGGATTCGGCGGTGGTGCCCGCCCGTGGCTGTTCGTCCACGGCGAAGGCCACCGGGTCGCCCTTGCGCTGGGGAATCAGGATCGGCGTGATCTCATCGCTGAAACGCCCGGCTTCAATGGCCGCCGTGGCTTTTTGCTGGGAGGCGGCGGCGAAGGCGTCCTGGGCTTCACGGCTGATGCCGTACTTGTCCACCAGGTTCTCGGCGGTGATGCCCATGTGGTAGTCGTTGAACGCATCCCACAGACCGTCGGTGATCATGCTGTCGATCATCTTCGCATGGCCCATGCGCAGGCCGGTGCGGGCGGCCGGCAATACGTACGGGGCCAGGCTCATGTTCTCCATGCCGCCGGCGATGATTACCTCGGCATCGCCGCAACGGATCGCTTGTGCGCCCAGGTGCAGGGCCTTGAGCCCCGAGCCGCAGACCTTGTTCAGGGTCAGCGCCGGCACGGCGTGGGGCAGGCCGGCGAGGATCGAGGCCTGGCGGGCCGGGTTCTGGCCGCTGCCGGCGGTGAGCACCTGGCCAAGGATCACTTCATCCACGAGTGCCGGGTCGATGCCGGTCTGCTCCAGCAGGCGACGAATCACCGCAGCCCCCAGCTCCGGGGCCGGGATGCTTGCCAGCGAACCTTGGAAGCTGCCCACGGCGGTGCGGGTGGCAGCAACAATCACGACGTCTTGCATGGAATCTGTCCTCACTGGAAGTGCATTTCTGGAACGTGGTCCGGGACGATCAGTTTACCGGCTGTCTTGCTGACGATCTCTTCAACACTGACGCCAGGTGCGCGTTCCTTGAGGACAAAAGCGCCATTTTCGATTTCCAGGTAGGCCAGGTCCGTCAGCACGCGCTTGATGCAGTTGGCGCCGGTCAGCGGCAGGCTGCAGCGGCTGAGCAACTTGGATTCACCGTCCTTGGACGCGTGGGTCATGATCACGATGATGTTCTCGGCACCGGCCACCAGGTCCATCGCGCCGCCCATGCCCTTGACCAGCTTGCCGGGGATCATCCACGAGGCGATGTTGCCTTGTACATCGACCTCAAACGCGCCGAGCACGGTCAGGTCGACGTGGCCGCCGCGAATCATCGCGAAGGATTCGGCCGAGGAGAAGATCGACGCGCCAATGCGCGCGGTGACGGTCTGTTTGCCGGCGTTGATCATGTCGGCATCGATGGTTTCTTCAGTAGGAAACGGACCCATGCCCAGCAGGCCGTTTTCCGACTGCAGCATGACCTCCATGCCTTCTGGGATGTAGTTGGCCACCAGGGTCGGAATGCCGATGCCGAGGTTGACGTAGAAACCGTCCTGCATTTCGCGGGCGACGCGTTGAGCCATTTGTTCGCGGGTAAGAGCCATTTTTTGTCTCCTTATTATTTGGGCTGGTGGATTATTTGCGGAGGGTGCGCTGTTCGATGCGCTTCTCGAAGGTGCCGCAAATGATCCGGTCGACGTAGATCCCTGGGGTGTGGATATGCGCCGGGTCCAGCTCGCCCGGTTCGACGATTTCTTCGACTTCGACCACGGTGATCCTGCCGGCGGTGGCGGCCAGCGGGTTGAAGTTCTGGGCGGTATGGCGATAGATCACATTGCCGAAGTGGTCGGCTTTCCAGCCTTTGACGATGGCGAAGTCGCCGGTGATGGATTCTTCCATCAGGTACGGGCGACCGTTGAACTCGCGGGTTTCCTTGCCTTCAGCGACTGGCGTGCCGACGCCGGTGGCGGTGAAGAAGGCCGGGATGCCGGCACCGCCTGCGCGCAGTTTTTCGGCGAGGGTGCCTTGGGGCGTCAGGACCACTTCGATTTCGCCGCTGAGCAGTTGCTTCTCGAACAGCGCGTTTTCACCGACGTAGGACGCGAAGACCTTGCTGATCTGCTTGCCTTCCAGCAGCAGGCCCAGGCCGAAGCCGTCGACGCCGCAGTTGTTGGAGACCACGGTCAGGTTGCGGGTGCCCTTGCGCTTGATTTCGGCAATGAGGTTTTCCGGGATGCCGCACAGGCCAAAACCACCGGCAAGAACCGTCATGCCATCTTCCAGGCCTGCCAGCGCCTCTTCATAGGACGCTACGCGTTTATCAAAACCTGCCATATGCACCTCTTTTATTGTTTGTGGGCCAGCCATATGAACCGAGTGTTGCGCCGACGGATTGATTTGTTAAGTTGTTTTTTAAGGTTGATTGATTTAAAAAACAGCATAGTCCTCAGCCATCGAGAGAAGCTTCATGACAGTTAAACAGATGCGCGCCTTTCTTGCCGTAGCCCAGACCTTGAGCTTTGCGGCCGCCTGTGAGCGTTTGCATCTTTCCCAGTCGGCCTTGAGCCTGACCATCAAAGGCCTGGAAGAAGGCCTGGGCGGGCGCCTGTTCAGCCGCAATACGCGCAATGTCGCGCTGACCCCTGAAGGCGAATCCCTGCTGCCCCTGGCCCGGCGCTTGATCGCCGACTGGGACAACGCCGAGGATGAGTTGCGCCAGCGTTTCACCCTGCAGCGCGGGCGGGTAACGGTGGCGGCGATGCCGTCGTTTGCCGGAAACCTGCTGCCACCGATCCTGAAGATTTTTCGCGCGCGCTATCCCCAGGTCAACGTAACGGTGAATGACGTGATCAACGAGCAGGTGCTGGAAATGGTCCGCGATCGCCAAGTGGAGTTGGGCGTGGCGTTTGAACCGTCGGAAAGCTCATCGCTGGTGTTCACCCCGCTGTATGTGGACCGCTTTGTGGCGGTGGTGCCCGGTGACTCGCCATTGGCACGCCGCTCCGATATCGCCTGGCACACCCTGCTGGAACAACCCTTCATCACCTTGCAGCGCCCGTCCACGGTACGAGTGATGCTTGAAGAACACCTGAAGGTGCTGGACCTGAAGCTGCCCGTAGCCCTGGAGAGCCATCAACTGGCGACGGTGGGCAAGATGGTTGCCAGTGGCTTGGGCGTGAGTGCAGTGCCGGCGTTGTGTGCACGCCAAATGCAGGAAGCAGGCGCCCATTGCATCACCTTGAGCGATCCGGTGATCGAACGGCCGATTGGTGTACTGACCAAGCCCGGCCACGAACTTTCAGCGGCGGCCCAGGCCATGTTTGATATTTTTTGCGATGAAGCGGGGAAGGGGCGTTTTCCGGCGTTGTTGCGATAACCGTCGGCCATAAAAAAGCCTGCTCGTTTTAAGCGAGCAGGCTTAAGTGATAAGTGCGTAGTTATCAGCAGTATCTGTCGATCACCTTAACTTGCGAATGGCCTTTAAGGTTCTGCCACTCGGTATTAAGTGTATGGAAGACCTGCTCGATAAAGTTGCGATCGGCGGCGGCTTTCTTGCCGACATAACCCTGGCCGCGGCGGTACATCTTCAGGCGCGCTGCCAGTTCACGGTTATTCCTGTCGAACTCTTCTTCCACGGTGTGGGGCGCCAGGCAGTCAATATGGACCTGGCCCGATTTACCAATCCAGAGGATATGGTCGTCGAGCGTGTCTTTCTGCGCTGCGAACATCTCAGCCAATTCATCGATAGTTGGTTGGTTGTTCAGATTCATGTGTAAGCCCCTTGACCAGTTGGCGATCTCTAGTTGATCCGTTAAAACTACTAAGTTGTCTCCGGCTCAGAAAACCGGGCGTCAGCGACTGTCTGCCGAATACGGGCAGGGTCTTGAACCGATGCATGTAGTCTTGCTGATGACCTGCTACGCAATGGTTTCATAACGAAGACAAGCAGCGTTTGAGCTCCTTGTACCGATCCTTTCGGGCCGGTCAGCTTCATCAATCTGCCTTGTGGGCAGTGCACATCCGGAAAAAACAGCTCGGCGGTCAGACGAGCTTGTTCAAAACGCGTGTTACCAACGCTCCCGATCCGGGAGACGCTTGAATCATGCAATTACAAAACGGTTACGTCAACGATTATGTAGTGATTATTTTTGAGCACTACATAAATCCTTGCAGGGCGGGGGTGTGAGCGGAAAACGTGACTTGGGCGTCACTTTTCGTGCGGGCAGGTCGCGGGATCCGGGGGCTTTTTGTGGCGAGGGAGCTTGCTCCCGCTGGGATGCGAAGCGCCCCCACCAGGCTGACTGCGGTTCTGCAGGAATCATTCGGTTGTCGGTTTTGGGGCCGCTGCGCAGCCCAGCGGGAGCAAGCTCCCTCGCCACAGAAAAGCAGGATTGGGCTATCCCAGGCGTTCTGCCAGCAACGGCAACAAACGTTCGCAGGAGGCTTCGATCTTGAGTTGCAGCAACTCATCGCCCCGTGTCTTGCCCAGATTGATGGCAATCACGGGCTTGCCTTGCTCGACCATCGCCTTGCACAACCGAAACGCTGAATACGCCATCAGCGACGAACCCACCACCAGCAATCCTTCTGCGTCATCCACCGCCGCCATCGCCTTGGCTGCCGTGCCCTGGGCGACGTTCTCACCGAAAAACACCACGTCCGGTTTCAACCGTTGCCCGCCGCAGTGGGGGCAGCGGGGCACCTGAAAACGTCCTTCAAAGGCCGGGTCCAGCAGGGTGTCACCGTCGGGGGCTTGAACGGCATCCACACCCGCCAGGTACGGATTCTCCGCTTCCATTCGGCGCTGGATCAGGTCCCGTTCGCTGGTCTGCTGGCAATCCAGACATAGCACCCGGTGAAGGCTGCCGTGGAGTTCGATCACATCATGGCTGCCAGCCTGGTCGTGCAGGGTGTCGACGTTCTGGGTGATCAGCCCGGTAATGCGCTGGCGCTGCTGCAGGGTGGCCAACGCGATATGCGCCGCGTTCGGCTGCGCGACACGCACCCTCGGCCAGCCGAGCATCGCCCGCGCCCAGTAGCGGCGGCGCGCCTGCGGGGTTGCCTGGAACTCCTGGTACATCATCGGTGCCTTGCCCCGGCGCACGCCTTCGCTGTCGCGATAATCGGGAATCCCCGAAGAGGTGCTGATACCCGCACCGGTCAGCACCAGGAAGCGCCGTTGGGACATGGCCCGGTGCAGGCTGTCGAGTTGGTTATCGACTTGATGTTGCAGGGTATCGAGCATGGGGTCCCCAATGATTATTCGCCGCGAATGTACTGCTCCAGCTGTTTGATCAGGTCGGCCTGTTCGGCAATCGCTTCCTTGACCAGGTCGCCGATGGACAGCAGGCCAAGGAGCTCGCCGTTCTCCACCACAGGCAGGTGCCGCAGATGTCGGTCAGTCATGATCGTCATGCAAGTCTCGACAGTCTGGTGAGTGTCGACGGTGATCACCGGTGAATTCATGATCTCGTGGGCTTTGGTCGTCACCGAAGACAATCCATGGAGGATGACCTTACGGGCATAGTCTCGTTCACTGATGATGCCCACCACCTTGCCGTCCTGGAGCACTGGCAAGGCCCCGACGTTTTTCGAAGCCATCACGATCAAGGCCTCAAATACCGTATGGTCGTGGGGGATGGTGTGGACTTGATGGTTATGCTGGTCTTTGGACTTCAGCACTTGGGCAACGGTTTTCATGGAGGCCACTCCGGTGTTGTTATTGTTGGGAGGTTAGCAGGCCCTACAGAATCCTGGATGGCCTGCAGCAGGGCAAGGTCCAAAGCGGCATACATCCCGTCGAAAAACGTCATTGTCGCGATTTCTTAGTGCTTCTCAGCCCTTGTTTGCCGGTTTTGCCGCCCGCTTCGGGCTGGTGGCCGTCTTGCGCTTGGCCGGTTTGCGTTTGTTTTTCCATGGTGTGGCGCCACGTCCGGCCGGGCTGGCCGGGCCGCTGATGGTCAGGCGCATGCCAGTGCAGCGGGTCACCTGTTTGCTCATCCATGCCGCCTGTTTGGCGACGAACTCTTCCAGGCTCATCTCGCCGCTTTGTACCATGTCCAGTGCCTGCTCCCAGATAGCGGTGGTACCGGGGTCGGCAATTGCCCGTGGCACTGCATCAATCAGGCTGAAAGCGGCGGGTGTTGCCGACAGCGCCTTGCCGTTTTTCACCAGGTAACCGCGGTCCAGCAGGCCCTGGATGATCCCGGCGCGGGTGGCTTCGGTGCCGATCCCGGTGGTGTCCTTGAGCTTTTGCTTGAGCAGCGGGTCTTCCACCAGCTTGGCGACGTTTTTCATCGCCTTGATCAGGTCGCCTTCGGTGAAGGGTTTGGGTGGCTGGGTCCACAGGTCCTTGAGGTTGACCTTGGCCACGGCGTAGTCCTGCCCCTGAACCAGTGTTGGCAAGGACTGCGGCGCAGGTGCTTCACGGCCCTTGGCCGGTGCCAATGCTTCCGGCAATGCGCGTTTCCAGCCCGGCTCGACGATGACTTTACCGACAGCCCGCAAGGCTTCACCGGCACAATCGAAATCTGCCTGGGTACGGTCGTATTCGTGATTGGGCAGGAACTGCGCGAGATAGCGGGCGCGAATCAGGGTGTATACCGCGCGATGCTTGCCGGTCAGTTGCCCGACATCCTTGCCGGCGCCGGTAGGGATGATGCCGTGGTGCGCGCTGACCTTGGCGTCGTTCCAGGCCCGTGAGCGGCGTTGTGGGTCCATGTGCGGCATCAACGCGTTCACCGCCGGATCGGCCCGGCCCAGCGCCGCGAGAATTTTCGGCGCGTCGCCGTGCTGGCTAAGGGGCAGGTAGCCGCAATCGCTGCGCGGGTAAGTAATCACTTTGTGGGTTTCGTAGAGCGACTGCGCAACATCCAGGGTTTCCTGGGCGCCGAGGCCAAGCTTTTTCGAGCAGATTTCCTGCAGGGTGCCGAGGTCGAAGGGCAGGGGCGCGACGTCGCGCATGCGCTCGGTACGCAGTTTGACCAGCCGGGCGCTGGCGGCGTTGCTCATGGCATTGGCGGCGTCCCGGGCAAGCTGCGGATTGAGGCAGCGGCCCTGATCGTCACAGGCGTCTTCTGTTGCGCGCCACTGCGCCGTAAAGGTGATGTCGTCGTGGAGCAGATCCACATCGATGGCCCAATAAGCGACGGGTACAAAGTCGGCAATGCTGCGGTCCCGGTCCACTACCAGGCGCAAGGTCGGGGTTTGCACACGGCCGACCGGCAACACGCCCTGGTAGCCGGACTGTTGGCCCAGCAGGGTAAACAGGCGGCTCATGTTCATCCCGATCAGCCAGTCGGCGCGGGAGCGGCCAAGGGCCGAATGGTAGAGGCTGAAGGTTTCAGCACCGGGCTTCAACGAGGCCAGGGCCTTGCGGATCGACGCATCGTCGAGCGCCGAGAGCCATAGCCGCTGGATGGGGCCGCGATAACGGCAATGTTCCACCAGCTCACGGGCGATCATCTCGCCCTCACGGTCGGCATCGGTGGCGATCACCAATTCCTGGGCTTCCCCCAGCAGACGCTTGACCGCCTTGAACTGGCTGGCAGTCTTGGGCTTGACCAGCATCTTCCACTTTTCGGGGATGATCGGCAGGTCGGCCAGCACCCAGCGCTTGTACTTGGCGTCGTAGCTGTCGGGCGGGGCGGTTTCCAGCAGGTGGCCGATGCACCAGGTCACCGTCACGCCTGAGCCCAGCCAGCAACCGTCGCCACGCCGGGTCGCGCCGAGCACGGCGGCGATATCCTTGGCCTGGGACGGTTTTTCACAGAGGAACAGCCGCATGGTCACCACATTCGCTACGCAATTGAATGGGGAGCAGGATGGGCAATAAATCAGAATTGGGCAACTTTTATCTGGATGGATATACAGCAATTTGTGTGTCTGGTGCTAAACCCAATGTGGGAGCGGGCTTGCTCGCGAATGCGGTGTATCAGTCAACCTATCCGGCGACTGACACCCCGCTTTCGCGAGCAAGCCCGCTCCCACACTGAAACTCCAGCGTCGGCCGGATCGACGTTTAGTTATTGTCGATATCGACGTTCTTGGTTTCTTTCAGGCAAATCAGCCCCACGATCAGGCTCACCCCGGTAATTACCACCGGGTACCACAGCCCATAGAAAATATCCCCGGTGTACACCACCAGCGCAAACGACACCGTCGGCAGGAACCCACCAAACCAGCCATTCCCGATGTGGTATGGCAGCGACAGCGAGGTGTAGCGGATGCGTGTCGGGAACAGCTCCACCATCAGCGCTGCCAGCGGGCCGTAGCACATGGCGGCGATCAGGATCAGCGCGACAATTAGCACCACCACCATGGTTTTGTTGACCTGGGCCACATCAGCCGATTGCGGATAACCCGCCAGGGTCACCGCGCCTTTCAGGGCGGCTTCGTCGTAACCGTCGATACGCACATCACCCACGCTCACCTGCACTGCGCTGCCCGCCGGGGCGGCCGCGCTTTCATACGGCAGGCCCTGTTTCACCAGGAAGGTCTTGACCTTGTCGCACGGGCTGTCAAAACGCGCCTTGCCCACCGGGTCGAACTGGAAGGTGCAGGTGGCCGGGTCTGCCAATACGGTGATCGGCGACTGGCGGCTGGCGTGGTCCATCGCCGGGTTGGTGTAGTGCGCCAGGCCCTTGAAGATCGGGAAGTACAGCGCGGTGGCCAGCAGCAGGCCGACCATCAACACCGGCTTGCGCCCCAGCTTGTCCGAAAGCCAGCCGAAGAAGATGAAGAACGGCGCACCAATCACCACGCTGATGATCAGCAGCATGTTGGCCAGCGCCGGATCCATCTTCAAAAACTGTGTGAGGAAGAACAGCACATAAAACTGCGCGGCATAGAACGTCACTGCCTGGCCGGCGTTGATGCTGAATAGCGCAATCAGCACGATCTTGAGGTTTTCCCATTTGCCGAAGGATTCGCGGATCGGCGACTTGCTGGCCTTGCCTTCCTCTTTCATTTTCAGGAACGCCGGCGACTCGTGCAGGCTCATGCGGATCCAGGTGGAGATGCCCAACAGCACGATCGACAGCAGGAACGGCAGGCGCCAGCCCCACACTTCGAATTGGTCGCCGGTGAAGTAACGGCACGCCAGCACCACCAGCAGCGACAGCAGCAGGCCGAGGGTCGCGGTGGATTGAATCCAGCTGGTGTGGAAGCCGCGTTTGCCCGCCGGGGCGTGCTCGGCCACATAGGTGGCTGCGCCGCCGTACTCGCCGCCCAGCGCCAGGCCCTGGAGCATGCGCAGCGCGACGAGGATGATCGGTGCGGCAATGCCGATGCTCGAATAGGTCGGCAGCAGGCCGACGCAGAAAGTCGCCAGGCCCATCAGGATGATGGTGGCGAGGAAGGTGTACTTGCGCCCGATCATGTCACCCAGCCGACCGAACACCAGCGCGCCGAACGGGCGCACCACAAAGCCGGCGGCGAAGGCCATCAGGGCAAAGATAAACGCCGTGGTGTCGTTGACCCCGGCAAAGAACTGCTTGCTGATCACCGCCGCGAGGGCGCCGTAGAGGAAGAAGTCATACCACTCGAACACCGTCCCGAGGGAGGAGGCGAAGATGACTTTCTGCGTGTCGTTGCTGTCTCGCGCCTTGGTGGCGGAGCCCAGGGGTTGAGCGTGTTCTGACATTTGGGTAGCCCTCACAGTGATTATTTATTGTTGTTCCACTGTCGGCGCCACATCGGCGCCGCTATTCCCCTGTAGGCGCCCGGCTTGCCGGCGATGGCGCTCTCAAGCTGTGCACAACGCTTGAAAACGCCACCGCCGGCAAGCCGGGGTCCTGCAGGTCAAGCCGGTAAGGTCAGTTCTTTCTCCGGGGCGAGGCTCCTTGTGTTCGGCGAAAGGATAAGCTGCGCGGCTTTTTCCGCGATCATCAGCGTCGGTGAGCAGGTGTTGCCTGAAGTGATGCGTGGCATGACCGACGCGTCGGCGATGCGCAGGCCGGGAACCCCGTGCACTCGCAGTTGGGCGTCGACCACCGCGTCCTTGTCGCTACCCATGCGGCAGGTGCCCACTGGATGGAAAATCGTGGTGCCAATGCGGGCGGCGGCTTCCTGCAGTTGTTCGTCCGTCTGCAGTTCTGCGCCGGGCAGGTACTCCACCGGGTTGAATTGCTTCAGGGCCGGCGCCGAGACGATGCGTCGGGTCAGGCGAATGGCGTCGGCGGCCACCCGCAGGTCTTCCGGATGGCTGAGGTAGTTGGGGCGGATCAGCGGCGCGTCTGCCGGGTTGGCCGAGCGTATGTCGATGCGGCCACGGCTTTGCGGGCGCAGGTCACACACCGAGGCGGTGAAGGCTGGAAAAGCGTGCAGTGGTTCGCCGAAGCGCTCCAGGGACAGCGGCTGTACGTGGTATTCGAGGTTGGCCGACGTCTGCTCCGGCCCGGAGCGGGCAAACGCGCCAAGCTGGCTGGGGGCCATGGACAACGGGCCGCTGCGGTCGTACAGGTAGCGCAGGCCCATGCCCATCTTGCCCCACACGGTGCCGGCAATCTGGTTCAGGGTGCGGGCGTTTTCCAGCTTGTAGATCAGGCGCAGTTGCAGGTGATCCTGCAGGTTGCCGCCCACTCCGGGTAACTCGTGCAGCACATCGATGCCCAAAGGCTTGAGCACGCTGGAGGGGCCGATACCGGAGCGTTGCAGGATGCCCGGCGAACCGACGGAGCCGGCGCACAGGATGATTTCCTTGCGCGCCCGCCACGTGACTGGCTGGCCTTGCCGGCGAGCAACCACCGCCGCCGCGCGGCCGTTCTCCAGGAGTACGCGGTCGACTTCAACCTCGGTCATCACCGTCAGGTTGGGCCGCTGGCGGATCGGCTTGAGAAACGCCTTGGCCGCATTCCAGCGCACGCCGGATTTCTGATTGACCTGGAAATAGCCACAGCCTTCGTTGTCGCCCTGGTTGAAGTCGCTGATGCTGTCGATACCGCTTTGCTGCGCCGCGTCACGAAACGCATCGAGGATCGGCCAGTGCAGGCGCTGTTGCTCAACCCGCCATTCACCGCCGTCACTGTGAAATTGCGAGGCACCGGCAAAATGGTTTTCGCTCTGCTTGAACAGCGGCAGCACATCCTTCCAGGCCCAGCCGGGATTGTCCTCGGCCCAGCCGTCGTAATCCCGGGCCTGGCCGCGCATGTAGATCATGCCGTTGATGGACGAGCAACCGCCCAACACCTTGCCGCGCGGGTAGCTCAGCGCACGGCCTTGCAGGCCTTCCTGGGCTTCGGTCTTGAAGCACCAGTCGGTGCGTGGGTTGCCGATGCAGAACAGGTAGCCGACGGGAATATGGATCCAGGGGTAGTTATCGCGACCGCCTGCTTCAAGCAGCAACACGCGATGGGCAGGGTTGGCAGACAGTCGATTGGCCAGCAGGCAGCCCGCCGGGCCGGCGCCTACCACCACGTAATCGTATTCAGCAGCTGCAGAATGCATCTGTGACCTCGCTTGTTTTTCTTATTGGTTCCATCCTAGTTGTTAGTTTTCGTCTTAAAAATGTTAGTTTTTACCCAGCTGCTGTGCGTTTTTAGACAACGCTGCTGTTCAGGGGAAGAAGGGGAAGGCATGTTCGACTGGAATGATCTGCGGTTCTTTCTTGAGTTACAGCGTAGCGGACGCTTGCTCACGGCGGCGCAACGCCTGAAAACCACCCACGCCACCGTGGCCCGGCACATCGAGGCCATCGAGAAAAGCCTGGGCACTGCGCTGTTCGTGCAGCACGCCCAGGGTTACGAACTCACGCCCTCCGGCGAAGCCCTGCTCAAACATGCCGAAGCCATGGAAAACGTGGCGCTGCTGGCCGAAGAAGAACTGACTCATTCCGCCGCGCCCCTGGGCAAGATCCGCCTGGGGGTGGCCGAGGGTTTGGGCGTGATGTTCCTGGCCAGTCGCATGGGCGGCCTGTTCGAACGCTACCCGGGCCTGGAAGTGGAACTGCTGGCAGTGCCACGGTTTGTCAGCATCCTCAACCGCGAAGCGGAAATCAGCATCCACCTCGAACGCCCCAGCGTCGACCAACTGGTGACCCGCAAACTCACCGACTACCGCCTGGCGCTCTACGCCAGCCGCAGCTACCTGGACCGCACACCGCCGATTGAAAAACGCGAGGACCTGGCGGTGCACGCCTGGATCGATTACGTCGACGATTTACTGTTCAGCCAGGAACTGAAATTCCTCAGCAGTTTCTGCCGCAACCCCAAAGTGGTGTTCCACAGCACCAGCGTGATCGCCCAGCACCAGGCGGCGCGCTCGGGGTTGGGAATTGCCGTATTGCCGTGCTTCATGGCGGCGAGCGACCCGGACCTGGTGCCGCTGCTGCCGGCGGAGAGCATCCAGCGCAGCTACTGGATCAGCTCCCGGCGCGAGTTGCACAAGTCGGTAAGGTTGCGGGTGTTGTGGGATTACCTGGTGGAACTCTGCGCGCGGGAGCAAGGGGTTTTGCTGGGGGAGGGTTAGAGCTTCACCACCTGATGCACCTGCTCACCACAGGCACGGATCTCCTTGATCATCTTTTCAAACGGCGCGCTGACAATTTCATCGTGGGTCAGCCAGCGTATTTTCTGCGTCAGGACGTAGTGATAACGCCAGTCGCCCTTGACGCGCTCACCCGTCAGGTCCAGGTCGTACCACGGCGAGCGTACATGGCAAGCCTTGATGTCCTTGTCGATCTGCCCACCCGACAGTGTGATGGTGTAATCCAGCGTCTCGGGGTTGCCTATGTACAAGTCGGCCAGTTGCCCATTGCGGCGGTAGTTGAGCAGACCGTCCCATTTCTCTTGCAGCAAGGCATCGTTGTAGATGTGGTCGTTGCCCAGCGGTTCCAGGGGCCGCATGTCCGTCAGGGTGGCGCTGACCTTGTAGCTGGCCGGGATCAAGAAGGCGGTGGCGGGGCGCTCGACCTGGCAGTCGGTGATCTGTTTGCCGAAGTTGTCGCAGATGTTCTGGTCGCTGGCGGTGGCGCCTTGCTGGCGGTCGGCGACGCTCAGTTGCATCAGCGGCATGCCGCGAAAATCAACGGTGGCCGAGACCCGGGCGGTGCCCTGGGCGTCGAAGCGCTCCTGTTTGTCGAGGATCAACGTGGGGGCGGCGGGTTGCAGCGGGATGTGTTCTTCACGTACCTGGCCCTCGGCGTTGGTCACCAGCACCCAGCGGTCCTGGATGTCGGGCAGGGTCTGGCCGGGGGCGAAGATCGGGTTGGTCGGGTCCAGCCACCACACCTGGCCATCGACTTCGGCGCGGACGATGGCGTGGTTCGGCGCGCCGGTACCGGGAATCAGCAGCGGGTTAACCACATCGCCGCGGCTGACCCAGGCCGGTTCGGCCTTGATTCCGCTGGCCTTGAGCATGGCCGCCAGCAGCGTCGAAAGGTCTTTGCAGTCGCCGTAGCCGTGCTGCTCGATCTCCGCCAGGCTGAAGGGCACATAGCCGCGATCCGAGGCGCGCCAGTCGCCCAGGTAACGATAGTGGTCGTTGATGTGCTGCATCAGGCCGGCCACCTGTTGTGCCGGTGGCAAGCCGCGAACGGCGGCCACGGCGGCGGCGCCCTGGGGCGGCAGCTTGGCGCCGAGGATCTGGTTGTAGCGTTCGGCAAAGCCGCCGAAGTACTGCTGGCGATCCAGGGAGCTGCCGACTTCGATACGCGGGGCGTGGCGTATGTAGGCGTTGGCGGATTCGTTGATGTAGCTGAGGTAGGTCGGGGCCTTTTGCACCACGTCCAGGGTCTTGCGATTGGCCGATGGCGTAATGCTGAAACCCTCCATCAATTCGCTGCGCCACTCGATCGGCCGCTCGGCGGTGAAGCGTGCCTTGAAGTGGTCGCGCCGTGCGGCGTTGGGGCCGAACTGCAAGGCGTAGTAGAACTCGGTCATCAGCGGTTTGGCCGGGTGATGTTCGCGCACCGTGTAGCGGATTTGCGTGCCGACCCGCAGGTTGGGAAACGCCAGCGAGGTCTGTTTTTCCCGGGAGAAACCCTGGTCCGGGTTGGGGGCGGTGCGGGTGTCGATTTGCGTCGGGTCCAGGGGCACAGGTTTGCCGCCGGGCTGGGTGGACTCGGCCTTGATCAGTTCGAAGCCGTCTTCTTCCTGGTAGCTGAAGTCGATCCGCGAGAGCATTTCGCGGCCGCTTGGCTTGAGGATGGTGTAGTGAAAGCGGGTAGTGCAGTCGACGCTGGCGTCGCGGTTGAAGTGGCAATGCAGCTCGGTGTCGCTGGCCAGCGGGGCTTCGGCCATTGGTTGCAGGGCGGCAAACGCGCTGTGGCTGGCAAGCCCCCAGCTGATGCAGATCAGGGGACGGTAAAACGAAAAACGGAGCATGGGCGCCTCAGGTGGAACATTGACACAAGTACCCTAGGGGTACCGAGAAGGCGCCGGATGATAATGGATCGCAACACGAATGCCTAGCATTGTCCGACAATTAATTACGCTGTAAGGCCCGATCTAGAGCCTTCGTTAATGTTTTAAGGATTATTTTTCGAGTTCAAACTCGACGCTTCCCAGCCGCTCACCGTTCACCAGCACGTGAACCGCATGCTTGCCGGGATAGTGCTTGCGCGTGGTCAATTCACGGATAGGTTGGCCACGGCTGATGGCGTGATGTTCTCCGGCACCCAGGGTAAATGTCTTGAGCTTGAACACCTTGGACGCGCTGTGACCGGCGCTTTTCACATAGTCGATGGCGTAGTCGACCACCAGCTTTTGCGACGAATCGGCAGTGGACTCCAGGCTGAAGGACAGGTTGATCCGCTCCCCCAACTTGATCGCCGCCGGCTCGACCTTGAGTTGATGGATCTTCACTTCGGCCCTGGCCCCGGCGCCCATGATCGTCAGCGCCCGGGTGTTGCCTTGCTTGATCAGGCTGCGCAGCGCGTGGCGGGCGATCCACGCGGTGTGGGGGTTATCCAGGGACCAGCCTTCGATCAGGCCCTGCACCCAATCCGGATGGTCCTTGGTGATGTCGTTGAGGTGGTTGGCCACCGACTTGCACACGTAGAGGCTGCTGTCGGCCTTGAGATTGTCGAGGATCGAAGCGCACAGGTTCGGATCGGCCTGCACCTCGGCCAGGCGAAACGACCATGGCAGCCGTGGCCGTGAACCTTCGCTGGCGAGGCGTCGTACGTGTTCGTTGTCGTCCAGCGACCACTGTTGCATCACCGCCAGGGTGCGCTTGAAATCCTTCAGCAGAAAATGCCGCACGGCAAACTCGGCGGAGCCGAAGGTGGTGAAGTACTTGAGGGCAGCCATGGAGCGCTTGAAATCATCGCCGCCGTAGCTGGCAACGTAGTGGGGCAGGAACAGGCTGACAAAGGCGCTGTTCAGCCGAGGGGCCAGGGCATACAGCAACTTCAGGGTTTGCGGATAATCCAGCGGGATCACAGCGTTGAGGCTTTCACTGACCCGCGCCATGCGCTGCATCACCGACAGGTCTGCCAACCCGGCCTTGGCGTGTTTGAGAAAACCCTTGGCGTCGAACGCCGGATACACCGCGGTCATTTCGTTGGCGATGTGTTGCAGGCGTTCGGCGTTGAAGATTTCCTTCAGGGCCGGGGCGCTTTGGTCGGTCATGGGCAAGTCCGCGGTTAGCCAGAGATGCCCACGAGGCTAACCATCAGTGCCTAGAGATACCAGCGATATTCCCGCGCATGAATTTCCTGCTGGAATGCCAGGTGGTCCTGGCGTTTGTTTTCGCAATACACGTCGACAAACTCCGCGCCCAGGCCTTCGCGCAACGTCGGCTGATGCTGCATGGCGCGCACCGCCTCCAGCATTTCCAGGGGGAAGTCCGCGCCGCTGTTGCGGTCTTCGTTCAGCGGGGCGATGGGCTCCTTCGCTGCTTCAAGACCATGCTCAAGCCCCACCAGAATCGCCGCCAATACCAGATACGGGTTGGCATCGGCACTCGCCAGGCGATGTTCGATGCGCAGGTTGCGCGGGTCGGATTCAGGAATTCGCACGCACGCGTCACGGTCTTCAAAGCCCCAGCACGCGCGGGTTGCCGCGTTGACCGTGCCACCAAGGCGGCGGAAGGCGTTGTGGTTGGGCGAGAAGATCGGCATGCAGTGCGGCAGCAGTTCCAGGCAACCTGCCACCGCGTGGCGCAACGGTTGCTGCTGGTGGGCCGCCAGCAGGTTATTGCCCGCCGCATCGTACAGGCTGACGTGCACATGCATGCCGCTGCCGGGGTGTTGCAGGTAAGGCTTGGCCATGAAGCTGGCGCGATAGCCGTGCTTGAGGGCCACGCCACGGGTGCTGCGGCAGAACAGGGCGGCCCAGTCGGCGGCGCGCAGGCCGTCTTCCAGGTGGCCGAAATTGATTTCGAACTGGCCGGGGCCGAGTTCGGCGGTGATCACCGTGATGTCGATGCCCTGGGCCTTGGCCGTCTCGACCATATCGTCCAACACCGGCGCAAAGCGTGACAGGCGCTCGATGTGCAAGTTGGGCTGGTCGTCCGCGTCATCACTCAGCGGGTCGCGGGCAAATTGCGGCAGGCCGTCGCTGAGCTTTTTGTCGAACAGGTAGAACTCCAGCTCGAACGCGACCACCGGGTGAATGCCTTTGCGCTGCAGGCGTTCCAGCACCTTGGCCAGTACTTCCCGGGGTTCGAATTCGATGGGCGCTTCGGTGCCGTCGGAGGTAATCAACATCTGCCCCAGCGGCTGCGCCTCCCAGCTCACCGGCTTGAGGGTGCCGGGCACCAGGCGGCGGTTGGCGTCCGGGTCGCCGTCGTGGAAGCAATAGTCGCCGATCTTGAACAGGCCGCCCTGGGCACCCAGCAGCACCGCGTTCTGCGGCAGTTTCAACGGGCTGCCGGCGGCGACCTTTTCCAGCATCTCCACCGGGTAGCGCTTGCCGTAGAAATGCCCGGGAATGTCCAGGGCAATCAGGTCGACGTAGCGCACATCGGGATGGTTCTGGCGAAAGGTCCGGACTTCGGCCAAAAGCGTGGAAGCATGGCTTTTCACGGGTGTTGCTCCTAGTTATAGACCCACAGCACGCGGGCTGGCAGGTCGGTCAGGTTGCCGTAGCGGCAGTGGGCAAAACTGGCCAGGTGGAAGCTGTCGCCGGGGCCCAGGGTGACCGAGTCCGGCTCGCCCTCGACCCACAGCGTCAACTCGCCCTCCAGCACGTAACCGGCCTGTTCGGCACGGTCGCTCATGGTTTGTTCGCCGCTGTTGGCACCGGGGGCCAGCAGGCTGTCGAGGATCGAGAACGCGCCGTGCATGCTCGGCGACACCAGGATGTCGGTGATGCCATTGGCGTAATACACCGTGCGCCGTTCGTTGGGGCGGGTGACCCAGTCCACCGCCTTGGGTTTGGACAGGCTGTAGAAATAGGTGGTGGGCACACCGAGGGCGTGGCTGATGGCCGTGAGGTCGGCCACGGTCGGGCGCGACAGGCCGCGTTCAACCTGGGACAGGAAACCCACGGAACGCTCGATCTTTTGCGCCAGTTGCGCCAGGGTGAGCTTCTTGTGCTTGCGCAGGTCGTGGATCAGGATCGCCAGGGCGTCGAGTTCTTCTTGCTTGTCCATGGGCGCTTCGTGAAATTCTTATCAGGAAATTTCATGAAAAATTACAGGATTAATTTCACGAGGGCAATGGGTATGGAGTTGGCAGAGCATTTACGCCGCCTGGAACAGGAGCTGCACCAATGCACCACCCGTGCAGATGCGGCGCGGTTGTCGGTGCTGCTGGCGGATGATTTCGTCGAATTTGGTGCCAGTGGCAATGTGTGGGGCAGCAAGGCCGAGGTGATCGAAGGGCTGCAGGATGAGGTGTTTTCAGTCCGTAGCATCAGTGACTTTGCAATGAAGGTGCTGGCCGAAGGCGTGGCGTTGGTGACGTATCGCTGCCAGCGCGCGGCGACGGATGCAAATGCGGCGGGGGAGTCGTTGCGCAGTTCGGTGTGGCGCGAAAGCGGCGGGCAGTGGCAGATGGTGTTTCATCAGGGCACGCCGACACGTCAGCGTGCACCTGTGTAAGCGCCGGCAGGTCAGACCGTACGCTTGGCCTCGAACCCCGACAGGCTGACATCATCACGATGCCCGAGCAGCTCGGCCACCACCGAGGTCGGCGATTTGTGCTTGTAGGTGTTGTAGTTGTTGACCGAGTCGTGGAAGAGCTGGCGGGTGAACGCGACACGGCTTTCCAGGCTGGCGATTTCTGCGGTGGGTGACGAGGCATTTTGCGCCGCCGCCAATTGTTGTTCGGCCTCCTTGAATTGGCCGAAGGCTTTTTTGCAGCGATCGAGCAGGGCCACCAGTTCCCTGTAGGTGCCGAACACGTAGAGCGCGAGCAAGGTGACAACGGTCACGAAAATGATGATGACGTGGGTACCAGTCATTGGAATTCCTGAGCGGCTGGAAAAAAGAACCAATCTTATCTGATTAATCGCCGGCCCGGTCGCTGGCCGTCCACCCATCTGCCGCTTCCATCACGGCGCTGAATGATTCCACGCCGCTGCGGTCGGAATCTTTACGCGTCATTCATTGAAGGAAGTGCCCATGAAGTCCAAATCCCTTGTTGCCTGCCTGCTGGTTGCCGCGAGCCTGTCCGCCGCGAGTCTCACCGTCCAGGCCGCGGATACTCCGCAAAAAACCGTGCAGCCTTCGAATATCAATACCCGCGACCTCAAGACGGGAGACCGCGCGCCAGACATTCTGATGCGTAAGGAGTCGGCCATTGCCGACTGGAAGAAACGTGGCCTGAAGCAGCCGGAAGAAGACAGCCAGTGGGCTCGAGTGAACGACAAGTACGTATTGCTCAAAACCACCAACGGCACGATTCTCGACATCACGCCCGTTAAAAAATAAAGCGTTCAGCGGGATGGGTGATCACGCTTCATCCCGCTGCATTTGATTTTTGCATAAATGCATAAATCAGCATTTTTTCCTCTTGTTTTACGTTAAGGTACGTCCGTTTGCGGGCCGCAATGGTCCCTTTACCTTGACTGGAATGAGAGCAGGATGCTTGCCACAATAAGAAATTACCCGCGTACCGTGAACCTGTTGTTGTCGGCCACGCTGATCCTCACCCTGGCCAAGGCCATCACCTTTCCGTACCTGGTGATCTACCTCACCAACCACTTTGCCCTCGACATCAGCCAGGTCGGCCTGGTGATCGGCAGCTCGTTGATCGTCGGCTCGCTGCTGAGTGTCTACGGCGGTTTCCTGGTAGACCGCATCAATAGCTATAGGCTATTGCTCAGCTTGAGTGTGGTGTTTGCCCTGGGGTTTATCGGCACGGTGCTGGCCCGGGAAATCTGGTCATTCTACAGCTGCCTGATCCTGATCAACCTGGCGTACGCGGTGATCGACATCGCGATCAAGTCCGGGTTTGCCAGCCTGTTGCCGGAAGATGAGCGCAGCGAAGCGTTTTCCATCAAGTACACCCTGACCAATATCGGCTATGCCGTAGGGCCGTTTTTTGGCGCGATGGTGGCCAAGCTCGATATCAGCTTGCCGTTTATCCTGTCGGCGGTCCTGGGCTTCGGTTTTTTCCTGCTGTACTGGCGTTGGGGCGACCGCACGCTGGCCACGGTAGACACCACGCAAAAGCCGGTGTCGTTCCTCGCGGTGGGGCGTGTATTGCTGCGGGATCACCGACTGGTGTGCTTCACCGTCGGCGGCCTGCTCAGTGCCGTGGTGTTCGGCCAGTTCACCGCGTACCTGTCGCAGTACCTGGTGACCACCACTACCGCCGAATACACCTACACCATCATCAGCGCGGTACTCACCACCAACGCGATGTTGGTGATTGCCCTGCAATACGCGATTGGCCGGCGCATTTCCCACCGCTACCTGAGCCAGTGGCTGATCTTCGGCCTGGGCATGTTCATGCTGGGGGTGATTGGCTTTGCCCTGGCGAGCAACGTGTGGTGGTGGATCCTGGCGATGGCGATTTTCACCGTGGGCGAAATCGTGGTGTTTCCGGCCGAGTACATGTTCATCGACCGCATCGCCCCGGACAACCTGCGGGGCATGTACTACGGGGCGCAAAACCTCTCCAACCTCGGCGCTGCGTTGGGGCCGGTGCTGTGCGGGCTGGTGCTGGCCAACCTGCCGGCCCACTACATGTTCTACATGTTGGCAGCGTTCATTGTCGGGGGAGGGGTGTTCTATTTTATCGGGGCGTCGTTGAAAGCCCGCGACATACTGTAGGAGCACGCTTGCTCGCGAAGGTCGTCAACGATAACGCGGCACGCCTGAATGAACGCGGTGCCTGGGCGTGTTTCGCGAGCAAGCCCGCTCCTACAAAGGGCGCAGCGGCAGGTCATCCAGCCTGAGTTTACCGACGGTGTTGCTCTGCAATTCGTACCGCAACTCGTCGACCATCTTTTCCACTTCCTGCGGGGTCTGCAGCTTGTTGACGCTGATCCCGGTGACCACCAAATCCACCCGGCCGCTTTCGGCGTCGAAGACCTTGAGCGTCAACGACGCGTCACGGCACAGGGTGAATTCGCAGGTCAGGGGCGACAGGGCCTCTTCGATGCAGTTGCGCAGTTGGGAGAGCGTAAACATCAGGGTTCTCCTCAGCGACGACGCAGCAACAGGCCCAGCAGCAGGCCGACACCGGCGACGATCGCAACCGTTGCCAGGGGTTTTTGCTTGGCGAAATCGCCAACGGTGTCCAGCGCGTCACCGTAGGTTTGCTGCAACTGGCCAGCGGCCTGGCGAGCTACACCCTCGGCCTGGAGACGTTCGTCACCGGTCAGATCACCCAGAAAACCTTGAGCCTTGCCGGCCACTTTTTCGACGGCGCCTTTGACTTGTTCGCTTTTCATGATGGATTCCTTAAAGGGCATGACATCTCAACGGCACAGGACCCGAAGCCCTGTGCCCACCCTTCAAGGTTAAGCAGTGCACCCCCGCGCAATAAGGCGAATTTGCACCGGTCGCACTAGTGCATTTGCACTCTATTTCGGCTTTTTAACCCGCAACTCACCGGCAAACAGCCCGCGCTCACGGGCCCACACGATGGCTGCACTACGGCTATGCACCCCCAGTTTGGAGTACACCGTGGCCACATGGTTACGCACGGTGTTGGGTGCCAGTTTCAGGCGCGAAGCGATTTCCTTGTCGGCCAGGCCTTCGCAAATCAACCCCAGTACGTCGCGCTCGCGGGCGGTCAGGTCGGTAAAGGAAATGTTCGGTACATTGGGGCTGTTGACGCTCTTGGCGTTGGCCAGTTTTTCAATCAGCGTCTGGCTGAACCATGAGGCGTCCTGCATCACTTCCTCGATCGCGGCCACCAGTTCCAGCTCGGAGCGCTTGCGTTCGGTGATGTTCATCAGCACCAGCAGGTAGCAGGGCACATCCTGGATACTGACGGTGTCGGCAGACAGCACACAGTCGATCAGCTCATTGCCTTTCTTACGAATCTTCAGGTCGAGGCCGTCGAGGTTGCCGGCTTTTTCCAGGGTGGTGAACAGTTGCGTGCAGGCCTGGGGGCTGTCGATAAAGTCGATGTCTTCGATGGATTTGCCGATCAGTTCTTCACTGGTATAGCCGGTGATGGTCATGAAGGCTTCGTTGATATCCACCACCTGGCGGTTGGCGGCGTTGCACACCAGGGTCGGCACCGGCGTCAGGCGGAACGACTTGGCGAAGCGTTCCTCGCTTTGACGCAGGGCGGTTTCGGCCTTGCGGCGAGGCTCCAGGTCGGTGAAGGAAAACAGCATGCAGTCTTCCTCATTCATGTCCAGCGGCTGGCCGGCCACGATCACCAGTTTGCTGCCGCCTTCGGGCAGTTTCAGTTCGGCTTGCATCTGTGGAATGGTCGCGCCTTCGCCCAGGCGCTTGACGGCCAGGTCCTTGTTTTCGGCCTGTTCCAGCACGTCCAGTTCATACACCGAGTGGCCGATCACCTGGTCGCGGTTGTAGCCGGTCATCTCCAGGAAGCCCTGGTTGACCTTGATGTAGCGCAGGTCGCTCAGGCGGCAAATCACCGCCGGCGCCGGGTTGGCATTGAAGGTCTTTTCGAAGCGCTGTTCGGCGCTGGCCCATTCGGTGGCGTCGCTCAGGATCAACACCAGCAATTCCGGCTCGCCCGACGCGTCGTCGAGCACCAGGCTGCGCAGGCGATGCACCCAGACTTTTTCCTCGTCGCCGGTGGGGGTGACTTCCACCACCACATCGCTGAACTCTTCACCGTCTGCCACCCGGCTCAGAGGATAATTCTCCAGCACCAACGGGTGGTTGTTGCGATACCGCAAGGCAAAGCGCGCGGCGTATTCCTTGGTGTTGGCACCCAGGTCTTCGACTTTATCCACGCCATGCATCAGCAGCGCGGCTTCATTGGCCCAGAGGATGGTCTGGTCGGCCTCGGCGAGGATCACCCCATCGGACAAGCCGGAGATGATCTGCTGCAGTTGGCGGCGGTTGGTTTCTTTGGCGAGGACGGCCTGGCTCATGGTTTCTCCTGGGGTAAGTCGCATGGGAAGTACGACACCTGAGGCTCAGGATAGTGCAGAGAAAGTGCCCGGCGCGGGGTGCGAATGCACCAGTGCGCCTAGTGCAATTGTGTCGAGACCGCAGGGCAGGTGCCTCGCCAAACTGGCCACCTACCCACTGTTCAAAGGATTTAACATGACCACTGTCTATGAAACCAACCGTTCGCTGTTTCGTGTGTCCTGGGGCTCGGTATTGGCCGGTAGTGCAATTGCCCTGGTGACCTATCTGGTATTGAGCGTACTTGGCACCGCGATTGGCGCCAGCGCGGTAGACCCGATGGCCGCGGGTAACCCGCTGAGCGGCTTCGGCACCGGTGCCGGGATCTGGCTGTTTGTCTCGACGCTGCTGGCAATCGGTGCCGGTGCATTCGTGGCCGGGCGCACCGCGCCGGATCGCGGCGGCCTGCACGGCGTGCTGAGCTGGACCATCACCACCTTGCTCACCACCTGGCTGCTGGCCGCGCTGGCCACCAGCGTTGTGGGAGCGGCGGGCAATGTCGTCGGCAAGGGCCTGTCGGCTGCCGGCAGCGGGATCGCCGCCGTGGCGCCGGGTATCAGCGACAGCGTCAAGCAGCAACTGAATGAGCAGGGCATCAAGCTGGACTGGAACAGCCTGCAAGGTCAGCTCGACACACTGCTCAAGCAGAGCGGCAAACCTGAACTGGACCCGGCCAACGTTGAGCAAAAAGCCGATCAGGCGGCTGCGGACGGCAAGCAGTCGGCCAACGATGCCGCGACCAACCCAGCCCAGGCTGGTGATGAATTGAAGCAGTGGTTCGAGCGGGTCAAGGCTTCCGGTGAGCCGGCGTTGAACGCGGCGGACAAGCAGGCACTGGTCAACATTGTTGCGGCCCGTACCGGCAAGAGCCAGGCTGAGGCCACCCAGATTGTCGACAACTACGCCCAGGCCTACCAGCAGGCCGTGCAGAAGGTCGACGAACTGAAGCAACAGGCTGAACAGAAAGCCCGTGAAGCCGGTGAAGTCGCGGCCAAGCAACTGTCCCGTGCTGCGTGGAGCACCTTGTTGATGTTGCTGCTGGGCGCAGCGTTGAGCTTCGGTGTGGGTCGCCTGGCGATTTCCACCCGTCGTGTACCGTTGGCCTGATCATGACCTGAGGTGATCTATGTGGCGAGGGAGCAAGCTCCCTCGCCACGATGCTTCGCTGGCACCAAACATGCTAGTGTCAGCACTCCAACATCCACTGGCAGTGCCTGGCGATGCGCGACATCTACAGCGTCTTCAACTCCAACGGCGCCTATGAAACCGGGGCCCATGCCCACGACGAATTCATGCTGATGGTGCCCGAGCACGGCCTGTTGCGTTTCAAGGATGAGGAAAGCGGGCGCACCACCTCGGTGATCGACCGCCAGTTCGTACTGGTGCCGCCGCAATCCAGCCATTCCTCCTCGTCACTCACCGCCAGCCAGGGCCACGTGGCGTTCTACGTCGACCCCGACTACATGCACTACGCCTTGCGTGACCTGTCCGGTGACGCCAACCGCTTGCTGCGCGTGCCCACCCTGGGCATCTGGCAAACCTCCGCGCCGTTGCACCATCTGCTCTTGGCAAAAAAAGCCTTCAGCCAACCCGACCTGTACATCGACCGCCGCCGCCAGGTGGCCCAGGCCGATCACTTGCTGCTGCTCGAATGCCTGGCGATTTCCCTCAGCCAGCCGAGCCTGCAACGCTCATCTACCGAGCGCCACGGCGCCATGCTGGTGCGTGACGTCAAGGCGTACGTGGAAGGCAACCTCGAACATGCGCCGGGGCTGGATGAAATCGCCGAGACGTTTCACATGTCGCGCCGCCATCTGACCCGGCTGTTCGCGCTGCACACCGGCGAGACGGTGCTGGCGTACGTCCAGCGCCTGCGCCTGGAGCGCGCGCAGACGTTGTTGCGGCACACCCGCATGTCGGTGCTGGAGATCGCCAATAACGTCGGCTATGAGTCACCGTCACACCTGGCCCATGTGTTTCGCCGGGTGCTGGGCGTGTCGCCGGATGAGTGGCGCCGCGGCTGATACCGCCTCAACGTTTTTGATGTCCCGATCCCGCGCATGATCCGGCCCGATCCCGTGCGCCGCAAATCCGTCATCCGTTCATCCTCACCCCGTCAACAACAAACAAGTCCGGCCTACCGGACGAGGAGGGGCGGTGAGTGTAAAACCCTTTATCAGCTTCGCAGGGGTGCAAAAAAGCTTCAAAGTCGAGGGCCGCCAGTTTGTGGCCGTGCGCAACGTATCGCTTGAAGTTCAGCGGGGCGAAATCATCACCCTGGTCGGCCCTTCGGGGTGCGGCAAGTCCACCTTGCTCAACATGACCGCCGGGCTCTTCGGCCCCACGGAGGGCCAGGTGCATTACGACGGCGCCGAGGTCAAGGGCGTCAACACCCGTGTCGGCTACATGACCCAGGCCGACCACTTGCTGCCGTGGCGCACCGTGGCCGGCAACATCGCCGTGCCGCTGCAAATCCGCCGCATGCCCAAGTCTCAAATCGACAGCCGCGTCGAGGAGCTGATGGCGCTGGTGGGCCTCACCGGTTTTGGCGAAAGCTACCCCAACCAGCTTTCCGGCGGCATGCGCAAACGCGCGGCCATGGCGCGCTTGATGGCCAGCGACCCGGAAACCCTGCTGATGGACGAACCCTTCGGCGCCCTTGATGCGCAGATGCGCCTGACCCTGCAGACCGAACTCTTGCGCCTGTGCCGCAAGCTCAATAAAACCGTGCTGTTCGTCACCCACGATGTCGACGAGGCCATCGCGCTGGCGGACCGCTGCGTGGTGTTCGCCGGTCGCCCGGGCACCATCGACCATGTGCTCGATATTCCCTTGGGCGGTGAACGCAACCTGGTGCAATTGCGCTCCGACCCACGCTACGTGGAACTCTGCGCCGCCCTCTGGAAACGCCTGGCGCCCGACGTCGCCGGTGCTGCCGATCCCGCCTCATTGGCTCACTCGCTGGAGGTCGTATGATCCAGGTCTATCGCTTGCTGTTCCTGATTTTCCTGCTGGTGTTCTGGGAGTGTGTGTCCCGCTGGTTCGGCGTGGAATTTTTCATCAGCCGGCCTTCGGCGGTGGCGCAAAGCCTGTGGAAAATCCTCATGAACGGGGTGTTCTTCTATCACGCCGGCATCACCACCCTGGAAGCTGTGCTGGGCTTCTTCTTCGGCTCCCTCGCAGGCTTGATCGCCGGTTTGGTGCTGGGCCGCGCCAAGCTGCTGGCGGATATTCTCGATCCGTTCCTGACCGCCTTCTACAGCTTGCCGAAAGTCGCGCTGGCGCCGCTGTTCATCCTCTGGTTCGGCATCGGCTTGCCGATGAAAGTCATCCTGACCGCGGCCGTGGTGTTCTTCCTGGTGTTCCTCAACACCTACAGCGGCGTGCGCAACGTGTCCCGCGAGCAACTGACCATCCTGCGCCTGATGGGCGCCAAGGAGCGCGACCTGCTGACCATGGTGGTCATCCCGTCCGCTTTCACCTGGGTATTCACCGGCCTGCGCCTGTCGGTGCCCTATGCGCTGATCGGCGCGCTGGTGGGCGAGATCATCGCCGCCAACCGGGGCCTGGGCTACCTGCTCTCGGATGCAGCCTCGCAGTTCGATACCGCCGGTGTATTTGCCGCACTGGTGGGCATCATCGCCCTCGCGCTGATCCTGAACACGGCGGTGAAGCTGGCCGAACGCAAGTTGATGCCGTGGAAGGCCAACGAAGCGGAACGTGAAGTTGCGGTTTAACCCCTTGTTTTTGTGGAGCTTGATCATGTTCAAACCACTGTTCATCGCCAGCGTTTTACTCGCTTCATGCCTGCCCGCCGCGCAGGCCCGGGACCTGACCAAAGTCACCCTGGCGTTCCCCAGCGAAGGCTTCCTCTATGTGCCGATCTACGTCGCGCAGAAGCAAGGCTACTTCGCCGATGAAGGCCTGAATGTGGACGTCATCGTATTCCAGAAAGGCGGCTCGGCAGCACTCACCGCCGTGCTGGGGCGTGATGCGGATGCGTACGTCGGCCTGCCCGCCGTCGCGGTGCGCGCCCGCACCAAAGGCCAGAATGTCCAGGCGTTCGCCGCCGTGCAGACTCAGTTCGGCAGCACCGTGGTGATCGACGGTGCCTCGGCGCAAAAGGCCGGCGTGTCGGCCACCTCATCCCTGGCCGCCCGTGCCCAGGCCCTCAAGGGCTTGAAGATCGGTGTCACCGGCCCTGGCAGCACCACCGACATGCTGGTGCGCTACCTGGCCAAGGATGCGGGGCTCAACCCGGACAAAGACTTCACCATCATGCCCATCGGCGGCGCGCCAAACATGCTCGCGGCGTTTTCCCAGGGCAGCATCAACGGCTTCTCGCTGTCGCCACCCACCATCACCACCGCCGAGAAGCAAGGCGGCTTTGTGTTGATGGACCTGGCCAAGGGCGAATACAAACCCCTGGACGGCTTCCTCTTCACTGCGATGATTGCCCGTGAAGACTGGCTGGCCAGCAACAAGGTCACGGCCGAAAAAATGGTCCGCGCCCTGTGGCGTGCCGAACACCTGATTGCCAGCGACCCGGACAAGGCTCGCGAGTCGGTGCGCCCGTATTTCGCCAACACCGACGCCGCCATCTTCAATGCTGCCTGGACCGCTTCGCTACCGTCCTACCCGGCCACGCCGCGCATCGAGAAAGACGGCGTTGAGAAAAACATCCGCTTCATGAACGCTGTGGAGAGCGACCCGGTCGAACTCGACCCGCAGCAGGTCTACACCAACTCCATCGTCGACGCCGTGGCGCCGACTGTTTCCACCCTTCAGGGAGAGGCGAAATGACGCCCGAGGTTCACCTGGTCAATGTTTTTCCCGCCACCGCCCGTGGCGGCAACCCCGCGCCAACCGTGGCCGTCGCCGATGGCATGAGCGATGCCGACATGCAGCAAGTCGCCCGCGACTATGGCCATGAGTGCGGCTTCGTGTTCGCCGCACCGGTTGGCAGCGAGTTCGATTTTGCCTTGCGCTTCTGGGTGCCCAACCACGAGATGGAAATGTGCGGCCACGCCACCGTGGGAGCGGTGTGGCTGCTGGATCGGTTGGGCATGCTGCACAAAGACCGCCTGACGTTATCGACACTGAGCGGTCCGGTGGATGCGCGGATCACCGCTGCGGGCACCCCGGATATCCAGGTGGAAATCAGCCAGCCCAAGGGCCAGGTCGAGGCGTTGAACGATGCCGAAGTCGAGGCCGAGATTCTGTCGGTGCTCGGCATCACTTCCAACGAACTGGCACCGCTGCCGATCCAGAACGCTTGCACCAGCCGGGTGAAAACCCTGATCGCGCTGAAAAGCGTGGCGGTACTGGATAGCCTGAAACCGGATTACCGGCGGATGCAGCAACTGTGCGAGCGCATCGGCTCCACCGGTTTGTACCCCTATGCGCCATCGGATCTGGAAGGGCGACAGTTTGATGCGCGGCAGTTTCCCAAGTCCTCGGGTTACCCGGAAGACGCCGCCACCGGCATCGCGGCTGCCGCGTTGGCGTTTGGCTTGTTGGAGAATGGCCTGGTGACGGCAGATGATCGCCCGGTGCACATCCGCCAGGGCCGGGCCATGGGCCGACCTTCGCAAATCTCCCTGCGGTTTCGCCGGGATGCAGCGGGGCAGGTGCAAGGTTGCTGGCTGGGTGGGCATGTGGAATTTGTCGAGGAACCGGCATGAGCGTGCGCGAAAAACTGCAAGCCCTCGGGCTGGAATTACCCGAGGCGCCGAGCCCCAAGGGGGACTACGTGCCGGTGACGATTCATGGAGGCGTGGCGTATGTCAGCGGGCAGGTTTGTCGGCAGGGTGACAGCGTGATTACCGGGCCGGTGACAGACCAGACCTCTACGGAGTTGGTCAACGAAGCAGGGCAGACCTGTGTGCTGCGGGCCTTGAGCGTGCTGGACCAGGCGGTAGGGCTGGAGAACGTCGAGCGCATCCTGTTCGTTCGCGGGTTTGTGTTTGGCGGGGAAGGTTTCCAGGGCTTCTCCAAGGTGGTCGACGGCGCCTCGCAACTGTTGATTGAGCTGTTTGGCGAGCACGGCCGGCATGCGCGTTCGGCGGTGGGCGTGGCGGGATTACCCAGCAACGGCCTGCTGGAACTGGAACTGACGGCGGTCGTCACTGCCTGAGCCACCCACCAAAATGTGGCGAGGGAGTTTGCTCCCGCTGGGCTGCGCAGCCGCCCCAAAACCGATGATCGCAGTGCCTCGGGCATACCGCGTCAACCGGTCCGGGAGCGCTTCGCGCTCCAGCGGGAGCAAGCTCCCTCGCCACAGGATTCGTGTTGCTTTCACCTCTGCAGGAACCCCGGCGAACGAGTAAACTGCCCGCCTTTTATTCTCACGACGAGACGGTGAGCTTTTGAACGCAGGAAAAACCGCAGGGCTGTTGCTGCTCACCGCCTTATTGGCGGGATGCGGCACCTCGCCACCCCGCACCCCCAACGACATCTGCGGCATCTTCCGCGAAAAAGACGATTGGTACGACGCCGCCAAGGTGACCCAGGCGCGCTGGGGCGTGCCGATCCAGGTGCCGTTCGCGATCATGTATCAGGAATCGGGCTTCCGGCAGGACGCCAAGACCCCACGCAAGTACCTGCTGTGGATCATCCCCTGGGGTCGTGTGTCTACGGCCTCCGGCTACGCCCAGGCCAAGGACGAAGTGTGGAGCGACTACCAGAAAAGCACCGGACGCTACGGCGCCAGCCGGCAGGACTTTGACGACGCCATCGACTTTGTCGGCTGGTACATGGACAAGACCTACACCATTAACGGCGTATACAAATACGATGCCTACGGCCAGTACCTGAATTACCACGAAGGCTGGGGCGGTTACCGGCAGCGTACCTACGCGAGCAAAGCCTGGCTGATGCCGGTGGCGGGGAAGGTGCAGGCGCGTTCGCAGATGTATGCGGCGCAATATGCGGGCTGCAAGAATGATCTGGGGCGTGGGTTCTGGAGTCGGTTCTGGCATTGGCTTTAAGTGCTCGGGCAGTCCTTTGCCCGGCGTAGGAGAGCGGAGCTAAACGGCTAACCATCCCACCAATGGCACTACCGCCAACGTGCTCAGCGCCATTGAGATTACGTTGCCGATATAAGGATGAAAGTGCGGTGGTAACCGTCCTGCAATCGCGCAGGCCAGTGGCGGCGCCATCAGCGCGCCGAGCAACGCACTGGACCCCATCACCATCCAGCTGCCGCCATGGGTCAATACGGCTGCCGGGACTACCGATACCAGCGGGACATACGTGGGATACCAGCCTCGTTTTATCCACTGATGTCGCCAGATCACCACGCCAAGCGCGGATGTCAGCGCTTGCGCGCCGATCAGGTGCAGTATCAGGCCGGATCCATAGGCCGGGCTCATCGGGTTCAGCGCGTAAGCCAGTAACACACCCGCCAGCAAGCCAAGGCTGGCCAGCTCATTGCCGAAGAACGGCGCTTCGGAAAAGTCAGCCAATACCCTCCGCACGCTCCACACCACACCATAAGTCGGTGGCTTCAGCGGGGCGGGCCTTTGCGGCGCTGTGTAATCGCTTCGTACCAGGACCGGCACGTGACGGCACAATACAAAGGCAATCACACTGCCAACCGCCATCCCGAGCACATTTCCGATCACCACCGGCAAGCCCAGCGGTATGCAGACGTAATTAACGATCAACAAACACATCGGCGTGACCAGTAAACCTCCCAGTACGGCGCCGTTGAGCGTCACTTTCCAGCCACCTCCGAACATCAGCACCATTGCCGCCGGCAGTGAAACAAACGCTGCAAACGTCGGTTGCCAAGTGTCAGCGGTCACCGTCCAGCCCCATAACGCGTTGCTTAGCAGCAAGCCGAGTAAGGAGCTGGTTATCAGCCACGGCCACAGCCCTGTGCCGTACGAGATAGCAAAGCCCTGCCAGGACTTGCCCGTGCGGCTGGCCCACCACGCCAGATACGCACCGCCCAGCAGGCCCAGTGACGCCAGTTCGTGTTTGTAGAACGCGACCTCGCTGATATCCCCCAACACCCAGCGCAGCCACGCACTGGGATGTGGAAGGCTGGTCACCATATCGGCATATCCCGGCCAAGGGTAAATAAGGGCTATCCATAGGATCAGCAAAGCACTGGCAAGACCCAGAACTATGACGGTGTTATCGGCCCGGGAGCGCCCTGCACGCGGCTTTTCAAAGAGGCTTTCCATGATGCACCCTCCGATCAGCGTGGCAGGGCAGGGTGCTGGGTGTACCCGAGCATCTGGTCGTAAAGATCAGCACGCCGGTCCCGCTGCAAGTCGTTAAGACTGTTCCAGATAGGCGCGCTGCGGGCACTGGTGAGATCGACATCGGCGAAAAGGATCTCCTGCCGATTCGCCGACGCCACCGTACCGATGGGCCATCCATTGGTACCGGCAATCAGCGAACATCCCAGGTAACGCGCATCGCGCTCCTCGCCGATACGACTGGCGGCAGCGATAAACACGTTATTGACGTGGGCGGCGGTCATCGTGAGATACGACGCCATGCACTTCCCCGCGTCGTCGAACAACGGCGGCGGGGTCCACACCCAGTTGTTGAGGCTGCAAATAATATCGGCGCCTTGCTGGCTGAGGATGCGTGGCACCTCGGGAAACCAAATGTCCCAGCAGATCAACAGGCCAATACGGCCTATGGGTGTTTCGAAAACGGGGAATCCTGTATCGCCGGGAGTGAACCAGAGCTTCTCCAGGTTCCACAGATGGGCCTTGCGGTACTTGCCAATAAAGCCATCCGGCCCCAGCAATACAGCCGTATTGAACAGCTGCATAGCGGAAATTTCGCTGAGGCCTGCCACCAGGTACACCTGATGTTTACAGGCAAAATCTGTCCAGGCCTGCACACTTGGCCCACCCGGAATGGCCTCGGCATGATCAAACGCGTCCTGACGGCTGGAGAAGAAATAGCCACAGTTAGAGAGCTCTGGCAGCACGATCAGGTTGGCACCGCCGCTCACTGCTTCCGTCGCCAGCTCAAGGCTATGACGCAGGTTGCGCTCCCGGTTTTCCATTCCGACCTGGGGATCAAACTGTACGACAGCTATGCGAACAGGGCTTGTTGGATCGCTCATTGCGGGTGACCTCTTATTTTTATGCAACCAAGGAGGTTGTTTTTTTATAAGAGGTGAAATGATGAACAAGGGTAAGTCAGCTGCTTCCCCTTGAGTTGTAGGTCAGTTCCGGTAGGTAGTGTGATAGACGTATGGGGGATCGTTCCCTCGCTCTGCGAGGGAACGATCGATATCCTTAACGCGGTTGTAAACAATCCACCGCCCGGTCAACCATTACGCGTGCCATATCCACCAGGTGCATTACTGAAATGACTAGTGCCCGAGACGGGCCATCCAACTGGTCGCCGGCTTGTTGGGCGGTGACTGATGCACAGTGCAACAAGCTGCTGGTATGGATGAGGGCGCTTTCAAAACTGGTATCGGGATCAACGGCAAATAAGGCTGGTTCTTCTGTAACAAACTTGCTCATGGTTAAACTCCTAATCGACGTTAGAGAGCCAACACCATCGCTACTAAACGGGGTGGCGGCCGCGCGCAGGTTAGTAGACCGGTGATTAGGACCCGGCGCACCCGAAGGTGCCCTACGCACGGCCACCATAACGCAGGGCCGAAAAAAGGCGCCTTGCAGAAGGGGGCGCCTTGCGCCTAATCACATAGCGGGCTACTAAACCCGGTCACTGAATTGGTAGTGACCGCTGGAGACTAGTCATGTGATTTGAACGGCACAAGGGGGCAGAATTTTCTAGGAAGCTTCCTGCAAAGGAAAGGGAAATGTCACTGATTTTGCCTTCCAGGGACTTGTAGTTGCCAGAAGTCAGGCAGTCCGTATCGGCATTCCTTATTTTGAAAACGTAAAGTGTCGCTAGCTTTTTGCAATTACTGAATTATCGCAAAGGGTGGCTCGCTATCATCAATCAACCTGCACCCGCTGCTTTGACAACGAGAGAATACGATGAGCACCGAACTGGAAATCACCGACATCCGCCTCGGCGACGGCAAAACCGTGGTCAAAGGCGCCCTGATCACCACGCAATACACCGGCACTCTGGAAGACGGCACGGTGTTCGACTCCTCATGGGAACGCGGCAAGCCGTTTCAATGCGTGATCGGCACCGGTCGCGTGATCAAGGGCTGGGACCAGGGTCTGATGGGCATGAAAGTTGGCGGCATTCGCACGTTGTTCGTGCCGGCGCACCTGGCCTACGGCGAGCGCTCGATGGGGGCGCATATCACGCCCAACAGTAATTTGCGGTTTGAGATTGAGTTGCTGGAAGTACTGACGCGGGATGATTGAGGGGCGGTGAACATGGATGTTGTTGAAGCAGGGGAGTTGCCGCGCAGTTCGATAGCGGGCATTCGGGTGGTTGAGCTGACCCTTGAGGATGAAGCCGAGTTGCAGCGCTTTTTCGAAGCAGCCCCGGAATATTTTCTCGCGGTCAACGGTGAGCCAGCCTCACCCACGGAGGCGCGAGATGAGTTGACTCTTCAACTGCCTGGTACCTGGAGCTACACGCGGATGTATTGGATTGGCTACCGCAATGCCGAAGGGCAGTTGGTTGCGGTGGTGAATGTGGCGTCGGATCTGTTGGCGGTCGGGGTTTGGCATATCGGGTTGCTGTTGGTGGCCACGCCGTTGCATGGCAGCGGTTTTGCGCGGCAGTTGCATGCCGATTTCCAGGATTGGGTAGTGAGCCTGGGCGCACGCTGGTTGCGGTTGACGGTGGTGGTGGGGAACGTCAAGGCTGAGCGGTTCTGGCCCCGGCTTGGGTATGTTCAGGTGCGGACTCGGGATGGCATCGAGATGGGGCGGCAGGTGAATCGGGTTTCCATTCAGGTGAAGGCGTTGGCGGGTGGGGCGATCAATGAGTATTTGGCGCTGGTGGAGCGTGATCGACCGTCTTCTGCGTAGCAGCTGTCGAGCCTGGGAGAGGCTGCGTTCGGCGCGACTGGTTGGAGTGTCTGGCTTGATGATCGCAGTGTGGCCGACGCAGCCTCGCTTGGGCTCGACAGCTGCTACGGGGGGGATAGCTGCGCAGTGGTGCGTACCTGAACCCTCCCTGAAGAACCTGCCCAAACCCATCGGGTAAATTTTCCTACGGTTTACTCTCATTAATTCGGAGCGTAAGCTTCGCGCGTTTTCATCAATAGCGGAGACCCTCAGTGGGTACTTGTTCGAGTGACAGTCGTCGGCCGGTCTCGATAACCGGCACATACTTGGCAAGATAACGCGCATTTTTCCGATGCCGTTGTCTCGCCCAGAAGCGAGAAGCGGCATTTCGATGGCGGCCAGTCCTGGCCCGATTCCGAATTCCCTCTCATCGACGCTAACAGTACGTGATGCCTTGCATCGCGGTACTGCGGACGCGCCTGTCGTTTGCGACGGGCGGGCCTGTCCTGTCGTGCCCGTGACTCAATCACGGCCCAGGATGGTCGTACCTGGCCGAAGGTTTCCTCGCGTAAGTTTGGCTGGTAATGAATAGGGAAGACGCCTATGCAAGCAATCAACAACATCAACCTCAACTCGCTGATCGACACGCTGGTCAGCCTCACCGCGGCCTTCATTCTCGGTGGCCTGATCGGGTTTGAGCGTCAGTACCGCCAGCGCACGGCGGGGCTGCGCACCAACGTGCTGGTGGCGGTGGGAGCGGCGATTTTCGTCGACATGGCCAACCGCCTGGGCGGCGCCGAAGGTGCGGTGCGGGTCGTGGCCTATGTGGTCTCGGGCATCGGTTTTCTCGGTGCCGGTGTGATCATGCGTGAAGAAGGCAACGTGCGCGGCCTGAATACTGCGGCCACGCTCTGGGCGTCGGCGGCGGTGGGTGCCTGTGCCGGTGCCGACCTGATCCTCGAAGCGCTGCTCGGTACGCTGTTTGTGCTGGCGGCCAACACGCTGCTGCGCCCGATCGTCAATAACATCAACCGCCAGCCACTGGACGTGGTGTCGGCCGAGGTGACCAACATTCTGTATGTGGTGGCCCGGCGTACCCAGCAGAAGGCGGTATTGGCCTTGCTCGAAGCCGAACTTGCTCGCTGCAACTACCCGGCCAGTGATGTGGACGTACGTCCCTTTGGTCCTGAAGAGGTGGAAATCGAGGCGACGCTGGCCGTGACCTCGGTAGACGGTGACGAACTGGATGCGCTGGTGGCCCGTATTTCCACTTCAGCCCTCGTGGTGCAAGCGTTCTGGAGTCCGAGTACCACCGACTAGGCCGCCTTGGCGCCCCCGGGACCGGCTCTTTACTATGCTTATGGTGAGGAAAAGTCCTACATACAGCTGGGACTATCCCTTCAGTTGTTACGCCGTTCCATTGGTAAGGTTGCGCGCTTGCGACTAGCCAGGCACGCAGGTGCCGCCTACCTAGGGTTATGCGCTGTTCAAATGGAGGGACCCGACTGCTGCTTGTAGGACTGTTCAGTTCCGTTCGTCGGAACTGTCATTTCTCACAGGTAGATAGGTCCCGTGTGATGTGTAACGGTACTGAATCCTCCCAGGGGAGCCTTATGAGCAAAGCTTTAATCGTGGATGACCATCCATTTATCCGCGCAACCGTCCGCTATCTGCTGAAGCAGGAAGGCTTCGACACGATCTTCGAGGCCGGCAACGGCGCCGATGCCATGCAGATTGCCCGGGAGGAACGCCCCGAACTGATCATCCTCGACCTGGCGATGCCGAAGCTGGGTGGCCTGGAGGTGATCAGCCGGATCAAGGCGCTGGGCCTGCCGTGCAAGATCCTGGTGCTGACGTCCTACCTGGCGGTGTTTTTTTCCACCCGCTGCATGCGTGCCGGCGCGATGGGGTTTGTCGCCAAGACCGGCGAGCTGGATGAGCTGCAAAAAGCGATCAAGGCCGTGATGTCCAACTACAGCTGCTTTCCGAGCCTGCCCACCAGCTCGGTGCGCCGCGACGATTTGCAATCCACCGAGCAGGACCTGGTGGCAGAGCTTTCCGACCGCGAGCTGACCGTACTGCAGAAGCTGGCGCTGGGGTTGGGTAACAAGGAAATTGCCGAGGACATGTTGCTCAGCCACAAGACCATCAGCACTTATAAAACCCGACTGAAGGAGAAACTGCGGATGTCGTCGGTGGTGCATTTGTCCAAGTTCGCCCAGCGCAATCATCTGATCTGAAATGATCAACTTTCGGGTCTTGTGGCTCAGCGCAAGTGTGCTGCTGGGCGCGCTCTGCACACAAGGCCTGGCGCTTGGCGAGCCGCGCACCCTGTATCTGTTGGGGCATTCCGTCATTGAAACGCCCGCCGTACGGCTGCATGAAACGCAGTGGAGCTGGCTGCGCGAACGGCGCCGGTTGTTGATGGGGATCTCTGGGCCCGACTACGCACCATTCGAGTTGAGCACCAGCGATGAACTCGAGGGGATTACGGCGGATTACGCGTCGCTGATCGCCGATGCGCTGAACATCACGATAGAAGTGCGCCGCTACGACAATCGTGATGAAGTCGTCACCGCGCTCAAGCGTGGCGAGGTGGATTTTGTGGGATCTGCCAATGGCTACGAGGCGGCAGACCCGCAGCTGGTGCTCTCGCGCTCCTATGCCATGGATCAACCGACCCTGGTCACCCGCACGGGTGACAGCCAGGGCCTGAGCAGCGACCTGGCCGATAAACGTGTGGCGATGTTTTATCACTACATGCAGCCTGACGCGGTGCAGGCGTTTTACCCCAATGCCCGGATCCAGCTGTTCCCTTCAACCTTCGAGGCCATCGGCGCGGTTGCGTTCGGCCATGCAGATGTTTACCTCGGCGATGCAATCAGCACCAACTACCTGATCAACAGGAACCACCTGAACAACGTCCGCATGGCCGACTTCTCGTCACTTGAGGTCAATCCCTTCGCGTTTGCATTTTCCCGGGACAACGCGCGCTTGCTGTCGATCATCAATGCGGCACTGGCGGTGATCCCGGTCAGCGAGCAGATGGAAATCCTGCGGCGCTGGAGTGCCGGCAACCTGGGGTTCCTGGGGGCGGACCGGCTGCGCTTGAGTGCCAGTGAACAGCGTTGGCTGGACAAGAACCCGAGGATCAAGGTCGCTGTACTCGACAAGTTTCTGCCGGTTTCATTTATCGACAAGCAGGGCGCGTTCGAAGGGTTGAGCGCCGAGGTGCTGGCCCGCATCAGCTTGCGCACGGGATTGAAGTTTGACTTCATTCCCGGCACCTCGATGCTCCGGCAAATCGACAGGGTCAACACCGGTGGTGCAGACATGATCGCGGTGGTCACCCCCAGCGTCGAGCGCACGGACAAGGTACGCATTACCCGGCCTTACCTGACCAATCCGTTTGTGTTGGTCAGTCGCATTGATGACGGCAGCCCCCTTACCCTGGAAGACATGGCCGGCAAGCGCCTGGCGCTGATTGGCAGCAATAGCCTGCAGGAGGGCATCGCCCAGGACTATCCGAGCATCAAGTTCGTGGACGTCGAGAACCCCGAACACGGCATGGAGCTGGTGGCCGATGGCGGTGCCGATGCCGCCGTCAATACCTTGATCAGCGCCCGCTACATGATTGCCCGCGAGTACCGTGACCGGTTGCGGATCACCAGCACGGTCGGGTCCGAGCCGGCCCGTATAGCCTTTGGCGTCAACCGCAGCCAACTGGAGTTGTATTCGATCCTCGACAAGGCGCTGCTGAGTATTACGCCCCAGGAAATGGACGAATTGGCTGGCCACTGGCGTAGCGAGGTATTGGTTGAAGACAGCTACTGGGCGCGGCACCGCAATGCGATTATTCAAGGTTTCAGCCTGGCGGCGCTGCTGTTGCTGATCACCCTCGGCTGGGCGATTTATCTGCGTCAGCTGATACGCAAGCGCGTCGAGGCCGAACGAGCGCTGAGTGATCAGATGCGCTTTATGGGCGTGCTGATCGACGGCACACCCCATCCGATTTATGTGCGTGATCGCCTGGGCCGGCTGATGGCGTGCAATAGCGCTTACCTTGATGTGTTCGGTTTCAAGCTGGAGGACGTGACCGGTAAAACCGTGGTCGAGACCGACACCGGCAATCGCCCCCAGGCCGAGTCTTTTCATCAGGATTTCCTGCGCTTGATGGAGCGGGGCGAGCCACAGATCCAGGACCGCGTGCTCAAGGTGCCGGGCGGTGCGGTCCTGACCATCTACCACTGGATGCTGCCGTACCGCGACGGTAATGAGCAGGTGGTGGGCATGATCGCCGGCTGGGTGGATGTCAGTGAAAGGCAGCAATTGCTCGGCCAGTTGCAGGAGGCCAAGGAGGATGCCGACGCGGCCAACCGCGCCAAGACCACGTTTCTCGCGACCATGAGCCATGAAATCCGCACGCCCATGAACGCCGTGATCGGCATGATCGAACTGGCCCTGAAAGCCGCCGAGCAGAACCGGGCCGACCGCGATGCGCTGGAGGTGGCCGCCGATGCGTCACGGGGCATGCTGGAATTGATCGGCGATATCCTCGATATCGCGCGTATAGAATCGGGCCACCTGTCCCTGACCCTCGAGCCTTCGAACCTGCACGAGTTGCTGGCGTCGGTGGCGCGGGTTTTCGAAGGGCTGGCGCGGGCCAGGGGCCTGGTACTGCAGGTGGAACTCGACCCGCTGATTGATCGGTACGTGCTGGTGGACCCGATGCGCTTCAAGCAAGTGGTGTCGAACCTTTTGAGCAACGCGATCAAGTTCACCCCTCACGGCCGGGTGCGGCTTGGCGCGTCCGGCTCGTCGGCGATTGCCAGCGGCTACTTGAACCTCAGGCTGTGGGTGGAAGACACCGGCATCGGCATCAGTGTCGAAGACCAGAAGCGTCTGTTCAACCCGTTTATCCAGGGCAGCAACACTGCGCAATCGGCGCGCAGCGGTTCGGGCCTGGGCCTGGTCATCAGCCGCAACCTGTGCGAGATGATGGGGGGACAATTGCAATTGAGCAGCCTGCTGGGGCAGGGCACTCGGGTGGATGTCACCCTGGAGCTGGCAGTCGCCGACACCACGCTGATGCCGCCCGTACCGGTTGCCGTGGAAACTCCGCCGGCCCACGCGCTGAACATTCTGGTGGTGGATGACTACCCGGCCAACCGGCTGCTGCTGGCCCGGCAATTGAGCTTCCTGGGGCACCGGATCACCACCGCCGAAGATGGCGTCGAGGGGCTTGAGTTGTGGCTGTCCGGGCATTTTGACGGGGTGATTACCGACTGCAATATGCCGTTCAAGGACGGTTATGAGTTGGCGCGGGATATCCGCACCCTGGAGAGCGAGCGTGGCCTGGCGCCGTGCCTGTTGCTGGGGTTTACCGCCAACGCCCAGCCCGAGGAAGCCGAGCGCTGCCGGCAGGCGGGCATGGATGGCTGCCTGTTCAAACCCACCGGGCTTGAGGATTTGCATGCGGCCCTGGCGCGGCGCACGGCCACACCTTCGGTGGCGCCCGGCACCACGGATGAACTGGCGGCAGACTTTGACTTGAGCCACCTTGAGAAACTGACCGGCGGGGATATCGACGCGGTGAAGGAGCTGCTGGCGCCCTTGCTCGACAGCCTTGAGGCAGACCATGGGCAGCTGGTGAACCTGCAACGCAAGGCAGACTTTGCCGGCCTGCATGACCTGGCCCATCGCACCAAGGGCGGGGCAAAGATGGTCAAGGCCCATGCACTGATGGTTTGCTGCGAGGTATTGGAAAGCGTTTGTGAACGTCAGGCCCGCGACGAATTGGCCAGTGCCGTCGATGGCATGGATGAAGCGCTCGCGCACCTGCACCACGCGCTGTCGGGGTATTGCAATCAGACTTGACCGGTGCGGAGGGGTATTGAGCTGTTTGGGACAACTCCTACGTGAAGGTGGAACAAGCCTTATTTAGTCTTCGGAATATGTCTGGAAAATAGTGCGTCCAGTCCTTCACGAGCGCTTCTTGCTCAGGTGTTCGCCATGCCAAACAAAGCACTGACCCTCCTGATCGCCGATGAACAGCATCTGCAACGACTGTACATCGAAAAAATGCTCAACCAACTGGGCTACTACCGCATCGTTCCGGTGCAGACCTTCGAAGAAGTGCGGATCCTCACGGCGATTCCGGCCAGGCCGTTCGATGTGCTGATCATCAACGCCGGGCTGGCAGACAGCGACGGCGGGGTGCTGGCCTTCCAGGAACAGCACCCGCAGATTCGCCATGTGCTGGTCTACGATATCCGCGAACTGGGCACGCCGGCCGCCGCACCAACCCTGCTGGTGCGTCTGCCGGGTACGCCGGACAGCATCAACCTCGAACACTTCATGGACATCATCGACCCGCCGTCAGCCACCGACGGGTTGCGGGTGTTGCCGTGGCTGCGAGAGTTGTCCGGCAGCCCTGCGGCTTAGTCCCAGTTCGGCGCGATGCCTTTGGGGCTGGTCAGCCGATGGCCACGCTCCAGGGCGGCGATCTGCGCCATGTCAGCGTCACTCAGGGTCAGGTCCAGAGCCTTGAGGTTGCTGGCCAGGTTGGCGCGCTTGGTCGACGACGGGATCACCGCGTAGCCCAGTTGCATGGCCCACGCCAGGGTCACTTGCGCCGGGGTTGCCTGATGACGTTCGGCGATCTGCTGGATCACCGGGTCCTTCAGCACTTCGCCGTAGGCCAGGGTCATGTAGGAAGTGATTTGGATGCCATGGGCCTTGGCAAACTCCGCCACGGTGCGGTTTTGCAGGTACGGGTGCAGTTCCACCTGGTTGGTCGCGATGTGCTCGGCACCGACGGCGGCAATTGCCTGCTTCATCAGGTCGACGGTGAAGTTGGAAATACCGATCTGGCGGGTCAGGCCCTGGCGCTTGGCTTCCAGCAACTGGCCCATGAACTCGGCGACCGGTACCTGGTCTTCCGGCGATGGCCAGTGGATCAGGGTCAGGTCCAGGTAGTCGGTCTGGAGTTTGCGCAGGCTTTCCTTGAGGCTGGGAATCAGCTGGCCTTCGGCGAAGTTGGCGATCCAGATCTTGCTGGTGATGAACAGCTCGTCCCGTGGGATGCCGCTGTCGGCGATGGCCTGGCCGACGTCGGCTTCGTTTTCGTAGATTTGTGCGGTGTCGATGACGCGATAGCCCAGCTCCAGGCCGGTGCTGACGGAGTCGATGACGACCTGGCCTTGCAGGCGGAACGTGCCGAGGCCGAATGCGGGAATGGACATGAGTGACTCCTGAAGTGATGTGAACAATGGAGTCGAGTATCGGCCTCTCGTTCCTTCGGAAAAACCGCTGAATCCGAAAAGGACTCTTTACCAAAAGTCATGAGTGGCCGGCGGGTGGTCACACGATATCCCTCGAGAGCGGTCTTACCGGGTAGATGCGGGGGGCTGTCGGACATTTCGGGCGTTACTTGATAAGGGGCGCCTCTTTTAACCAGCAGGAGCTAGCGCAAGGACCAAATGCTCAAGGCCTTACAGCACCGAGAAACCTTGAGCAGCGGTCTGAACAGTCGAGTTCAGGGTGAACTGTCCTTGAGGGTCTGGAAGGCTTTTACGCGCTTGACCAGGCTTTTCTTGCTGGCCGAATCGGCACTGTTGAACAGGAACGAAAAGTCCGAGGCCAGGGTCGAGCTGCCGGCGATGGTCGCGTACTGATGACAGGCATTGCAGTTATCGCCCTGGACGTAGGTCTCCAGGGTGGTGTTGGCCACCGGTACGTTGCCCTGGCTGATAAATGGCCCGTAGGACAGCGGCACTTGCGCACTGACACCCGGTTCCGGCTGGGTGGGCGGGTTGGGGGTGAGGGTCCAGAGTACGTTGATCAGTTTGTAGTACTGGAACACCGACTTGCCCTGGCTCTGCTGGGCGAAATTGGCCTGCACCGCGCCGTTAAGCGCCTGCAGTTCAGTGGGCAGCGGATGTTCCCGGGTGGTCTGCACGGGTTGGTCCCGTGGAAACGGCTCGGTGCAGTCGCGGTCCGGATGCTGCTGCTTGCACTGGATACGCGCCACGTTCGGCGTGCATTCGGGGCCGGTGCCGCAGTTCGGGTTGTTGAAGGCAAAGCTGTCGGGCGGCGTTTGTTGTGGCGGCACCTGGTTGGGTTCCGGCACGTTGTCCACTTGCTCGAAGGTGGTCCAGATGAAGTTGGGCGAGGCCTGGGTCTTGTTGATGATATGCAGGCCCACCAGGCCCACCACCTGCTGGGTGCACTGCAAGGTGGCCGGGTTTTTGAGCCAGGCGACGGTGGTCAGGTAACGTCCGTAGAGCTCGGGTTTGCCGGTGAGGATTCGCCATGCTGCCTTGACCTCCAGAGCTCCCAGTTGCTCCTGCGGCACCGGGTTGGGCGGCAGCGAGCGCATGGGTTCACCGATGGGCAAGGACAGCCCGCCGGGGTTCTGGTTGTCGAGGTTCTGCGCGACTTTCAGCTGGTTGGCCGCGTCGTACAGCCCTTTGCTGACGATGTAGTCGAACTCGGCCTTGCCCACCTTGCGTTCAAAAAACACCAGGTTCTGCGACTGGTCCGTCAGCCAGCCGCCGGAGGCTTCCATGATCGGGTCCGGAATCGAGGCCAGGGTGCCGCTGGACAGGTGAAACCCATGCCGCGCGTTGATCGCGCTTTCGGAGGTGGCGGTCATGAACTTGCGCGTCCCCACCGACATCGCCCTGAGGCTGCCCTGGGTGCTGCAATTGGACGGCACCAGGGTTTGCACGCCCCAGCCGGTGGGCGCGGGCGCGCCGGGCAGGAAGATATCGTTGGCGTCCTTGTAGCTGGCCCATACCGGCGCCACGCTCATCGGCTGCCCGGAGGCAGTCGGTACGCCGAATTGCGCCAGGGTACTGTTCATGTCCGGCTCCCCCGCGAGGGCAGGTGTGGCTGGCCAACCGGGATTCACCGGCCAGTTCAGGGCAATGAACAACTGCCAGCCAAAGCAATTCATGAAGCTCTGGCCGGTGGCGTTGAAGTTGTTGATCGGCAGGAAGCCGCCGCTTTTCGGGTTGAACACCAACTGTTGCTGCACGCAAGCGTCGGCGTCGGAAGTGGGGGATGCGTAGGCGGCCTGCATGGCGAACAGGCTCAGCACCACACTGGTCAGCAGCGATAAAACACTCAAGCGTAACCTGGACATCATCGCGCTCCTTGCAAGCAGGTAAAGCCGCACCCTGGGTGGGTGCGGCTGATGGGCTGTATCAGTCAGGCGCCAGGCACCAGCGCCAATCCGGATTCCCATGGGTGTTCCGCCGCGCTGGGATTATCGGCTTCGCCCGGGTTGAGGGCGCGCACTGTCACCAGCCCCGGTGCGGCAGTGGGGCTTACGGTGATGGTCAGCAGGTAGCCCTGGGTGCCACCGGAGTTGGTTTGCCCGGGGATGGCCGAGGCATCCGGCAGGAACTTTGTGACCTGCGCCGTCACCCCAGGATTGGAGAATTGCACCCGCGCCGTCTCGGCGGTGGTCTTGAGGTCGGCGCCTTGTACCACCAGGGCAAACTGCCCGCTGGTGCCGGGTGCCAGCCAGGCCGGCAGGTCGGTGGGTGACTGCCCGTAGAACAGGTCCAGCGGCAACAGCTGTACCGGCCAGGGTTGCACACCGTTGACCCGGTCCGTCACGCACGGGCAGGAATCCGGCGTCGGGCTGATGGGCGTGGTTGTCACACTCAGGCCCACCAGCAACTGCTGGGCAATCACCCACACGTAGTCGATCGGCTGGCCGCTGATGGTGATGTCGTTTATCGAGAACCCGGCGCTGACCGGCACTTCAAACACCGCTTGCAGAATCTGGTCGGAGCCGTTGGCGGCGGATTTGGCGGTGCCACGGGTGATTTTCCAGTACTGGCTGACATCCTGGCCCTGGGGGCCTTTCCACGCCGAGAAGTCGGTGGGTTGTTGCAGGTACAAGCCGATGGGGTTGGTCAGCGACAGCCGGTTGTTCACTGCCACGCTGTTGGCCGAGAAACCGATATGCGGATCGGAGTTGCGGTAGTTCTGCCCGTATTGCGCGCAGCAGATCAACGCCTGGGAATTCTGGCTGCTGCTCAATGGCCGCAGGATGGTCGCCGCGGCAGCCAGGTACACCTCGGCGCTCAGGGTGTTGGGGCCGGAGGTCAGGTGCATCGCACCGCCGTACTGGCCTGGCACACAGGCGGTGCCGGCGTTCCATTTGTTGACGGTGTCGTAGGCCGGTTGACCGGTGGTGGGGTCGATGACCGGGTCGCCGGCCTTACCGGTCGGGCAGTCGGCGGTGTAGCGCAGGTACAGGTCTTCGAGTTGCACCTGCGGGTCGATGTAGTCGCGATACAGCCCCAGTACAGCAGTCGGATCGATGCGCCACATGGCCAGGAAATACGCCGGGTTTTCGCAAGTGAAGGTGATCTTGCGCATGTTGCCGTCGGCATCGCGCACGATGGACCACTCGCAATATTCGTCAAGCCAGCCACGGGGGCCCGAAGGCGAGAAATCCTTGTACTTGCCTTGCCAGTCGATGCTCGGGCAGCGAGTGACGGGGAGTTGCAGCAGGGTGCCTTGCTTGTTCGGGTCGTAGAGCATGTACAGGGTATTGTTGATCGTAATCTGGCCGTTGTCGGTCAGCTCCATCACCTGTTGCATGGACATGGCCTTGCCGCCCAACTGTGGAATCACCGCCGTGCCGTTGTTATAGAAAAACGTCCACAGCCGATTGGGGAAGGGCGCCCAGGTAATCGCCGGCGGCGTGGTGGGGCCGTAACCTTCCACCAGTGGGTTGTAATAGCCCGAGCGCGGCGCGTCATTGAGGCCCGACCACGGGTTGCCGATGATCGCAGACTGGGTCCAGCCGGTGAGGTCGTTGTTCCAGTCGGTTTCAAACTGCGGCAACTGGTTTTCCAGGCCCAGCTTGTTGTAGTCCTTGGGAGCTTGCCCGGCGGGAGAGGTGAATTGTTTGAAGGGTGTGCTCATGTCGATTCTCCAGGTGTTGTTGTGGTGGAAACGGAGCAGCAACCGGCACTGGGAGCAGGGCCGGCGACGGTTTGGCGCGGGTCGTCCCACACCAGTTGGGCGATAAAGCCAGGCAGCGGCGCGTACTCTTGCGGCGTCAACACCCGGGCACTATCGAGATGGGTCACCACCACGGATAACTGCGTGGTGTCAGTGGGGCGAAGGTTCAATGCGGCAGCAGTGCGCGCGGCATTCAGCGCGCGTGATACGCCATGGGTGATGCAGCGGCCTTTGTCATCCACCAGGCCCATGCCGATGCGACTGAAGCGCCCGACATAGTGCGGATTGTCGGCGCTCACCTGCTGCGGCGTGGCGTCGGGCTGGTTGAGGAATACGTCGATCAGGTAGGTGTCGTGGGTGCAGCGCACATGGTCGAACACCACCCACGGGCCCAGGCTTGCGGTTTGTTCCTGCGCTTGCATCGGCGTCGAACTTTGCTGGCAGCAGGCTTTTGCGGCCGGGCGGCGGGTGCCAAAGGGCGGTGCGACGGGCACACCGTAGTCATAGCCGATATGCCGACTGTCCTGGGCCATGTCCCCCAGGGTGGTGTAGCGCCAGGCGTCGGCACTGGTGAAGGTGACATCGTCGGCCTCGCTGCCGGCAAACGGCTGGAGCAGGCACTGGGTGGTGTACTGCGCTGCCGGATGGGCGCGGATCCAGACCTCCAGCATCCGGTCGATATTGGCGTGGTAGGAGCTGAACACCGGGTCGAACGCGGTGTAGGCGTTGTCGGCCATGTCGCAGCCGATCCAGCCGTGATAGTTGTCGTGGGGCTGCTCGTAGAGCCCGTCGAAATTCAGCGCACGGTTGGGGTACAGGTCATCTTCCTGGGGGGGATCAAACACCGGGATGTTCGCCCAGGGATAACCTGGCACGCCCTGGGGCTGGCTGAAGGTGTTGAACTTCAGGGCATCGACCACCTGTTGCTGGAAAATCCGGCTCATGCCGTACAACTGGGTGCGTTCGACGCGCTGCGTTTCGCCCCGGGTGTAGAACAGCGGGTTGCGTTGCACGAAGCGGCAGTCCACACCCGGGATGCTGGCCTTTTCACAGACCTTCGAACAGCCGTCCTTGGCAGCGGCGTAGCGCAACGGATTAGGGCGAACCTCGCCGGTGTGCGGGTGCACGTAGGTTTCATCGAGAAACGCCTGGGGCAAGCCGGCCTGGGGGCTGCCGTCGACACTGGCGTCTTCGGCCATCCAGTCCCAGTAGGGGATGGGGCAGTCGATCAGCGCTTCCAGGTACAGCAGATAGGCCCGGTGCCACAGGGCAAACGCTTCCTGGTAATGCAGGCACCAGTTGGTGTGGATATAGGCGTAACGCTGCCACGGGGAGCCGCTGTCGGCGTTGGCCACCTGCATTACGTCATCGAGGCGTGAGCGGTACAGGTTCAGTTGTTCCTGTGTCAGTGCGCGAATGTCCTGGCGCACGCGTTTGACCGGGTGAGGCAGGTCGGGTGGGGGGATGCGTTCTGCCTCGTCGAACGGTGAGGCGGGAGTGAGGCGCCAGCCCTGGTTGACCCACAGCCTGAAGGTTTCCAGCGCGTCGATGGGCCAGAACTGCTGCTGGTCGAGGGTCAGCGGCATGCTGCGGGAGGCCAGGTGCTGGTAGATGGTTTCGGACCAGGTCTTGACGGAGGCGGGGTCTTCGAGGAATACGAAGTAGGCGTTCATGCAGCCCACCCAGGAGGCGGCGACGGCGGCGCGTTGCTCTTGGGGGATCCAGTAGGGGGCGCTGAATAGGCCGTGGATATCGGTGGCCCATGTCGGTTTCGCGACTATCATAAGATCCCTCTCATGCGGCCCCGGTGCCTGATTTGGCTGGGCTGCTAAGCTGGATTGATGTTAGTGCGCCACCGCGCAGGATTTGTGCAAATTGGTGGGTGTTTACGGTGGATTCATTGCAGTTTTTTCAAGGAAGATATGGAAAAAATGACAGATGCCATGGATTTGAAGATTCTGGGGAAATTGCAAAGGGATTGCAGTCAGAGTCTGGAGTTGTTGAGTGACAGTGTCGGGCTGTCTTCAACCAGTTGTTACCGGCGTATCAGGCGGTTGGAGAGTGTCGGGATCATCAAGGCCAAGGTGGCGGTGCTGGATGAGCGCAAGCTTGGGATTCAGGTTACGGCGTTCTTCCTGATCAAGCTTGATAGGGACAGCAATGATATCGACCGCAAGATGCAGCATATCCTGGCGAGTCATCCGGAGATTCAGGACTGTTATCTGCTGACCGGGGAGTTTGATTTTGTGATGGTGGCGAAGTTTCGGGATGCCACTGAGTACACTGATTATATCTATCGGTTTTTAGAGATTTATCGGGATATTCCGATTCGTACTTATTCGTCTACTTTGGTGGTCAGGACGGTTAAGAAGTCTTATGAGTTGCCGTTGCCGGGGTCTTTGGTTTGAGTACATCTCCGTTTCTTCGGTAACGGCCGCTTATGGTTCCGCTCTTACAGCGGGTCACTTTTGGCAAACGCCCGGAATGCCGGCCCAGCCAAAAGTAACCAAAAGGTCTCTGCTCCACCACTCGGTGCCTCGCCTAGGCTCGGCATGCCCGCACTCCGTGGTTCTGCTTTTCTGTGGGAGCTGGCTTGCCTGCGATGCAGACAACTCGGTTTTTCAGATACACCGAGGCGATGCCATCGCAGGCAAGCCAGCTCCCACATTTGAACCGTGCCCGCTTTAACTTTTGATTTTGCTTCACAACACTCCAAAAGTGAGCCGCTGTAAGCGCGGAACCAATACCAGCCCTGACCGCAGCAACGGATATGCCCACCTCACCCCGCCCAAAAAAGAAGCTTTTATGACAAAAGTTCGGTAGTCCCCAGCGACCCCCGTCTTGGCTATGTAACGCGCTCAACACCGCCAAAAAAGGCGACGTCAGAGCCGCAAGCAGGATGCCAGGAGTGGGGCGAATGGGAACTATGGAACGTTACTCGAAAGTCGGCATGCAGGAGCTCGACCAGCGCCTGTCAAAGATCGTCGAAGCCGCACGCAAAAAACCGGTCTCGGTCTACCGCTATGGCGCACCGTGGGTATGGATCGTCTCCCAGGACGACTGGCAAGGCGCGCTCAAGGAAGTCTCCAGCTACATCCCCGCAGGCCATTCACTGGTCTTGCTGCGCCCGCAGATCGACGACATCCTCGACCTCCACCGCGACCTGCTCCAGGCCCAACCCGGCACCCAGATCGCCCCCCAGACCGTCTTGCAGATCCTGCTGCTGCAACTCCTGTACTCAGTCCCCAACGAACAGCAACTGCACGAACAACTCAACTACAACCTGCTGTTCCGCTGGTTCGTCGGCCTCGACCTGAACCAGAAAGTCTGGGGCATCAACCTCCTGCAACGCGACATCGCCACGTTCCTGAACAACCCGCAGGCGGTGCAGTTGATCCAGAAAATCATTGGTGAAGTGTTCTGTGGCGCCTTGCTGCACATGCCGGAGTTCTCCCTGAACTTCGCCCTGCTGCACACCTGGCTCGCACGGCACGGCAACACCTCGATATCCAGCAATTGAACTGGCCAAACGCCGGGCAAACGGCGACGGCAATCATCTCGAGTAAACCAGGGGGCGGTGTGGAGCATCTGTTCAAATCAACGCTGGCGCTGTGCTGGCTGACGCTGGGTGCACTGGCGCAACCGCTACAGGCCGAAGAGCAGGGCACCCAGCCCGAGCCTCCGGCACGGCTGGTGGACGTCAACGAGTACTTCGTGCGCGGCAACACCGTGCTCGACGCTCGTGCGATCGAAGAGGCGGTGTACCCGTTTCTCGGCCCGCAAAAGACCCTCGCCGACATCGAAGGCGCCCGGGATGCCTTGCAGAAGATCTATCAGGCACGCGGCTATCAGTCGGTGTTCGTCGAACTGCCGGAGCAGAAGGTCGATGACGGAATCGTCTACCTGCAGGTCAGCGAAACCAAGGTCGGGCGCGTCCGCGTGGTCGGCGCCAAGCACTATTCGCCGGTGGAAATCCGCGACGAAGTACCCGGCTTGAAGGAGGGCGCGGTTCCGGATTTCACCAGCGTGCAAACCCAACTCGCCGGCCTCAATCGCAGCGCCGGGCGGCAGGTCACGCCGCTGGTCCGCGAAGGCCAGCGCCCCGGCACCATGGACGTCGACCTGCAGGTGGAAGACCAGAACCCCTGGCACGCCAGCCTCGGCCTGAACAACGACTACAGCGCCGACACCAAGGAGCTGCGCAGCGTCGCGACCCTGGGTTACGACAACCTCTGGCAACTGGGCCACAGCATTTCCCTGACCTACTTCACCGCACCCCAGGACAGCGACAACGCCAAGGTCTGGTCGGGCTCCTACACCGCGCCGCTGACTGATCGCTGGAGCCTGCAGTTCTCCGGTTATCAGTCCGACAGCAACATCGCCACCATCGGCGGCAGCAACGTGTTGGGCAAGGGCCATTCCTACGGCGTGTCGGCGATCTACAGCCTGCCGGCCAGTGGCAATTGGGCCAATTCGTTCTCTGCCGGGGTCGACTTCAAGGACTTCAAGGAGCAGATGAAGTTTGGCGGCAGCACGGACGATATCCCGCTCAAGTACGCACCGCTGACCTTCGGCTACAACGGCTACCGCTACACCGAGCAGTCGCAATTGGGGCTGGGCTTGAGCCTGGTGGTGGGTACCCGCGCGTTCTTCGGCTACGGCAGCGACGCCGAGGAGTTCCAGTACAAGCGTGACAAGGCCAGCCCGAGTTTTGCGGTGCTCAAGGGCGACCTGAATTACACCTACACCTTCGGCAACGACTGGCAGTCGGCGTCCAAGGCCGGCTTCCAGCTGGCCTCGGGGCCGCTGGTGTCCAACGAGCAATATTCCGCTGGCGGCGCTACGTCGGTACGCGGGTATCTCGCCGCCGAGCGCACCGGCGACGAAGGCTACCTGTTGTCCCAGGAGCTGCGCACGCCGTCCCTGGCCAAGTTCCTCGGCAGCTACGTGCAGGAGTGGCGCTTCTATGCGTTTGCCGAAGGCGCACGCCTGCGCCTGCATGACCCGCTGCCCGAGCAGGAAGACGAATACAGCCTGGCCAGTGTCGGCCTCGGCACCCGCGCCAGTTTGAGCAAGTGGTTGTCCGGCAGCCTGGATTGGGGCTACCCGCTGCTTGAAGGCCCAAATACCCAGAAACAGGACTCGCGACTGCACTTCAGTGTGCAGGCGACTTTCTGACCCCTTTTTTCGGAGACTCCTGACATGCAACGCCTATTTCTGAGCCTGTTGATCTGCCTGGGCTTCGCGCTCCCGGCCACCGCCCATGCCTGGTGGCAGGACGATTGGCACTACCGTAAACAGATCACGGTGGACACCACCTCCCAGGGCGCAGCCATCAGCCAGGCCCTGGGCCGCACTGCGTTGCTGGTGCGCCTGCACACCGGCAACTTCAGCTTTGACGGGGTCAAGGACGACGGCGCCGACCTGCGCTTTGTCAGCGCCGATGACAAGACCGTGTTCAACCACCAGATCGAAAGCTTCGACCCGCTGATGGGCATGGCGCTGATCTGGGTCGATGTGCCCAAGGTCGAAGGCGGCCAGCGCCAGGACCTGTGGATGTACTACGGCAACCAGAAGGCGCCGGCCACCGCCAACGGCCAGTTGACCTTCGACCCGAACTACACCGCGCTCTACCACTTCGACGGCGCCAACGGCACGCCGCCCCGGGACACCACGGCCTACGGCAACACTGCCGTAAACGCCACCGGTGCGAGCATCGACGGCGTGATCGGCCGGGCCTTGCAGTTCAGTGGCCAGCCGTTGCTGCTGCCAGCCAGCCCGTCGCTGCAACACGCAGCGGGCGGCGCCTTCACTTTCAGCGCCTGGTTGCGGGTCGACCAGGCCAGCGGCGAGCAAGTGGTGGTGGCCCGTCGCGAGGGCGCCCACAGCCTGTTGCTGGGCTTGAACCAGGGCATGCCGTTTATTGAAATCGACGGCCAGCGCGCCGTCTCGACCCAGCCGCTGAACCCCGGCCAATGGCAGCACCTGGCGTTCACCGCCGAGGGCGACAAGGTCTCGCTGTACGTCAACGGCCGTGAGACCGCGACCCTCGCAGTGGCGATGCCGGCGTTCAATTCGCAACTGGCCATCGGTGCCGATTTGCCGGAAGCCGCCGGCGGGCACCTGCCGTTTACCGGGGCCATGGACGAACTGCGCTTGTCCAAGGTCGCGCGCCCGGCAGCCCTGTTGCTGGCCGATGCCACGGCCCAGGGCGCCGAGTCGAAACTGGTGGCCTATGGCGTGGATGAAGAACAGTCGGGCTTCGGCTTCGGCAGCCTGGGGTTCCTGCTCAAGGCGGTGCCGGTGGATGCCTGGGTGATCATCCTGGTGCTGGTGGGGATGATGTTCCAGTCGTGGTTCATCATGCTCCGCAAGAACCGCCAGGTCAGTCGCGTGAGTGCTGCCAACGATATCTTCCGCGAGCAATTCGCACAGATCGGTACGCGCCTGGAGATGTACTACGACGACGCGTTGCTGGCTGAGCGCCTGACCCATTCCTCGCTGTGGCGCCTGTACCGGGTCGCGGTCAAGGAAATCCGCACTCGCCGCGCCCAGGGCGCCGACACCTCGTCGGTCTCGGCAGCCACCATCGAAGCCATCCGCTGCTCCATGGACGGCGTGCGCACCCGGGAAAACCAGCAACTCGGCGCCAAGCTGTCGACCCTCTCCAACGCGATTGCCGGTGGCCCGTATATCGGCCTGCTCGGCACCGTGCTGGGGATCATGGTGGTGTTCCTCGGCACGGCGATGGCCGGCGACGTGAACATCAACGCCATCGCCCCGGGCATGGCGGCGGCCTTGCTGGCCACGGCCATGGGCCTGTTTGTCGCGATCCCCGCGCTGTTTGGCTACAACCGCCTGATTACCCGCAACAAGGAAGTCAGCGCCGACATGCGCGTGTTCGTCGACGAGTTCATCACCCGCCTGGCGGAGATGCACGGCGAGAGCCAGCACAGTGAAGCGGCGCACCGTCGCGACCACCACGCCCACGTCCCGGCCTGAGGAGAATCAGCATGGCTTCCGTGAATGCCTCCCACGACGATGACGATGACGCACCCGTCGACAGCATCAACATCACGCCCCTGGTGGACGTGCTGATGGTGGTGTTGGTGATGTTTATCCTCACCGCCACCGCCCAGGTCTCGGGGATCCAGATCCACCTGCCCAAGGCCAGTGCTTCGGTATCGCTGTCCGAGGCCAAGACCAAGGCCATCTCGGTGAACGATGGCGGCCAGGTGTTTCTCGACGCTTACCCGGTGACCTTGCCTGAACTCGAAGAGCGCCTGCGCATCGAGAAAGCGCTGAACCCGGACTTCCCGGTGATCGTGCGCGGCGACGCCATGGTGCAGTACCAGAAGGTCATCGAAGTGCTCGACCTGCTGCGTCGCCTGGAGCTGTCCCAGGTCGGGCTGGTCACCGGCAAACCGAGCCAGGGCTGAGTCATGACCGCACAGATGCCGATCACGCCGACGCCCCTCAAGAACAAGCCGCCATTGCGCCCGCTGAAGTGGGGCATTGGCCTGCTGCTGGGCGCCGTGGCTGCCTGGTTTCTCTGGCAGTGGGCCAATGACATGAGTGGCGTGCGCCGTGAAGCGCCCAAGGTGCCGACGATTATTCCGTTGCCGCCACCGCCACCACCGCCGCCGGAAAAACCCAAGGAACCGGAGCCCGAGGTGCAGGAAAAAATCCCTGAGCCGGAACCCACGCCGACCCCCGACGAGGTCAAGCCCGAGGAAGAGGCACCGCCTTCGCCAGCAGACGACCTGGCCAACCCGATGCAGATCGACGGCGACGCTCAGTCCGGTACCGACGGTTTCAACATCGGTGCCGGCAAGGGCGGCGGCATGGCCGGTTCCGGTGGTGGCGGGCTCGGCACCGGGACGTTCAAGCAGTACCTGGCCGGGGTGTTCCAGCGCCTGCTGCGGGAAGACCCGGAGCTGCGCAAGAAGGCCTACACGGTGCAGGCCGACCTGTGGCTGAGCGCAGACGGCGAGGTGACGCGCGTGGAGCTGGCCAAGTCCAGCGGCGACGCCGACACCGACGCCCAGGTGCTGGCCGCATTGCGTGCCACACCGCGGCTGAAGGAACGCACACCCGCCTCAATGACCCTGCCGGTACGCCTGTCCCTCAAGGGCCGGCGCCCGGATTGATCGAACCCTTTTTTGCAGTTTTCTACAGGAGTTGTGTGCAGATGATTTCCCACGTGAATCGATTGACCCTGGCGGTCGGCATGGTCATCGCGACCCTGGTCGGCCAGGCGACGGCCGCCGCCGCGCCTTCGGAAAACGCCACGATCAACCTGATCCGCCTGCTGGTGCAGCAAGGTGTGCTCAAGCAGGAACAGGCCGACGGGCTGATCGCCCAGGCTGAAAAAGAGGCTCAGCAGGCACGCCAGGCCAGCACCGCCACGGCAGTAGCGGCAGGTCCAACTGCGGCCCCCGGCGATGTGCGGGTGCAGTACGTGCCGGCAGCGGTGCGCGACCAGATTCGCGACCAGGTCAAGGCCGAGGTCATGGCCACCGCCAAGCAGGAAAACTGGGCCCAGCCCAACACGTTCCCGGAGTGGGTCTCGCGCATCAGCTTCGACGGCGATATTCGCCTGCGGGATGAGTCGCGCTATTTCTCGGGCAACAACAGCAATGAAATCGTCGATTACGCCAAGCTCAACGACAGCGGCCCCTACGACGTGAACAAGAACACCAACACCAAATTGCCGCCGCTGCTCAACACCCGCGAAGACCGCGAGAACCTGTTCCGCCTGCGCGCCCGCCTGGGCATGAAAGCCGTGATCTCGCCGGAATGGACCGCCGGCATCCGCCTCGGCACCGGCAACGACAACAACCCGGTGTCCACCACCCAGACCCTGGGCGGCGGCTTCGGCAAGAAAGACATCTGGCTCGACCAGGGCTACCTCACCTGGAAGACCACCGACTACATGACCCTGACCGCCGGACGTTTTGCCAACCCGTTCTATTCCACCGACATGATGTATTCCGGGGACCTCAACTTCGACGGTGTGGCGGCGATCTTCAACCACAAGCTCAACAGCGACTGGGGCCTGTTCGGCACCCTCGGCGCGTTCCCGGTGGAATACAGCCCCGACACCGCCACCACCAACGGCTTCGACAAGGACGAGAGCGAAAACAAATGGCTGTTCGGCGGGCAGATCGGCGCCGACTGGAAGATCAACCGCAGCAACAGCCTGAAGGGCTCGATGGCCTACTACCACTTCGGCGATATCCAGGGCGAACGCTCCAGCCCTTGCTCGCCGTGGGCCGGCCAGCCGGCGTGCGATACCGATGGCACGCGCCTGGCCTTCATGCAGAAGGGCAACAGCGTGTTCCTGCTGCGGGACATCACCCCCAACCCGGCAACGCCTGGCCTGACCCCGCAACCGCAATTCGTCGGCCTGGCGTCCAAGTTCAACGTGCTGGACCTCAACCTGGCCTGGGACAGCGAGCTGCCGGAAGACCTCAAGCTGCGCAGCCAGACCAACTTCATCCACAACCTGGCCTACGACAAGGGCGAGATGCTCAAGCGCAGCGAAGGCCAGATCGTCAACAACCTCAACAGCGACGGCCAGTTTGAAAGCGGCGGCAATGCGCTGCTGGTGCAGTTCACCCTCGGCAGTGCGCTGGAGATGCGCAAGAAGGGCGATTGGAACGTGCTGGCCGGCTACAAATACATCCAGCCGGATGCCTTGCCGGACGGCTTCAACGACTCCTCGTTCCACCTCGGCGGCACCAACGCCAAGGGCTATTTCATCGGTGCCAACTACGGCCTCGACAAGAACATCTACGCCAGTGCCCGTTGGCTCAGCGCCTCCGAAGTGTATGGCGCGCCGTTTGAAGTGGATGTCATGCAACTGGAACTCAACACGCGCTTCTGATGCGCCGGAGAAAGCTCATGAACACGCGAATTTGCGGCCTGCTTCTACTGCTCGTCACCACCGGCGCTTCGGCTGAAGGCATGGAGGAGCGCCTGCGCACTCAGCTGCGCAGCACCACCCAGCAGTTGCGGGCGCTGCAAAGCGAGCAGGCCCAAGCCAGTGCCGCACGCATCGCCGCCGAAACCCAGGCCAAGCAGGCCCAGGCGCAGGTCAAGCAACTGACCGCCGAACTGGAAAAGACCCGTGGCGTGGCCGAGCAACTGGTGGGCCAGCAACAGAGTCTGCACAGCCAGGCCCAGGCCCAGGTGGCCGCGAGCAATGAGCAGGTGGGCAAGTTCAAGAAAGCCTATGAAGACTTGCTGGTAATCGCCCGGGGCAAAGAAACCGAGCGCGCACGTTTGCAGGCGCAACTCACGGAACGTGACACACAAGTGCAGCAATGTTCAGTCAAGAATCAACAGATGTACGACGTGGCCCAGCAGTTGCTGACGGCCTACGAAAAAATCGACGTGGCCGACGTGATGAGCATCCGCCAACCGTTCGCCAGCAGCACCCGGGTCAAGTTCGAGGAACTCGCCCAGGGTTTTGGTGACGGCCTTTACCTTAATCGGTTCGATGCTCCACAGACCGTCACTAATCATTGATCGACAAGGAAGATACCCCTATGAGCGACGTACAACTGATCACCAGCGTGACCCCGCAAGCCTTGACCGAGCTGCTGCAGGAAGCCGGCTACCGAGTCAACCAGACCGAGCAGAACGGCATCGTGCAATTGCTCAGCGCAAGCCAGGGCATCGGCTTCGCCGTGCGTTTCGGCAACCCGGCGGCAGAGCAGGGCAGCTATGTGGACTTCACCTACAGCTGCGCGCTGCGGGTGCAGGGCGAATTGCCCGAGGGGCTGGCCCAGGTCTGGAACGCTTCCCGACGTTTTGCGCGGTTGTCGTTGCAGGGTGAGTTCCTGCTGATGGAGATGGACGTGGTGGCCGCCGGCGTGGGTGCGCCGTACTTGCGCAATCAGCTGGAATTGTGGGACCGCCTGCTGCAGGAATTCATCGTCTACCTGCGTGAATACAGCCAGCAAGCCGCGCAGCTCCAGGCCGGGTCCGCGCCTGCTGTCGACGCGCGCGAAGAGGCGCCTGCACTGTGAAGAAACCAGCCCTGGTGGTCGGCGCTGGCGCCCTGGTGGTGCTGGCGGTCGCGGTGGGGTTGAGCCTGCGGCCGGGCAGTGACCCGGTCGCAGCCCAGCAGCCGGCGCCGGTGGCCGTGAAGGACGGGCCGGCGGTGGCGCGCCTGGGCAACCAGCAGATCGACCTCGCCGAACTCAAGTCGGTGTTGGCCGCCTTGCCGGCGGAAACCCGCGAGCAACTGCGTGGCAACCGTGGCGCCCTGGAAACCTGGCTGCGTTCACGCCTGGCGCAAAAGGCCGTGCTTGAACAGGCAGATGCGCAGGGCTGGCGGCAGCGCCCGGAGGTGGAGCAACAGACCCGCGCCGCCACCGAGCAGATCGTATTTCGCGACTACATGTTGTCGGTCAGCCAGGTGCCGACGGATTACCCCAGCGCCGCCGAATTGCAGCAAGCCTATGACAGCGGCAAGGCACAATGGGTGACGCCGCCGTTGTACCAGGTCAGCCAGATTTTCCTGGCCGTGAGCGACCCGCAAACCGTCGACAATGTGCGCCGCCAGGCCCAGGAGTTGAGCCGCAAGGCGCAGGCCTCGCCAGGCGAGTTTGCCGCCCTGGCCAGCCAGTATTCCCAGGACCCCGACAGCGCCCGGCGCGGTGGCGATGCCGGGATGCAGCCGTTGCAGCAACTGGTGCCTGAAATGCGCGGTGTGGTGGCGCGGCTCAAGACGGGCGGGGTGTCGGAGCCGGTGCAGAGTGCGGCGGGTTTTCACGTGCTCAAACTCACTGGGCAACAACCGGCGCGCACCGCCACGCTGGATGAACTGCGTGGCCGCTTGACCGAGGCCTTGCGTGCGCAACGCCAGGAGCAGATTGCCAAGGCCTACCTGGAAGGCATGCTCAATACCGCGACCTTGAGTATCGACGGCGCCGAGCTGAACAAGGTACTGGAGTAAAACCGTATCACCGCATTGGATGCACAGTACCCACAAGACAGGGAGTCTCCCATGGTATTTGTTGAACCGGCTGTACCCCACGGCGTCGCGCCTTATCGTGCGTCGACCGAATCCCGCGAGGCCTGGCTGGCCCTGGCGGCCGCCATCGAGCCCGAGGTGGCGCAGTATTTCCTGATCAGCGCCCGCTGTGGGTGTTTCATGCAGGCGGCTCGCAGCCTCAATATCAAGGCCACGCAGTTGCGCAAGCGCCTGGCGCAGCTGGAAGAGCAACTGCGGCGTTCGCTGTTCAGCTATCAGGGCAATGTCCTGGCCCTGAGTCGTGAAGGGCAGCAGTTGCAGGCGCAGTTGATTGCCCTGGCGCATGAGCGACGCTTGCCGGTGCTGGAGCAGCCGTTGATTCGGCTGGCGGTTGCCGAGTCGATCCTGCATGACATTCTGGGGCGGGACCTGATTGCGCTGTTGCGGCGCAATGCGAGTGTGCGGCTGGAGATCATTTCCATCGACAGCGAGTTGGGGTTGCAGGCGCTGGATGCGGATGTGGTGGTGTGGTTGTCGGGGATGGATTCGCCGGGGGCGGGGCCGAGTTTTGCCATTGGGGCGCCAGAGGTGTTGGCGCGGTTGGATTATTCGCCGCATATTGCCAAGCGGTATTCGCGGTTGGCAGTGCGGCCGGACAGCATTGAAGACCTTGCGGATTATATGTTGGTGCAGTGGCAGCCGGACCGGCAGGTGGAGGCGCTGCGGCCGTGGAATAGCCTGGTGGAGCAGCGGCTGGCGGGGGTAGTGCGGGTGGAAGCGTATCCGCTGATGCTGGAGATGATTCGGTGCAGTGCGTGTATTGGGTTGTTGCCGCGGTATATGAGTTGTTTTGATCGTGGGTTGACGGCGTTGGATGGGGTGTTTCTGGAGGGGATGCAGCGGCAGGTCTGGATGGGGGTGGGTGCTGATGTGCGGCATCCGCTGGAGGTGGGGTGGGTGGTGGAGATGATTCGGAATACGTTTCTTGAGCGGGGGGAGTGGTTTGATTGATTGATTGATTGAGTACCCCCCGGTGTCAGGGTAGT